>CAZPTT010000004.1:0-28541 GCA_964589435.1 uncultured Pirellulaceae bacterium
GTGAAGAACAAAGTTGCTCCTCCGTTCCGCATCGCCGAATTCGACATGATGCACTCCAACGGTATCAGTTACGAAGGCGATTTGCTTGACCTTGGCGTCGCCCACAAAATCGTGATGCGTAGTGGATCTTGGTTTAAGTACGGCACGACTCACTTGGGACAAGGCAAGGAGAAGGCTCGTAACTTCTTGATCGAGAATAAAGATGTTTGCGAAGAGATTCGCCTGAAAGTGCTTGCCGCTGGTGGGTATGTCGAAGACATGTCTGAAGTCTTGGAAGAAGTCGAAAAGTCCGCCAAGAAGTAGGTTGACGCTTATTGATAATTTCCGTTGGGTTGGCAACTTGAAAATTTAGAAGCGTAGGCAAACGTTGCCTACGCTTTTCTTTTTTGTCGTTTCGAGTCGTTTCGAATGCGGGTAGCTTTCAATTCAAGCTCCCTCAATTTCCACGCCCAATCCGTCCGCGATTCGATTCACGTAAGCGTAATACGCTGTCACTTCCGCGATGTGCAAAATGTCGGTGTCGGAATAGCCGACGTCGCGCAGTTTGGTCACGTCCTGGCGACGCATTGATTGAGGTGACTGAGTTAGCTTGAGAGCGTAAGAAAGCATCGTTTTGCGTTTATCCGAAAGCCCTTCGGCATTAGCGAAATCGTTTTCGATGGCGAGTGTCAATTCGTCGTTTTGCAGGAGCTGGCGCAGACCGCGCCGGTGATGAACGAGTCAGTATTCACACTCGTTTGCTTTGCTGACAACGATCGCAATCATTTCTCGTTCAGACTTGGGCAGCGAAGTGGTGCCACGCATCGCTTGAACGTACATTGCCAAATGGGCTCGCATGCTGCCAGAATCGAGCGAATGAATCCGCATGATGTTGTCGACTTCCCCCGTTTCACGATCAGCAACTTGAGGGCGTAGTACAGCCAATTCTCCTGCCCACTGATCGCCGTCCACTTGTTCAATCCAAGCCATGTCGCATCTTTCACTGGAGTATTGAATCCATGTTGATTCTTCAAACCCAAGTTAGCATAAAAAAAAGCTGGGCTCTCGCGAGTCCAGCCTCAGTTTTAAATCGACGCAGTTCGTTCCGACCATTTCGTCAGCCCCTTTAGCGCCCAGTTTGGGTTACCGTTTCTAATCCACCGTGGGCAAGTTCTTGATTTTTTCATGGTTCAGCAAGAACTCGGTTCGCTTCTCGAAGAACTCTCGAAGGCTGCCCGCTTTCGTTGGTGATTTAGTGTTGGTCGCCGTTTGAAAAGCGTCCCAGGTCGTGAGCTTTCGAGTGTCGGCTTTAACTTCTTTCGCAATCAAGTCGCGAAACTGCTCGACCTGGGGGCCCATTTTCTTCCAGTCCATATGGTCGGTGGCGATCGTGCGCATGTATTGAAGATAGCGTGTTTGTAGTTTCGGAATGGAAAGCAGTTTACTACGTAGAGGCATGCGATCATTGTCCAAGCCAATCAATGGATCGAGGTCGATTCCACCATGTCCGCCTCCACCGCCTGGCCCGCCACCGCCGGGAGGCCCACCGCCGCGTCTGCGTCGTTCATTTTGTTGAGGAGGGCCACCGCCCTGCTCTCCACCGGGAGGTCCTCCACCTGGAGGGCCACCAAGTCCGCCGAAGCCACCGAAGCCACGAGGTGGGCCACCACCTGGTCCGCCTCCGGGAGGCCCGCCGCGACCTTGTGAAATTCGAAACGATTCATTCATGTCGTGAGGTAAAATGTGAAATTTTCCATCTGGGTCAAGGTAAATGCTGTAGTCGCTCGCTCTTGTCCAATAGCCATCACTATTGACCGACGCAACATCGACGGCGAGAAACCAAAGGGCGCCATCAATGTCAAGAATTGGACTAAGGGCTTTCTCAAGCTTGTCGGCAGGAGTCTCGTTAAGGACTTTGCAAAGATTGATCAGGGCTTGCCACGACTCCTCTTTGTCTTTGGATTTGATTTCGAATCTTTCTCGATAGGGCTCTAGGTCCTCGCCGAGATATCGCAGTCCACCATCGCCTCTTGGATTGCCCGAGACTTTCCAACGAGCCCCTTTCTTCGTGTCGAAGTTCTCCTTGAGAAACGTCTTATTGAATTGTTGGCTGCTGGTGTAGATTCCCCAGCTGCGCCCGTTGATAACGACTTTGACATAGTTGACTTTAGGCGTGGCAATTTTTGCTCCCGCCAATTGAGAGTAGATGGCTGAGCTCATCATGGCGGCATCGCCATTGCAGTTCAGCAGGTTGAGCGATTTGTAGCCATAGAGTTTCTGCTCGGGATCCAAGTAGTCCATCGAAATATTAAGCGAGCGTTTTAAGCCTTCAGGAATCATGAAGAAAGAAGATGCACCGCGAAAACTGACTCCGACGTTAGGATAGACTTTTCCGTCGACCGTCATCTTGGCGGGAACCTCGACATCGGATGGCTTAAAGTCCGCCATTTCTTTTTCCCAGTCGTCCGCTTCGAATTCAAGGAAAATGGTACGCAAGACTGATGTGTCATAGAGTTCAGCTTTTTGGTTTTTCTCCATCTCCGCTGGATCCAAGTCGTCAATCGACAGCTTGGCTCCCGGTTTGCCAGTCACCTGGCTGCCACGCCTTCTTCGTGGGCCTCTTCGGCGGCCACCGGCAGCAGATTTTTCCTGAATCGCCTTTCTGGCGAGCTTTCTTTCTTCTGAATCGAGAACGCCGTTGCCGTCGGTATCGAACTCGGTGACAAGTTTTGTGTCGGGAGTATTAGGCCCTGGTCCTTGTCCATTGGCGAACGAACCAACAAACAATAGCAGGACGAGGCCAACCAAAAGGTCAGCGGAAAGGTTTGTGTGATTCATGAATCAACGACTCCGGGTAGAAATGGGGCGTGGATCTTATCGATCGCAATCTGCCTTTGATTTCGATTTTCGATTTCATTTTCGAAAGGAAGCGAATTCACAGTTTGCGAATGCTATTAAACGAAACGAATATCGAACGATTGTGAATATTTAACAGCTTACTCGGATGATAGTTTTGGTGAAACTCGCTCATTATTTCCGTGAAAATTGGCTCTTCTAGTCCTGCAAACGGGGTCGCGATATATTTGAAGGCTCAGTAACTCACGGAAAAACTATGAAAACGAACGAAATACGTCGCCGGTATCTGGATTTTTTTAAATCAAAAGGCCACACCGAATGTCCCAGTGATGTTTTGGTTCCCAAGTGGGACAAAACAGTTTTATTTACGCCGGCTGGCATGAACCAATTCAAGGATCACTTTCTCGGTAAAGTCGATCTCGATTTCACGCGGGCGACGACTTCGCAAAAATGCCTGCGCACAGGAGATATAGAGAACGTTGGCCGAACGGCTTATCACCATACTTTTTTTGAAATGTTGGGGAATTTCAGTTTCGGCGACTATTTCAAACGGGATGCAATTCACTGGGCTTGGGAATTTTTGACCGACAAGTCATGGCTGGGGCTCAACCCGGATCAGCTCACCGTGACTGTCTATTTGGATGACGATGAAGCCTCTGACATTTGGCACAAAGAGGTTGGCCTTTCGCTCGATCGGATTGAACGATTGGGTGAAGACGATAATTTCTGGCCGGCCGGTGCTCCGACCAATGGGCCCGATGGAGTATCGGGGCCTTGCAGCGAAATTTTCTTTCATCCGGAGAACGGGCCTGAGTGCGAGATTTGGAATCTGGTTTTTACGCAGTTCGATCGGGTGGGCGATCCGCCTAACAACCTCCACCCTTTGCCGAGCAAGAATATTGATACCGGCATGGGGCTGGAGAGAATTGCCGCGACACTACAAGGTGTTTCAACAAACTATCACATCGATACCTTGCTACCGATCGTTGAGGCTGCCGCTGATGTGGTCGGTCGAAAATACGATTCAGAAAATGAAGATGGGCGTCGTCTCCGCCGAATCGCTGATCACGTCCGCGCTTGTACGATGTCGATTCACGAGAATGTATATCCGGGATCGCAGAAAGAAGAGTATGTGATTCGCCGGTTGCTGCGGCGAGCTGTACTGCAGGGGCACGAAATGGGATTGCGCGAACCGTTTCTCTACCAGCTTGTTCCAGAAGTTGTAACGCAGATGGCCGATCCTTATCCAGATCTTAAGTCAACGGCTGATCGTGTTGCCGACATCATTAAGCATGAAGAAACGAGCTTCTTTGGTTCGCTAGATGATGGACTTGAGCGGATCGAATCCATCTTCTCAAAAATGGAATCATCGGGTGAAGCCAAGGTCGATGGCAAAGAGGCAGCGGATCTTTATCAAACGTACGGAATTCCTGCGGAGCTATTCGCTGCGATTACCCAGGAGCGAAAGCTGGAGTTCGACTGGGATGGTTACAACATCGCCATGGATCAACATGGCATCGATAGTGGTAAGGGATCAAAAGGCGTCATGGGCGACTTCGGGCCGATTGACGACATCAAACGAGAAGTTAAATCAACAGAATTTCTGGCGTACGAATTGGTTGAGTCGGCTGGCGTGGTTTGTGGACTGATTAAGCAAGTGACCGAAGGTGAAAAAGATGAACAGAAAAAGGTTCAATTTCGTGAGAAGACGCTACTGCCCGATTCCGATTCCGAACAGTTTGTCGTTCTTGACCGTACTCCTTTCTACGCTGAATCCGGTGGGCAAGTCGGAGACACTGGAGTCCTGGCAGGGCCCAGTGGTAAGTTCAAAGTCGTCGATACCCAAAAGAACGGCGACGTATTTATTCATTTAGGAAACATGATTGAAGGCGAAATCAAAGAAGGTGAAACCGTCACGGCTTCTGTTGACGAAACTCGCCGTAACGCGATCCGGCGGGCACATTCTGCAACGCACGTACTGCACTATGCGTTGCAACAGACGCTTGGTGAACACGCTCAGCAACGTGGCTCCAAGGTAACCGACGACATGCTACGGTTTGACTTTTCAAACCTAAACGCTGTTGAGCCGAAACAGCTCGCCGAGATTGAGAAACAAACAATCGAAAAAGTAAATTTAGGTGGAGAAATTCGAGCTGACATACTTCCATTGGCAAAAGCCAAAGGCGAAGGCGCGATGATGTTGTTTGGCGAAAAGTATCCGGATCCCGTGCGCATGGTTTCGATTGGTGAATTTAGTAAGGAGCTGTGTGGTGGCATTCACTTGGATGACATTGGGCAGGCTGAAGCCTTCGAGATTATTTCCGAAGAAAGCGTGTCGTCAGGAACGCGAAGAATCGTGGCATTGACTGGCGACAAGGCAAAGGCTCATCAGCAGAGTATTGAAGCTTCCGCCAGCAAGATTACTGACTTGCTCGGCGTTTCGGTCATGGACGTTCCAGCGGCTGTTGAAAGACTTGCCAACGAAGTCAAAGACCTCAAGAAGCAGCTTGGCTCTGGGAAAAAGTCGAAAGCAAAAAACGCGGATGAGAAAAAAGGTGGTGGATCCACCAACGCAACTTCCCCGAGCTATATCGATGTTCGAAATGCGTTGCGATCAACCGCGACTGCGTTGAATACACCGTTGAAAGATGTTGCCGATCGAGTGGTGAGCATGACCGAGGAAGTGAAAACGCTCACGCTTGAACTTGAACGTTTAAGTGAAGCCAGCAATATCGACATTGACGCGCTGATTGAAGAAGCCGAGCTCCTGGGTGAGATCAAAGTTCTTATCAAAGAGCTGCCAAACTCGAATTCAGCCTTCATGCGTCAAATGATTGATCAAATTCGGAAGAAAACGACCTCCATCGCAGTCTTTTTTGCAACCAGTACGGGGGAAGGCAAGGTACTGCTGTCGGCTGGAGTTAGCAACGATCTCATTAAAAGTGGGCTTAGTGCTGGCAACTGGGTTCGCGAGATCGCGCCAGTGGTTGGCGGTGGCGGTGGCGGAAAGCCTGATCTCGCTCAAGCGGGTGGCAAGAAGCCAGGGATGATTGGGGAAGCTCTTTCAAAAGCGATGACGTTCATTAAAGATCATTCGTAAAATCTGTTCCCTGCGCCACCAAACATGAATGCTTCGATGTTCGGTTGTTCGGTCATTGATATTGCTGTGAATTGTCGAATGACTGAGTGCGTTCATGCTTTTTCAAAATACCTGAGAGTGGTTTTGTGTTAAAACCAAAATTGAAACATGGCTGCTTTTAGTAGATGTGATTTTCAAAAAGAACTGAGCCGAATCAAATAGTCGTTCGGCTTAATTTTAGACTTAAGAATTCTGACTTGAAATTAGGAGTTAAATATGCGGACGGCGTTACTTTTTTCTTTACTCTTTGTTGGCTTGCTGGGCTCACATGCTCAGGCTCAAACTGTTCCGATCGAAGAGAGCCAAAAGGCGGTTTTAGCTTTTGAGTTGCGACTCGACATGCTACGAGATAGCGAGCTTGGCAAGTCACTCAATCTAAAAGACCAGATTGGCGAATGGGCGGAGCAGCAAGGCAATGGCGGACCCGACCCAACGACAATTTCCAGAATCTTTGGAGTGGCCAGCGCGCCCGAAAGTATGGAGGCTGCTCAAGGCTTCGCAACCGGGCAAGTTCCAATTGAGTTTTCGGTAAAGATTGATTTTGTTGACGCGGCATCGGCCGACGCCTTCGTCGCCGACGCCAAGGAAAAAGGGGCCGAGGCAGTCGAGAAGAATGGTAAGACTTATTATCGTCCTACGAATGAAGGGTCACCTGAAGGCGTGGTCATGCACTTGGCCACATCGACAACGGTCGAAATGGGAACCGATGCTTATGTCTTCAACGGAGACCTTGGCCAGATTCTTTCCTCGGGGCTTGGTGAAGCCTGGAAGAAGGTGCCGGATGATGCGATTCGCATGGCTATGGATTTGGAAGGAGCCAAAGATTTTGTTGCCGAAGCAGTCGCGATGGGCCAAGAGAATGCCGAAGGTATGACCGCCGCCTACTTGGGGCTTGTCGATAACGCAAAGAACATCCGTTTCGGCCACGATTTATCCAGCAAGAACATCCTCACGCTACAGGCAACCTGCACGAGCGAGTCGGATGCAGAAGAGCTGCGGGGTGGTCTTGATTCGATGTTGGGGATGGCTCAAATGGGCGGCGGAATGATGGTCGGTCAATTGAACCAGATGGATCCAGCGGCTGGAGCTGCGTTGAAGGAATTACTCGATTCGTTGAAAGCAACTTCCGACGGCGCAGAAGTTGGAGTTGTTGTTCCGAAGCCCGCAGGGTTTGACGATGCCGTTAAATCGGCCGCCGAAAAATTTGGACTGGGCAACTAGTGAGCCGGGCATTTCGAATCTAAGAAGCTGGCTCAACCGCGTCCTTTTTGCCTCAAACATGAGCAAGATGGATTTTCGATTGGTGCATCCGGCAAGATTATCCAATAGAAAAAGGCAAGAGATTTCTCTTGCCTTTTTTTATGTTTCAAATTGACGAGCTTCCGATTTTTACCGGTCGCTGCTTGGTCTTACTGAACCCAAAGTCGGAAGATCAATGCGAAAAGCACCAACGTCATCATGACGGTAAATCGAGTCATCGTCTTCGACGCGAAGTGATTTGAATCACGGCGATTTTCTTTGACTTCAAAACCAAAGACATCGACTAGCGATTGCGACTGCGAGTTGGGGTTCGTTTTCTTCATGCGAGCTCTCGACTGTGCTTAATTCCAGTTGACTTCCAATTGATTTTCAATTGACGTGATACCGTCGATATTGCGAAGAGCTTCTTGGGCCATTTGTTTTTCGAAATAGGATTTAACTGAGCCATTGAGAACGACTCTCCCGTTGTCTGCCTTGAAATGGACGCGTCTCTGTTTCAAGTGCGGATGATGAATCACCGCATGCTGAACCTGCTCAGCCAGTGTGAATGTTGTTACTTGCATCTGACGACCTAATCGTGGTTGAAGTACATGGTTGTAGCGTGCGTGCCTTGGGTCGAAAGACAACATCTAAGTGAACACGTTCGTCACATTAATATGTAGCTTGCAAAAAGAACCTGTGCGCAATAATTTTCGGATGAATTGCAGGTTCGTGTTGAGTCCATTAATGTGCTAATGGAGAAAATGACACCAAAAAAGGTCTTTTAGGTGAAGATTGCAATGCAGAAACCGGTCGCAAGAACCAACGAGCCGATAATCCTTTTTCGCCTTGAGAACGCATTTTTGAAAGCAATGGCCAGTTCCGGGTGGCTCTGAACACGTTTGATAAATTCGATTCGGCGTCGAATGCTTGGATGGAAGAACGAGTTTCGATCGAATTGAGCGGGAGAAATGGCCGCCAAACGCAAGAGTGCGTCCATGGTATCTTTGGCGCGATCATCACAGATAAGGCGATTCTGTTGAGAATAAGGAGGCAAGGATTCGTCGCTTCGGATGGAATAGATGTCGGCTTCAAATTCCATTTGGTGGGAAATCCACCTTGTCGTCAACCAGAAGTAGAGGCCGATTCCGATCAACGTCGCCAGCATTGCTACGCTCCATTGAGCAGATTCAATCGCGAATACCGGTTCGGCACGAGTTGAATCACTGATCGCCATCGCAATCAATGGGAACACTAAAAAGAACAATCGCGTTGGCATATGCCATAGCTTCAGGTGTCCTGCTTCATGCCTCACCACAGCTTCGATCTCATCCTTCGTAAAGTGAGCCAATAAGCCATCAGAAATCAGGATCACTCGAAAGTAGGGAACCATTCCGGCGACCGCTGCATTGACGACTTGGTTCCCAGTTTTCCAATTTCGAATACCGAAAACGTTAAGCCGCTTAGTTTGACAAATACGCTGCAAGCGATTGCGAAGGTCGGCATCTTCGATTGGCGTCGTCTTCCAGATCAGAGACAACACGAATGGAAATACCAGCAGCATGCCCAGTAGTCCAATTCCGTAAATGGACGCAGACATGTGTGGGGGTAGCCCTGAAACTAGATCGCCGACGTCGCGAAGCATCACAAAAAAGAAGATGGGAATCAGTACTAGCGCGAAATACATCCTGAAACGCAGCGAAACAAATTGGATTCGTGGCCGCAATCGCAGGATCAGCTCGGAAAGCCTGGCTTTCCAATCATGGGGGGATCTTAACGGGCGAGGCGTTGGCTGGTTGGCCTTCGATTCCAGCGCCGATTGTAGTTCGAAAAAGACAAACCATGATGCCACCATCGATACAATCAGTGGGGCGATAATCATCGCTTCATCAATGACTGGCCATTGGTTTAGCCTCCAATTTCCTCGCACGACATCTTGCCAGCGGATAGCCCAAATGATGGCGAGACTTACTGACAGCCAGACAGCGGAATGGCTAAGCGTCATTCGCTTGTACAGAGTTCGTTGTCTCTCAGGAGAAAATGAATCAAGTCGAATTTTCTTCAGTAAGATGGTCGTTTGAAAAAACGCTACACCGGGAACGATGGTCATCATGACAAGAACTGCCAGCAAGCGACTCCACGCGTCATCGACGGGCTGCGAGGAGTGCAGCTCACTGCCAATTAAGGAAGCGATGATTATAAAGCCAACGATGATGTTCATCTGGAACCGAAAGAGACTAGAAATCTAAAAGACAGACAATCTAACCCGGCTTAATCGACCGAGCTGCTCCCTGAAACGCCGGGCATGGGTTCAATTCAAGCTAATTCAGGTGGTGCCGTTCGTCGACAGACAACGCGACATAACCCCTACAGACCGAAGGCGAAATTCAAAACGAGTAGGGCCAAAACGGTTGAGCAAGCTAAGCCATTAAATGGTCGCCGATCTAGTCGCCGATTTTTCGCCGAGCGACAAAATGAAAATCTGTTACAAGACGCAGAGTGGTAGCAGGCTTTTGCCGGCGAATAGGTCGTGCGGGGTTGCTGAGTGCTGTTGCGAGTAACAGTGCCAAGGCAAAGTCAACAAAAAAATGGCTGTGCGACACAGCGCACAACCATTGGTTCTCCAGCAGAGATGTCCGAGTTTTCAAGATTCGTGATGTTTGAGAATGCTTAGTTGCCCATCCACCCAGAAATGAGTATGCCATACCCTCGCTTGAGTGAGCATGCCCACGCAAGCGAGGGCATGGCACCCATAGAAATCAATTAGTCAGTTCAGCATTGACGAACCACTCGTTCGATCTACGAAAGCCAGTCTGGCAGAACACCAGCCGGTGGCAACTGAATGATGCGGGCCGACTCGATCGCCTTGTTCTCGGTGACTTTCTTGAGTGCTGATTCGGATGCCGAATTGTCTAGATTGAGAACGCCGATTGCCGCACCGCCAACCTCCCCTGCCCGACCAACGGCCATCTGAGCGATGTTCACTTTCTCGTCCGCGAGAACTTTCCCGACGTACCCAATGATGCCCGGCACGTCGGAGTGTGTGAACACGAGAAGAATTCCGTCCATGTAAGCTTCCGTTCGATACTGTCCCAGTCGCACCAAACGAGGCATGTTCTTTCCGAAGACGGTGCCGGAAGCGTTGAAGGTTCGTCCTTCACCGCTGACGGTAGCCGAAATGATGCTGCTGAAAGTGCCATGTTCGACAGATGACTTGCGAGCGATGTCGACGCCGCGCTCTCGGCATAGCACTTCTGCGTTGACGATGTTCGCCCCCTCAATTTTGTCGCCGACCAAGCCAGCACAAAACGAGGAAACAAGCAGCCGCGTGTCTTTGTCAGCGATTTCACCTTGAAACTCAAGTTCACACGAATCGATCGAGCCACCGTGCCATTGCCCCAGCAGCGTTCCCAAACGATTGGCAACATCGAGATAACCACGCAACGAGCTGAGCGTTTGGGGATCGAGCGAAATTGTGTTGACGGCCGAGCGAATCTCTCCGGTGGTCAGGTAGTTGATCAGAAGATCAACAGCTTCAACGGCGACCTCGATTTGGGCTTCTTCCGTGCTTGCTCCCAAGTGAGGTGTGCACAATACGTTCGGCATTTTGAAAAGCGGATTGTCGGTGCACGGCTCGTTTTCATAAACGTCTAGGGCGACTCCGCCCAGTTGGCCTGATTCAAGTCCAGCAACCAATGCATCGACGTCGTAAATGCCACCGCGAGCACAATTGATCAAACGGCAGCCCTTTTTGATTTTCTTGATTTGCTCGGGGCCGATCAGTCCTTTTGTTTCTTTGGTTAGCGGAGTGTGAACCGTCAGGTAGTCGATGTCGCCAAGCATCTCGTCAACGGTTTCGACTTTGTTGATGCCCAACTCAGTGGCCCGTTCGGGTGAGAGAAACGGGTCGTACCCGATCACGTCCATGCCAAACGCTTGGGCACGTTTGGCAACTTCGCAACCGATTCGACCCAAGCCAACGATGCCAAGGGTCTTGCCGCAAACTTGAGAGCCCTGGAATTTCTTGCGATCCCAATTGCCAGCCGAAAGGCTTGCCTGAGCCGGTGCAACGTTTCTGCTCAGGCCGAGCAACAGTGCCATTGTATGTTCGGCGGTGCTGATCGTATTGCCGTCCGGCGTATTCATGACAACGACACCCAGGCGAGTGGCGGCGACTTTGTCGATGTTGTCGGTTCCGACTCCAGCTCGAACAATCGCTTTTAGGTTCTTGTTGCCTTCCAGTGATTCGGCCGTGATCTTCACGCCACTTCGGCAAACGGCACCATCGTATTCGAGAAGTGCTTCTCGCAGGTCGTCGTCTTTCAGGCCGGTACGAATGTCGTACTCAATTCCTGAGACGGCATCAAGTTTGGCCAATCCTTCGGCGGCGATGTTATCAAGGACGATGACTCGCGCTTTTGTGTTTGTCATTTTCGGTGGTTTTTCAGTGGCGATTGACATTGTGAATTATCCGTTCTTTTGAGCAAAGTCTTGCATGAAATCGACGAGTGCCTGGACGCCCTCAATCGGCATGGCGTTGTAAATCGAAGCACGAATTCCGCCAAGGCTCCGGTGTCCTTTGAGTGTCGTCATGCCAGCGTCTTGGGCCGCCGCAAGGAAACGAGTGTCGGTGTCCTCGTCTGCCATTTTGAAAACGACATTCATTGTTGAGCGGTCTTTGAGATCCGCATGACCCAAGTAAAAGTCGTTACTTTGGTCAATCACGTTGTAGACCAACTGTGCTTTGTCTTCATTGAATTTCTGAACACCTGCCAGCCCACCCATTTCTTCTTCAAGCCACTTGCAAACCAGGCCGGTGACGTAAATGGCGAACGTTGGAGGTGTGTTGAAGCGAGAGCCGCCAGCGGTGTGTTTCGCATAGTTCAAATAACTGGGCAGGCGATCATCGCAACGCTCAAGCAATTGTTTGTCGAGAATCAATACGTTGACTCCGGCGATACCTGCATTCTTTTGGGCGCACGCATAAATCAAGCCGTAATTGGCGACGTCGATCGGAGCCGAAAACATGTCCGATGATTTGTCGACAACGATAGGCACGCCAGCCGTGTCGGGTAGGTTCTTGTACTGAACGCCCTGGATTGTTTCGTTGGATGTGAGGTGAACGAAACCAGCGTCTGGGGTTAGCTTCAACTCGGATTGCTCTGGCGTCCGGCTGTATTTAGAGTCGGCACCATCCCAGGCAACATTCAGCTTTCCAAACCGATGAACTTCAGCCGCACTCTTTTTGCCCCAAGATCCGGTGACGATGTAGTCACCCGTCTTCGATGAATCAGTTAGCAAGTTCTGCGGGATCATGACGTTTTGTAACGCACTGCCACCTTGCAAGAACAAAATCTCATGAGTGTCTGGGACGTTCGCGAGTTGACGGATCCTGCTGGTCGCGTCCTCAAGAATCGTGTCAAAATCTTTGGAGCGATGGCTGATCTCGAGGACACTGCTGCCGACACCTGGAAGCGACAGCATTTCATCCTGAATTTGCTGTAGCACAGCAAGAGGAAGCACGGCCGGGCCAGCCGAAAAGTTAAACACGCGAGAGACGGCAGCCGAGGTAGACATGGTGAAATCCTAACGACGAATTAAAGTCAGCGTAATTTAGCTGTTGGGTGGATTATTCGAGAGAAAGCCGAGCGAGTCGGAATTTTAAACATTGGCCTAGATGCTGAATAGTGGCTGCTTTCATTGGCGTTTTCGTGTGCATTGAAAGCGGTTGAGGATTCGAATTGCGCCCATGTTGAATGGGTAAGTTTGCGGGTGGCTCTTACCCCTCAGATACGTGGCAGCCAACTGCGGAATTTCTCAGTGAGTTGTTGAAAAGAAATTCGAGTCATTTCGTTTGGGCCGATTCTTTTTGCCTCCGCAAGGGAGCAGGAGTGGAGGGAACAAGGAATGGTGGAAACGTTGAGCACTGGCAGCAGCGTATCGCAAGCTTTCAGGTCTACTGACGCGAGCTTTCAAAAGTTCTGTTACCCCTAGGCAGGGCGTAGACTACGCTCGGATTTTAGTTGGTTGCGTAAATTGGTGGAATTAAATTTGGGCAAAACCGTCTATGCGATGGATAATGAGTAGCAACTCTCCCGGCCTACGGTTTGAAACGACTTAGGAGAATTTTCAAATGATTCCGCGCTTTTCGAGGAAAAGAATAGGTAGCCTGTCGTCCTGTTCAAGTTACGGAAAATTAGAACCACGAATGTTGCTTGCCTCATTCACGGCAAGCGGTGATGGCGATGCCGTGATCATCAATTTTGAAGCTGGCCAGCCTTCGTCGATTGAAATTGAGGGAACGACCTTCCCGAACCCCGACCCAACGATTGAACTGACACTAACAAACGAAAATGCGCACGGGATGTTTTTTAAGGGCAGTGTTGAGCTTCGGGGTAACGTTGATTTTCATGTCGACTATGGCCGTGGAGCGACGGATGTGAATTCTGGAGTTGCGACGATTTCTGGGGCTACTCACATCACAACCGATGGAGGCAACGATGTGATTGACATTCAAGGACGTTTAGGCGCGTTTTCAAAGTATCAATTCGATACAGGAGGAGGTGACGATGTTGTCAATCTAAATACCCGCTTTACCGCGATGGAAATTAATCTTGGCGATGGGGATGATCGATTAACCGTGCCCAGCAACAATCTCCCTATTTCCAATGGTGGCGAAGGGTTTGACGAAGTTGAGGTGTTGCTTGATGAGCCGTTTGACGGATTCGTTTTTTACCACGGGATAATGGATTTCGAAAAAGTTTCCATGCCAGACTTTTTTACTGGTGTAGACGAAAAACCAATTCATCGACTTGAACTAGTTGAGAACGCGACTGCTGTATCGACCAATGAGTCAACGGTGGTGACGTTTGCGAATGGCAAGTCAACGGAGTTCATCAACTTTAACGCTTTCGATTCGCGCGCTAAATCTATCGACTACGAGGTTCGGGAATCAAAATACCCATTGTTTTTTCGAAATGCGAACACGGTCTTAATCGGAGGCGAATTTGAGAATGGCGATACGAGTCTGGTTCTTGACCAAGTCGTTGTCGAGTCGGCCAACAAAGTCATCATAAGCGATTCATCGGATGGCGGAGCACACACTGTTTTTGTGTCGACCGCGAGTGCTCGTGAGTCGAATCTTGTCCTAGGCCTGACACCCAAGGCAATCTTTGTCGCCAATACTAATCGCACGGTTCTTGCTGGCGGTGATGGGCTGGATCGGTTTTTCGTTAGCCAGTTTGATTCTCAATTAGTTCTTCATGGCAATGGAGGGGCTGATCGCTTTTTCATCGGCCACAACCAACAAGCCGTGACCAAAGATTTGGCTAAAGTTGGCTCCTTCATCAACATCGTTGCCGGTGACGGAAACGACTTCTTGCGTGCTGACGATTCTGGATCGAAGGAAGACCGACGTTTTCGTTTGCGCAATAACTGGATTCATTCGTCGGGAGATTCACCCGATAAGAAATTCGGGGGGATTTTTTTCACGGGAGTGGAGCGATCGGAACTGCTTGCCAACGATCTTTCAACGCGATTTTATTTTTCGCCTTCTCAGGAAACTCAGTTTACGATTCGTGGCGGCAGCAAGGAAATTTCCTTTGACGCTTTGAACCGACTTGATTCGGCATTTGAATCTCTAAGCTATTTATTTAGCCCTTCGCAAGGGCGATTTGTCTACCTGTTTGGTGAATTGGGTTACCGCTTTATTCAGGTCTACATTTGAGTTGTCCGATTTAAACTCTTACCGCTGCTGATATGGATTGGCTGATCCGTATCGCGGCTGCTGTATCGGGGCGGGTTGATTGGCTTGTCCGATGCCGGCGGCTTGAGCCAAGCTGTACTGAAGACTGGCGACTCTGGAAGCGACGTCGGATTGATTCTGATCGGTTTGGAGAACGCGAAGATAATTGTCCAATGCCAAATGAGTTTGACCCTGTAGCTCGCGAATGT
The DNA here is from genome assembly GCA_964589435.1 of uncultured Pirellulaceae bacterium. Taxonomy (GTDB): domain Bacteria; phylum Planctomycetota; class Planctomycetia; order Pirellulales; family Pirellulaceae; genus Mariniblastus. Next base: position 15,167 of record CAZPTT010000004.1, read on the forward strand.
GTCCCATTGCTTTGAGTGCGCGCACGTTTTGACCATCCAAACGTAAGGCGTCGGCCAGTAGGTCCGTAGCGCGGCGATTGTCGCCGTACTCCTGATACAGTCTGGCCAATTCGATGACTGGATCTGTTGCACCTGGGTAGCGTTGCTTCCATGAATTGAGCAAGTCGAACGCGAACTTTTCCTGGCCCGTTTCGATCAACACAGCAGCCAACCCGCGATGAGAATCAGCGTGTTGATCGTTCAAAGAAATCGCTTGGCGGTAAAGCTGTTCGGCCTGTTGCATCCACTGGGAATTTTTCTGTTGTTTGCCTAGTGAGTAGTAGCTGGCTCCCAAATTGTAAAACGCATCTGCGCTTTTTGGGTTCAAGTTGACCGCTTGCTGGAATTCGTTGATCGCGGTTGTGATTTGCCCCATCTCAAATGCTTGATTGCCAGCGACGTTGTGCCGCTGCGCGCCAAACTGGCAACCACAACAGCAGGCGGAAATTAACGTGGCGAACGCCAGAAGCGATTTGGAAATGCGATTTGCGATTGATCCGTTGGCATTCGGCCGAGAATGCGGCGGAACGTAGTGTGTGTCCGTTGGTCGTTTGGCCTCGATCATGGGCGGTACTTCTTCAACACATTGGCGATGCGGCGGGTCAAGCGAGCCGTTTCCGCAGAAATTTGTGCCGGAGAGTAGAAAAAGATTCAAGTCATCGCAATATCACAGAATGCTATCACTTGAACTCAGAGGTGCGACGTGAAGTCGAGGCAAGCCCTATTTCGCAGTGAAATGATTAAGGGCAAACAAACTGACCGTTTCTGAGGCTGGTGATGCACCACAGTAGAGGTTCGTCCAAGATTAAGTTCGCCACTTGAGCTGTTCGATCGCGAGCCGAACTGTACAAAGTCAAGGTTGGCAAACTGCTAGGCAACCGATTTGATAGTCTGCTGCACTTCAGGGAAAAAGCCAAGGTTTGGCTCAGGCTCGCCCCGATTCGAAATCGAACGCTGCAGCAACTCTAGCGTCATGCCAACTGAATACTGAACGTTTCGAATTCCCGGGATCTCCGAAGAGTAAATCAAGATTGGGTTGAGAGGATCCAAGTGATTTGAGATTCGTTCCCACGGAGTTGTCGACGATCGTACCGAACTGACAAGCTCCGGTGTTGATTGGGCAATTTCATAGAGCGACTTCCGTTGGGCAAACACAAGGTTGCGGACAAAATTTGTTTGGGGAACGTCACCGTCCGAGTAATTGACTTTGGTCGTGAGGAATTGATTGGCGTTTGAAGCAGTCAGCATCGGACTCGTTGTCGATGCTGCGTTGGAGGAAGTGGGTTGGGAATCAATTGAAGGACTAGCAGCTTGTGCTACTGGGCGACTGATCATGTTGGTTGGTCGGTCATAGTATTCTTGATTCGACGATGTACTGATTATCAAGAACGTGCTCGCTGCGATTGCAAAGAGTAATCCCAAGGAGCGGTGAGTTCGGGAATGGCCTGGATGCTCGTTAACGGTGGGCTCTAAATGGTCTGCTGGAGTTTCGTCCCGCACGTCGCCGGTGTTAAAGAAGCCGAATTCAACTGTCTCGTAATCAGCAACAAGCTGTCGGCACTCCGCGCACGAAGCGGCATGTCGCATCAAGCTTGGATCGCTCTTGATCGCGGTTCGGTCATCAAGGAGTTGATGGATTCGTTGTTCGGCTTGGTTACAGCCAAGTTCATTCTCGTCCAGCTTAGATTCCACCGAGCACGCCTCGTTTTCTGAGTCTCACGATCAATTCCCGCCGTGCACGATGCACCCAAGTTTTTACAGTTCCGAGTGGAATGTCCAAGGTCTTAGCAATGTCCGCGTAGCACATCTCTTTTTTATGGAAGAGCACGAAGGCCTCACGATACTCGAATCTGACATTTTCGAGCGCCAAGTCGATTTCTTCGTTCAGCAATTTAGCGCGGGCGTGCTCAACCGATTGATCTTCGACGGGATAATCCAGCGTCAGCGTGCCTGGGCGTCGCATCCGTTTGGCCAGTCTCGTACGGCATCGGTTGCCGGCGATAGTCAATAGCCAAGGCTCGAACGCACGATTGGGATCCCATTTGTGCAGATTGCGAACAACACGCAGAAAGGTCTCTTGTGTTGCGTCCTCGGCATCTTCTCGTTGACCGAGCATACGGTAACACAGACCATAAACCTGACCGCGAAACCGCTGGACAAGCTCACCGAACGATGGTTGATGACCGGCCAAACACCGATCTACAAGGATAGGAAGTTCTTCACTCAAGATAACACTCCCGCAAGGATACGGTTTTCATACCATTCGCCTGCCGCCCAGGTTTCAAGTTTTCTCAATACCGCAGGATTAATTTGCCGGGCCAAGTTGCGGCCATAAGGTGTGTTCGTAAATGTCCTGTTGAAATTGAGTAAAATGTTATCGATATTTTTGAATGACATAAAAAAACCGACGCACTGGGCGTCGGTTGTCGAGAAATCAATTTGGTCTTGCCTTTTAGCGGCGATTGAAGAATTTCTTCAAAACATCATCCGCAGCAGTCGTCGAGCTTTCATGCTTGAACTTTGGCAGAGGGGGAAGTTTTTTCGGCTTCTCTTTTTTCTTCTTCTTTTCAGACCCTTCTTCGAGTTCGTCAGATTCCGCATCGAGTGCGGCCGAGTCATCGAGGTCGTCCGCGTTCTCGGTTTCTTCGGCTTCTTTCTTAATCGAAGTCGTCTCTTCAAAATTCAATTGAATTGTGTCGGAAGAGGCGATGACTTTACGTTCGCTTGTATCAGGCGATTCGTCATCGCCAGCTTCGAGAAGCCAATCTGTAATGCTGTCTTCGAGAGACGACTTTTTTGCTTTCGCCGTTCGAGAAGCAGCTTCAAGAACGCTGTTGACCTTCGGCTTTTTCGCGCTGGCCTTGACGGGGTCGATCAGCAATTGGAACTGGAGCCGGCCAATACGGACTGAATCTCCAGCGCGAGCGACGTGGGGTTCGCTAAGCTGGTTTCCATTTACGAACGAACCGTTGCGGCTGTTCAGATCTGTGATCGTGACTTTGCCGTCGCCAACTTCAATTGCACAATGCTCGCGACTAACGAGATCACTGGCCGGGCGTAAATGAGCTGTCTCACCTCGACCAATAATGAATCGGGGAACTGCAATGGCGATCTCCCTGCCATCGTTTTTGCCCCCAACAACCTTTAAAACTACTTGCATCCTGTTTTTGCCTCCTGATTAGGATTCTCGTTTATTTCTCACTTGGGCCAATTTGCCTCATCTGGACCGAGCGGGAAGTAAATAGAAACGAGAAATAACGCACTCTTATTATGTTACAGTTCGTCTTGAAGTCAAACAGACTGCCGGAGAAGGCCAGTAATGGTGGAAACTGCAACAAAGTGTAATCGAACCTTGCAAAGTTTTAGCGAACAATCTTTCATTTGAAAACCCCCAAATTGTTAAGTTTACTCAGCCTTAACTGCAGTTTTTGGATCCGTTTAACGCTTTTCCGTCCAGCTCTTAAGGGAGTAGAATTCCTCGTTGAATCTTTTGGTCGCATCGCTTTCCTCGGCTGATAGCGATCCTGCACGAAACTCGACACCCATGCGGACATGCAGTTCCTCAATCCACTTGTCGATGAACGCCAAACGATCCAATTTCTCAACTGTAAAAAAACGATCGGCAATATCCTCAATACCGATAAGGCTTGGCGCAAAACGCGATGAGCGAATTAGCAAGCTTCCATGTTGTAGCAACGCATTCTTTTTCCGCCGTTGCGCACTGCCGCCAATCTTTTGACCTGCCAAAACGATGTCGCCGTGTGTGCGGCGTTGGAAGCAGAGAAACGCATCTTTGTTCTCTGGTCCAGGGGTTCCGTCGAACAATTGCGCTTCAATTCCAAGATCGCCAAGCAATTTGAGAATTAACTCATGCATCATCACATAGAGTTGCTCGTTCCGAGTCGACCAGCGATTGGTGCTCGGAATGCAAAGGCTGTAGGTGATCTCTTGGTCGTGAAGAATGGCACCGCCGCCGGTCGAACGTCGTATCGTCGGGCAAACTTGACTGGGTGAATGGCCAATTCGCTCAAGGTGTTTTTGGAAATAGCCAAGCGAAAGAGTTGGGGTTGCCCAATCATAAAATCGGATCGAAATCCGCCCGGTGTCATTAGCAGTTTCCAGCAACGCATGGTCGACTGCCATATTCCAAGCACCACCCGCTGGCGAATCAATGATGACTCTCGCATCCGTCATTTAGTTATCCAATCAATTTGTCACGTCGCTCGCTACTTGACAGTTCAGCCTTTGCGTTTTTACGACTCGTTCATTCTCGTATTCGCCCCACGATGAAGGGTGAGTTTTGAGCATCTGGCAGACGATCTTTGTTGCCAATTGCTGGTATGAGTCGTTGACTCAAGTTACTACGAGAAAGTCAGAATCAGAATCTTCGCAATGGTTCTACTGATCGCTATCGTCGTCGCGCTCGTAGGCAGACAACGGTGGGCAACTGCATACGAAATTTCGATCGCCGTAGACGTCGTCAATTCGATTGACCGAAGGCCAGAATTTTGAGCGACGCGTTGCCGGGCTTGGGAACGCAGCTTCCTTCCGCGTGTAAGGCCGATCCCAATCGTCGTCAAGCACATCCTCAAGCGTGTGTGGAGCTTGGTGTGGCAGGCTTACCTCTGCCGCGACTTCACCACGCTCAACTGCTCGGATTTCCTCCCGAATCGCAATCATCGCATCGCAGAAGCGGTCGAGTTCAGTCTTCGATTCGCTTTCGGTTGGTTCGATCATAATCGTGCCAGTAACGGGCCACGACATTGTCGGGGCGTGAAAACCGTAATCCATCAATCGCTTGGCAACGTCGACCTCAGAAATGCCGCTCGTTTCTTTGATCGGACGAATGTCAACGATGCACTCATGAGCGACGCGTTCATTGCGGCCCTTGTAGAGTACGTCGTAGTGGCCTTCCAGTCGTTTTGCAATGTAGTTGGCGCTCAAGATAGCAACCTGCGTGGCTTTCTTAAGTCCAGCTCCGCCCATCATGTAAATGTAAGCCCATGAAATCGGCAGGATCGAGGACGAGCCATAGGGTGCGGCCGTGACAGCGCCATTGTTTTCGTGGCCAAGATCTTTGATTGGCTGCACTACGTGGTTAGGCAAGAATGGTGCAAGGTGGCTTTTGACGCCGATTGGCCCCATGCCGGGACCGCCACCGCCGTGAGGAATGCAAAACGTCTTATGCAAATTCAGATGTGAAACATCGGAGCCAATTTTTCCTGGAGCGGCGATTCCAACCAACGCATTCATGTTTGCGCCGTCCATGTAAACTTGCCCGCCTTGATCGTGGACGATCTGACAAGCTTCGCGTACTGTCTCTTCAAATACACCATGTGTGCTTGGATAAGTGATCATCAGGCTAGAGAGATTTTCGCCATGTTTTTCTGACTTCGCCCGGAGATCTTTCAAGTCGATGTTTCCGCTCTCATCAGTGGCAACGACAACGACCTTCAGTCCCATCATGCTCGCGCTCGCCGGATTAGTTCCATGGGCGGAGCTTGGGATCAAGCAAACGTCACGATGCTGTTCGCCTTTGCTTTCGTGGTAGCGGCGAATTGCCAATAACCCAGCGTACTCGCCCTGTGCGCCTGAGTTCGGCTGCATCGACATCGCGTCGTAACCTGTAATTTCAATCAGCCAATCTCGAAGCTCGTTGATCATCGCTTCGTAGCCTTCCCACTGCGGTCGCGGCGCGAACGGATGGATGCTGGAAAATTCAGGCCAGCTGACGGGTACCATTTCCGTCGTCGCGTTCAGCTTCATGGTGCAAGAGCCGAGCGGAATCATCCCATGGGTCAACGAGAAGTCCTTGTTCTCGAGCCGCTTCAAGTAACGCAACATTTCCGTTTCGCAGTGGTACGAATTGAAAACCGGATGCGTCAGGAAGTCAGTCTGCCGCTCAAGATCGGTAGGGATCGCCGTTGTGTTGGCTGACACCGAAGAGGAAATCTCAGTTTCGGGGGAGCAGCCGGTGAACGATTCAAGCAGCACGTTTACGTCGTCGGTCGTGGTCGTTTCGTCGAAGCTGACGCCGACTCCGTCAGAAGTCTTCCGAAGATTCAGTCCTAGTTTTTGCGCGCGATCCAAGATCTCATCAGCCGACTCTGTGTGAACTTCGATCGTGTCAAAGAAGTGTTCATGCCCCAGCGTGAATCCAGCCTCAGTGAGTTTTTCGGCGGCAACTTTGGTTAGCGTGTGAACACGTCGAGCGATGGTCTTTATTGCTTCTGGGCCATGATAGATTGCGTAGAACGCTGCCATGTTGGCCAGCAATGCTTGAGCAGTACAGATGTTTGACGTCGCTTTGTCGCGTCGAATGTGCTGTTCACGAGTTTGCATCGCCATCCGCAATGCCAGATTGCCACGTCGGTCTTTGGAGACGCCAATGATGCGGCCTGGAGCCGAGCGTTTGTAGGCGTCGCGCGTGGCAAAGAAAGCCGCATGAGGCCCGCCGAAACCCATTGGAACGCCGAACCGTTGGGCACTGCCAACGACAATGTCCGCGCCCATTTCACCAGGTGGTTTGAGCAACGCGAGGCTGAGAAGGTCTGACGCAACCGCGACCAGTGCTTTCTTCGCGTGGACAGTTTCGATGACGCCCGTCAAGTCTCGGACTTTTCCCGTCGTGCCTGGGTACTGCAACAGAGCCCCGAACACGTCCAGCGATTCTAATTCATCATGTGTGCCGACAATCACTTCGAATCCAAAATACTTCGCGCGCGTTAGCACGACATCAAGAGTTTGCGGATGCACATCGTCGGAGACGAAAAATGTATTGCTCGCGTGCTTGCTGGCTCGTTTGCACAACGCCATCGCTTCGGCGGCAGCAGTGGCCTCATCCAGTAACGAAGCGTTGGCCATTTCCATGCCGGTAAAATCCATGATCATCTGCTGAAACGCGAGCAGGGATTCCAAGCGGCCTTGAGATATTTCAGCTTGATAAGGCGTATAAGCCGTGTACCAGCCCGGGTTTTCCAAAACGTTGCGGGCGATGACTTGGGGAACGTGCGTACCATAATATCCCATCCCGATCATCGATTTGACGACATGGTTACCGTTGGCATAATCGCGCAATTTGGCAAGCGTGTCAGTCTCGGAATTGGGTGCCGGGAGTTGGAGTTCGCTGTCCAATAAAATACTTGCAGGAACAGTTGAATCCATCAAGTCATCAAGCGACGTCGCGCCCACTGCCGTCAGCATCTCGCCGATATCATTTGGGCTGGGCCCAATGTGCCGGTGAATGAAGTCGTCTGTCTGCTGAAGCGCACTTACGGGCGTAGTATTCTCTAGTGGTTTCGTAACCATAATCTCAAACTGGAATGGAAAAGAGCAAATTGAAAATGTTCGTCGTCAACTCAGCGGCAAGCTAAGGATCAAACGACCGTTGCGTTGTTGAGTGGAAATGAGAAAGCTGGATTGGCAGAGATTCGTTCTTGCCGACTTCGGGATCCAACTAAGTCTCAGTTCAAGCCGCGATGCTTACACTCAACGGGTTTACTTCGATTCATTGTTCTGTTTTTGGTAAGTCGCGTAATCCATCAGTTTGGCCAGTGAATCTTCACTGCTCATTTTGACTTTGATGATCCAACCAGCCCCGTACGGATCAGTGTTGAGCGTCTCAAGGCTGTCCGGCAAAGCCACATTGGTGTCGAGGATTTCCCCATCAATCGGGCTGTATAAATCGCTTGTCGCTTTGACAGATTCGACTTCACCAAACGATTCGCCAGCCGATACGGCGCTGCCTTTGGCTGGGAGATCCATGTAGACAAGATCCGTCAACGCTTCGACGGCCACGGACGAAATTCCAACGGTCGCAACTTTGCTTCCATCAACATCGGCAACATGAACCCATTCGTGAGTTTCAGCAAAAAGTAGTTCTTCTGGTTTCACGTTGTTTCTCCTTTTGGAACGCAAAGTTTGTAAGTGAATTATAGATCCAGTGGATCGTCGTCGTGTGATTTGTTAGAGCGTTTCGCTCAGCCGCGAGTATAAAACGGGACTTTCGCCACGGTTGCTGCATGGGACTTGCCCCGGATGTCGACGTTCAGGGCGGTGCCAATTTCAGCGGCCTCTGGCAGAACGTAAGCCATCGAAATTGATTTTTCGAGAGTCGGAGCAAACGTACCACTGGTGACCACGCCGACCTTTTTCTCGCCTAAAAACACGTCGCAGTTTTCGCGTGCTGCTCGTTTTCCTTCGAGCACCAATCCGATGCGAATTGGTAACGATGAATCTTTGCGTGCGGCGATGATGGAAGAGCGGCCGAAGAACTTTCGATCCTTCAGGTTGATCGCGAATTTTAAATCGGTTTGAGCCGGATTCGTTTCTTCGGAGAGCTCATGGCCATAGAGAGGCATGCCCGCCTCCAGTCGCAGCGTGTCACGAGCTGCTAATCCTGTCGCGCCACCTCCGATCGGAGCCGCCAACTCATGAATCGCTGACCAGATGGCTTCTGCGAATTCGGCGTCCATGATCAGTTCGCAGCCATCTTCTCCCGTGTACCCGGTGCGGCTGAGGATCGTCTCGTGCCCAAGGACTTTGGTTGTTGTGCCCGTGTAGTAAGGGAGCCCAGCCGGATCTGTTTCAGACAGTTTGGCGACCACCTCATTCGCTTGGGGGCCCTGGATCGCAATCATTGCGGTTTGTTCGGTGCGGTCTTCAAGGACAACATCACCATCCGGATTGGCTTTGATCCACTCGACAATTTTGGCCCGATTACTGGCGTTGACCACCATCATGTGAAACGATTTTCCGGCGCTGTCGGGCAAATGGTAAACCAGCACGTCGTCGAGAATTCCTCCCGTTTCATTCGTCATCAAAGAGTAGCGAATTTTTCCGGCTTCGACGGCCGCCACGCGCCGTGTCGTGAACCGATCAAGAAATTGATCAACATTGGAGCCAGAAAAGTACAACCGTCCCATGTGAGAAACGTCAAACATGCCAACGGCATTTCGCGTTTGGTGATGCTCTTCGATGATACTGCCGTACTGCACCGGCATCGACCAACCGGCAAATTCAACCATCCGCCCATTGTTTGATGAATGCCAACTGTGCAGGGGAGTTTTAAGTAGATTTTCGACCGAACTCACGGCAACCTCTTGAAGAATCAATGACGGGCAAATTGTCAATCACCGCGTCTATAAACCAGCAGCGGGAACGTTTTGTCGGTTGGCAACTGCATTCAATGCAGCGACACAAAACAAACCGAATCCGAGCTGAGCAAGGGCGGTGGTGTGCGAATGAAAATGTTAAAGATCTGAGCGTATTCTAAAGACCAGTCTGCAATCATCCTAGTGGCTAAATGATGTCAAATTCAACCAAGTTAAGAATTTCATTAAAACCAAATGCGAGCTGCGGTTGTTATAGCCCCAGCAGACGTTAGTCAGGCTGGAAATCGCCAAGGTTGCTCGACGAGAATCGCAAACTTAGAATTTGCGGATCAAAGAAAGTCTGTCGATCAAAGCTCAACGACATCCGGGTTCGATTTGTTCGGGCAAAGGATATGTTTTGCCCACCTTTTCTACTGGCAGTTGCTCGCTTCGTTAACTGGAAATATCGGTGACACAACGTTCAGACGAACAATCTGGGAATGAAGCGATGGATCTGGCCGCGATGCAGCCGAAGTTGCATCCTATTGAAGCATCAGTCATTCAAGCCCGCCGAGAACGTGTCTTCTTGCTGTTGGCTGGATTATTTCTTGGCTCGATGACGATGCTGAATATTCTTGGCATCAGCCGATTTATCAAGCTTTATGAATTGCCTTGGCAGCTTGCCGATGGGCAGATTTGGAATATCACATTCGCGGTCGCGATTGGCGTGCTCCCCTACCCCGTCACTTTTCTTTGCACCGATTTTATCAGCGAGTTTTACGGCCGTCGCCGAGCCAATTGGCTGGTCACAGTTGGGCTGATCCTGAATGTGTGGGTGGTTTTTATTCTTTGGCTTGGTGGTGTATTGCCCGGCGCATTCGAGGCGGCTGATGTGCCGCTCGATCAGACGCCGTTTTTTCAGATTCGAACCCTGTCATTTGGAGCCGTCGGTGCTTCGATGATCGCTTATCTGGCAGCCCAGTTTTGCGACGTGTATCTATTTCATTTTTGGAAGATCTTAACGCGAGGCAAATGGCTCTGGCTTCGCAATAACGGCTCAACAATGATTTCACAGCTTGTTGATTCGGTCGCCGTCATTTTAGTGACGCACTTTTTTGCTGTCAGTTTGACCAGTCAAATTGAAGTTCCCGATTGGATTGAATTGGGCGTCCTGATTTTGACTGGCTACGCGTTCAAGGTCGCGATTGCTTTGTTGGATACGATTCCGTTTTATCTTGGCGTCTACTGGCTCAAGTCGTATTTACAGTTTGATCCGCTGGTTGAACATGAAGCCTGAGCAGCAAGCAATCCATTTGCTGACTTCTCGCGACAGGTAATACAGGAGTTGAGAACTTGAGAACTTGAAGGCCGTTCGGAGAGTCCTCGAATGTTTGAGCTCTTCATGGTGTTATTTCCGGTGATGAAATTTCTTTGATTCGAGGTGCAAAATCATTTACGATTAGGGCGCATCTCGATCTACATCCTACGCGTTTTCAGTGATCCATTCTCTTCCTGAGTTCTTTCGCAAGGAAAGTCACATGAAAGTCTCTAGCTTGCTGGTGCCATTGGTATCAATTTCTCTATTCGGATTGGCGGTTACTCTCGCGCCATCGGTCGCCCAAGAGTTTGATGCTTCCAATTCAACGCAAACGAAGGCACCCATCACAGGGGCCACGAGTGCGGAAAGTACTGGAGAATTGAAAGAGCTTAAGCTGCCCCGGCCTCAAGCCGTCATTGAACGGTACATTCAATTCTCCGGCGGATTCGAATTACTCGGGAGCATGAGTTCGATTCACACGCGAGCCACGGCTACTTACGGTGGCACGGAATTGACATTTGAATCCTACAACGCAGGTAACGGGCGTTATCGTGAGACGTACTACTATCCATCGGGCCAGGTTTTTACTCGCCAGATTCAAGATGGAATCGGCTGGGAAGGCTACGCCGGCCAACCTATTCGGCGTTATGAAGGTGACGAATTAAGAGGCTACGTGCGGCGGACAAAACACCTCACCCGAGCGCTGGCGTGGATGGATGAAAGTAAATCGATTGAGTGTTCGGGAATCGAGGACGTCAATGGTTCGGACGCCTATCGCTTGGATTTTGTGAATGAGGATGGATCCGAATTTTCCAAGTTCTTTGATGTCGAGTCCGGTCGGCTCGTGCGTACTCTCAGCTCGCCGTTTTATCGCGGGGCCAAACACGAGCACATGTCTGAGATTGTCGAGCAGCAGGTTGTCGACGACGTCGTATTTGCCAAGACTTTGAAGATTACCCGCGACGCGACAGTTTACATTTATAAATACACCGATATCGAAGTCGATGCGAAAATTCCCAAAGGGATGTTCGAATTGCCTCCCGAAATTTCGTTGAACGATGATGAGAAAAAAGACGCGCTAAATGAAATCCAAAGGCAGGCACAAGTGGCCAGAAGGCCAATGTTCGCACCAATTCGCTTGGCGCTGCCAGCGCCCCGTGTTGTTCGATTTAAACCGAATTTCAACGAACTGGGAATCGCTCCACAGAGTGATATTGACGCGAAGGCTGCCGAAGAAGCCAGCCCCAAGGTCGAATTAGATGTGTTCGGCGAGCTTCAGCGCGTGGAAGATTGGGATGATGATAACGATGATCAATAGGCTAACATCATTAGCTACTCAAACTGAGCGTTTTCAAAATCCGCATCGCTACCAATCGACAAATGGCGGAGCGTATGAAATTGGATCGTAACAAGTGTAACGCAGTTACGGCAACTTCCGTTTGAGTGATAGACGCGTGTTTTGCCGTATCATTGTCGCTGATGCTCTTTGATAGCGGCCGACAACCGCTCAGTTTGAGAAGCTATGGCTGAATGTTGAACCGGGGTTTTCGACTGGCGATCAATTCTGATTCGTAAGCCCGCCGGATCATCGTTTCTTTTGCACGGGAATCGGGAGCGAAGGCATGGATTTCAATCGTGATGTTTTCATTTCCCTGATCGCCCAAGTACGTCGCCAATGCAAAATTGCTTGACTCGTCCAAGTGCTCTCTTAAACGCTTTTGCAAGTTTTCGGACTGACCGATGTACAGGTAGCCAGACTGATCGCGAAAAATGTAGATGCCGGGATGATCAGGAACCAAAGACGGTTCGTTTCGAATCCGTTCCACGGAGAATGATTCGATCGCCCGTCCCCAGTCAGCAATTCGAGCAATGAGTTCTGGTTTCAGCCGTCGCTGTTTGCGCAACTGGAAAGCCGCCTTTCGAGTGCAATACAAATCGAGTTCTGGATCGATCCGCTGCACTTCTCTATCAAATTCCGCTCGAAATTTTGGAACCGCCATCATCCGGTCGGTTGAAACTTGATGGCGATCATGAACCAGCCGAGCCGAAATTTCGGCAATCTGTGAATACTTGTGTAACGGTTTGTGGTTTCGCTTCGTCGTTTTGATTCCCTTGAGATGGCCAGCCTTCCGCATGTTAATCAACGTCCAGTTGAATTCAGCCGCGTCGACATTCGGCAGTTGCTGGCGACAAGCTTCGACAAACGGTTCGTTCAGATCGCTGTTCAAAAGGACTTCGTCACAACTCCATCCGTCGCGCGTTTTGACAAACGCTTTCAAAACCACCGAGCGAAGTTCGGCGGTACTCGGCGCTTTGACCGCGGTTTGAGTCTTGGCCTTTAGTGTTCGCTCAGTTTTAGCCCGATCTTTTTGTTTCAGAGGCTCGGTTGCTTGGATCGCAATTGCACTCGAGTTGAAAGCCAGGGTGACCACGGCCAACATCAGTCCACTCAATAGCAGCGGTCCCAGCCGAAGAGATGCGAAGCAGCCAGCAGGCCAGCGGCTGAAACTTTGAACGTCTAAAATAATGGCTGTCTGGTTTGTCGTGGCTTGCTCCACAATCCGCCGTTGAATCGGGGAACGATCCACGACGTTCATTTTGCGAAACGTTTTTTTGCAGTTAGAGATGTTGCAGTAAGAGAGTAGGAGACCCAAAATTCGACTGCGATCGTTCATCAAGCGGCTCCAGGACTGTGTTGAATCCCATCTAGCTTGAGCTTGGAATGAGCGCGCGTCAAGTTGCAACGGCGAGACGGTTGCATAAAGAACCGCGACTAAGTGTCGTCAGTTCGGCTGGAGAAGTACTCTTTGAGCGTGTCGAAATCGCCCTCGGAGCCTTCCGCTTCCTTAGAATCGTCTTCGGCAGATTCGCTTCCCGCTGGCTCCGAGTTGGCTGGATCTGAGTTGGCTGGATCTGAGTTGGCTGG
>CAZPTT010000004.1:28641-77217 GCA_964589435.1 uncultured Pirellulaceae bacterium
TTCCCGCTGGCTCCGAGTTGGCTGGATCTGAGTTGGCTGGATCTGAGTTGGCTGGTTTAGAAGTTGCTGGCTCGTCATTCTCGGATTCGATCGGTGAGATGTCTTCGAAGCCAGCGTAAGGATCGGCTGCTTCATCTTTGGACGAATCGGTTGGTTGGGATGAGTCGCCGGTCGGAAGGACGTCCGGAGTCTCTTCATTGGATCCAGAGGTTTCTTCACTGGAGCCCGAATCAAGGATTGAGTTCAAGGCTTCTTTTTTAGCGTCTTCTTCTTCAGCTTGCTGATTCTCATCCATGTCCTCTTCAGCTTTGACGTTGCCTTCAGCGTCCCACCATTTCCAAATACCAGCGGCGATATCGTCTTCATAGCTACCCTCGATCGCCTTCATTCCGTTCTTGTGACGCCAAACCCAAAGCCCGGTCTTGTTGCCTTTGACATAGCCGCCTTCAAGCTGTTTGTTTCCGTTGGAATGCCACCAGATGAAGCGGCCGACACGTTTACCTTCAACATATTGGCCACGCATTTTGGGCAAGCCATTGTCAAACCAAAGATTGGCCGGGCCGTGCTGGACTCGCTCGCCCACCCTATCGATCGCGGCAGGTTTGGCATCCCACCAATTGTCTTCACCAGCGAGAACCAGTTTCCCATCGAGGTAGTAGTTCTCCGACTGCATTTGCTTAGGTCGATAGAAAGTCACATTGCGAACGATCTTGCGCCCTTCTCGGAAGAAGTCGTTTCGAACCAGTTCTCTTTGCTGATTCCATTCCAACAATTTTCCGTCGAGTATGCCGTCTTTAAAAGTCACTTCTCTCATTCGCGTTAGCGAAGGGTACCACCACGTCGCTTTGCCGTCTCGAATTCCATTGCGGTAGGGGATTTCAAAGATCTTTTGTTCGTAGTCATCGGTCAGCGTCCACATGCCATTGAGTTTACCCAACTCAAACATCGCGGTAGAAATGAATGGGCCCTGAAACATGTTGAACGGAGCCGTCGAAAACAAGCCACTTGACTGTTTCGTGTGCACGCGCTGCCAGGGGCCATGCATTTTTCCATTTTGATACATGCCATCAGCGATTGGTTTGCCCTCGCGATCCTTAACGCGCCAGAAGCCGTGATTGACGTAGTTGCCGTTTTTGTCTTGAACGACTTCTCGCTCGATTTGAACTTTGCCATCAGGATAACGCTGCCGAATGATTTCTCGACCATTCTCGGAAATGTTACTTTCTTGTCGATCCATTCCGTCTCGCGTCGGTGCCATCGGCGTCGTGTCCTCGCGACCAACTTCGACGCCGGAAATGGACTCCAGTGGCTCTTGCGTAGATTGCATCCAAAATGGATCGGTAATTGTCGCACCGGAGTCAGTGCCCGTTCCGTTAGCTTGATCCGGCTCTGCAGAACCTTGTTGCGAACCGCTTGTGATCGGAAGTTGGAAACTGTTTCGGCCACCAATCTGGCGAACGCCCAAGTCTATTTCCTGATTGGAAACTAAGTGTGGCGAGATGCCGAAACGGCCCATGCTCTTGGTGCCAATCAACTGGCCGCCTAATGTCTTGCCTGGTGGAATCGCTGGGTCGCGAAACGTCTGTTGTGCCAACGCGGAAACAGGTATGAGCAAGACGAACAAAACGAGTACGCACGTCACAACTCCGGCCAGCAAACGGAGCGGTTGCGTGGAGATAGGTGAGGGGTGAATGTTCGTTGTTGCCGTCAAGGATCTTGTTCCTGGATGATGCAAATCCGCGTTCGAAATCGGCGTGGAGCCGCACTATATTTTGACACAAGATTTGCAGCCGGCGCGAAATTCACCCAGAAATTGCGAGACTTTCCGCAATAAGTTGCGACTTGGGAGACATTGCCGGCGTGTTGGATGTCAAGGTTTAAGGAATGTCTAGGTCAGCCAAACCTTGCCGCCGCTCTGGCCGGGAATCGGTTGCAGCACTTTGAAATTGCCAGCTTCGAATTACCTGCATCGAAATGGTCGCGTCGAAATGGCCGCATCGAAATGGCTGAAGCTGCGCCGTAACGCCAAACCCTACTTTGTATCGGCTGGCTGGGAAGCGACGGTTCGATAGCTGCTCGCAAGTAGTTCCTTGGCTCTTTCATCAACGGCGAATCGATTGCCATCGACTCCATAGATTGCGATCACTTTGAAAAACTGATTATCGAAAGCGGTGTCCAATAGATCCTGTGCTGACAGGCAGACGCGGCCCATGCGAGGGTTCAATTCAAAATGAATTGGATCGCAACCATGAAAAGCGCGGTACACGACCTCAGTGCAAACCAGTTTCGTCGAACGTCGAAAGTCGAATTCGAAATCGTATTCTTTACCAGCGTGTGTCATCGCGCGGTTGATGCCTTCGCGGATTTTCTCAGGTGTCAAGTTGGGGCGAATCAATACGCAAGCGTCCACGTTTAGAGCGTCAGCGAGAGAGCGATAAAGCACTCCGTCTTTACGAGCTTCGAGAATACAGATCGGATCTTCTGGTTTTGAAAAAGCCGATGTGTGATCGGCCAGATTTTTGATCGGGTCAATGCCGAGTGCATCTCGCTGCTCTTGGGTCCCGATATAAAACACACCATGCGGCCAAAAGCCTGGCAAAAATAAATTGGTTGCGGCATCATCGTGTCGAGTGACCACGACGTCGCCAGGCTGAAGCAATTTTGAGAACTTCCTCAACACACCGGGCGTGATTCGTTTTCGTTTCCATTTCAGGCGGATCTCAGAAATGACTCTTCCGGACAAACGAAACAGCTCGAAAGTCACGTTCTTGTAGCCAGAATGGTTGCGACGGAAGAAGGAATGCAAGCGATACTTCAGTCGACCCGTCGCGTAATATCGTTTGCTTGTTTCGATAAACGGTTCTTCCTCCGCAAGGATCACCAGCAGCGGTTTCACGATCGGATCATTTGCGAACGTCTGGTTCAGTTTTGCTTTGTTCTCACGCCAATAGCGGGCCGCTTCGAGGAACACCCAGATGTTCGCCGGTGAAGTCAACGATCGATAGACTTTGGTGAATTGCTTGGCCGGGATTCCGAATCGCGGCTCGGCTTCGTCAAGCTTCCTCCAAATCACGCGTTCTTTTCTGAACGAGTCGATCAGGAATCGACCTGATCTCACCAACAAACAAGCCGCACAAAAGGAGACGATGAAGATCTCTGGGTGGCGCGGGTTGGGCTGCGAAAGTTCGGCCAATGCATGAGGGCGAAGGTCTTCGAGAGTTTCCAGAAGTGCAGCGCGAGTCGTCAAGTATTTTGAAAAGAGCGTCCGAACGGCTTCGTCTTCGTTCGGCAGAAAATATCCTCGCTTTGCGGCAGCACGGCCAAACGCCAAGGCTTCCTGAACCGATTCCCATGAAGGCAACTGAGGCGCGAGCGTCAGCAACGATCTCGTGGCGGCCTCGATAAGTTTTTCGATATCCAACGAATCCAAATCGGCATTGGAGTCGGGGTTTACGGGGTCGTTGATTTCGGTTTCGGGTTCAGACATCGACAGATCTGGTGAAGGCTGGGAGAGGTGCTGGCACGAAAGTAAGACTCAGTTTAACGCACAAATCGGTTTCCTTAAGCCACCCAAAAGTCCGTTCAAACGCTGGAATTTTGAGTGGTTCTGATCGGCGGACGCAGTCCAGGTTGGATTTGCCACTTGTTTATCGTCGGTTGCCCAACAACAATCAAAGGACTGTTAACACGATAAATTCAACGCTCAATCTTTATTGGCTGGCCCCGATGACTTTTTTTGACGAGAAGAAATTACAACCTCGCACGATCGAAGTTGATCCGGAAGGCGTATCTTGTGAGAGCCCGGAAGTTAGAAAACGGCTGGATCGGATCACCGACAATTACCAGCAGCTCGATCTCATTTTGGCGGATGTCGAATCCAAGATTCAAGACGACGAAAGGTTGCGGGCGATCGATCAGTCTCTTCAGGACGTCGAAGTTGCTAAGAAGAAACGAAAGTGGCGGCCATCAAAAGCAAAGCGTAAGTCGGCTAATCCCAAGAAGCCTCGATAGTTTTCCGGGGTGCTTTTTCTTTTGACAATCAACATGATTTGGTTGTCGACGCTGGCTTCAAGTTTAGCGGATGTTGGATCTTTGCTTCATCAGTCGGCTAAGTAGCTTGCGGATTTCGACATTTTTTCAACGGTTGCCTTGGACGGATTCATCAAGTGACTTTCTTAAAACTAACCGGTGGCAAGGTCTACGATCCGGTACACGGTATTGATGGCGTCGTCGGAGATCTTTGGATTCGAGACGGCAAAATGGTTTCGGCTCCTCAAGACGCCGCTGCCATTGTCAAAACCATCGATCTTGCAGGCCGAGTCGTGATGGCTGGCGCGGTTGATATGCATTGCCATATTGCCGGCCCGAAAGTGAACACGGCTCGCAAGATGCAGCCGGAACAGGCGCGCGGTGCCGCTATCTCCAGCGAACACGAGAATGGCGAGTTCTTTCACAGCGGTTCACTGGGCAGCGTTCCGACGATCCAGACAACCGGCTATCGCTACACTGGCCTCGGATATACGACGTGTTTTGATGCGGCGATTTCTCCGATGGCCGCACGGCATGTCCATCATGAGTTTGATCAGATTCCGAATGTGGATACTGGTTTCTTTGTGCTCGTTGGCAATAACCATTTTGCAATGAATTGCATCGCCCAAAACGATCGAAAAGGATTGGAATCGTTCCTCGGATGGATGCTGAACCGGGTCGGCGGATTTGCGCCGAAGATTGTGAACCCAGGCGGAGTCGAACTTTGGAAGCAGTCGGTCGAGGGCAACGCGCGCGATTTGGATCAGCCGATTGATGGATTCAACGTCACACCACGCAAGATCATCCAATCGCTAACCGAAGCCGCAAACGAGTTGGGGCTGCCGCATCCCGTTCACATTCACACGAACAATTTAGGCATGCCTGGAAACTGGCAAACGACTTTGGAGACTCTCAAATCTCTGGAAGGCCTCAAGGCTCACCTGACGCACATTCAGTTCCACAGTTATGGAGGTGGTGACGCCGATGCTGGCTCGATCTGCTCAAAGGTTCAGCCGCTGGCCGAGTTTATCAACAGTCAATCCGAAATCACGGTGGATGTTGGCCAAGTCATGTTTGGTCGCACGACGAGTATGACGGGCGACGGGCCGCTCGGTCATTTTTTGCAGAAGATCAGCGGGGAAAGATGGTACTCTGCCGACACGGAACTTGAGTCAGGTTGCGGAATTTCGCCGATTGAATATCGCGATAAGAACTTTGTCCACGCTTTGCAGTGGGCGATTGGATTGGAGTGGTATTTGTTGGTCGAAGATCCCTGGCAAGTCGTGATGAGTACTGACCATCCCAACGGCGGAAGCTTTTTGGCTTATCCGCAGATCGTTCGGTTGTTGATGGATCGGGCTTATCGAGAGGAAGTTCTGGCAACGGTGAATCCAAAAGTTCTTCAATATTCAGCACTCGCTGATTTGAAACGGGAGTATTCACTTTCCGAGATCGCAATTATCACCCGCGCCGGGCCAGCCAAGATTTTGGGCTTAAAAAACAAAGGCCACTTGGGCGTTGGTGCCGACGCAGACATTACCGTGTACTCGCCTGATGACAATTATGAACTCATGTTCTCATTGCCTTATTTGGTCATCAAAGGCGGAGAGGTTTTAGTCGAAGATACCGAGATTCGAAAGTCGGTGGTCGGAAAAACGATTTGCGCGACGCCCGAATATGATCACCAACGTGATTCTTCGATTGAGACTTGGTTTGACGATCATTACTCAATCAAGTCAGCGAATTACGGAATTAAACCCAACGACTTCGCACGCACAATTGTCGGATCTGATGCTACACCGAACTGATCAATCCAACGCGGCGACGCACTTATCAATTCGACGCCGTACGGCAGCTTGTGAGGACGCAAGCAGCGTTTGGAAAATACGAAAGGATTCGTTCGCTTGAAGCTTTTCCGCCACCAGTTGCTGAACCGCCTTATGTCGCAAAGCGGCCAAGTCTTTCTCCATCGCATGCAGCTCCTCCAAGCTCGGTTCGGGGCCGTCCTGCAGCTTGGTTAAGATCTCATCAATATGAACGTAGTATTCGTCGATGCGATCCTTCTTCTTCAATACCATCCACCTTCCCGCGGCCATCATCACGCCCCACACGGCGAACGCGAGTGACATGGTCAACGCGATTACATCGGCGTATTGAACCAGAAAACTTGGCTCATGCCGGCGGTAGTAATCATCGGCGCCAGGGTGCAGTGGATAGCTAAACAAATCGTCGGCAGAGGGCGCACGGAGTCGTCCCGCGGCCGGATGTCGACTGATGAGCTGCGCTCGGTTATCAAAGATGGCACGGGTAATCTGGTTCACAACTCGATCCGGCAAATCAGCGCGGCACACCAGCAGGGACGGCACAGCAAGCGTCTGCACCGGTTCAAGTGGCCGGCCATCTTGCGACTGGCCGGGCTTTTCGCCGTCGCTCGGGTAAGTTGTTAATCGGAATCACATACGGCGTAAGATTCGGATAGTGCAAACGTAGCCCTTCAACCTCGCTACCGGCCTGCCCTGCTTTGCCGATTCCCATCAACCTCACTTTGCCGCCCGCCATCGTACGGCGAATTCCCTCTGCACGCACTCCAGCCACGACGCAGACCGCGTCCACTTCGCCCGCCAGCAACTTCTTGAAGGCATCGGCCATTCCTGTGAACACCGGTTCAAATTCGCCTTCATTCAACCCGTAGTGGTCGAACAATCGTCGCACAACCTGCTGCGTCCCGCTCTGCTCGGGGCCGACCGCCAGACGTTTTCCTTTCAAATCGCGCAATTGTTTTGCTTCCGATTCAACCGGAACAAGAATGTGTAAAACTTCCTCGTAGAGCGGCGCAATCAACCGGACATCATCGCCGCCGGGAGTTCCATTTTGCAGCAGAGCCAGATCACATTCGCCCAGCTCCAAGCGTTCCATGCTCATCCCACTGCCATCGCTAAGCCTCGACTCGATACTTAAACGAGGTTGATCTTTATTGACAACTTCGCCAATCGCCTCAGCCAGCGGATTGTAAATCCCGCCCTGTTGCCCTGTCGAAATCGAAAGTTGATAAGCCTGACTTTCCGTCTGGTAAATCAGCAGCCATGGTATCCCAACGAGCAACACCACCATCAGCCCGAATAAGATCGGGAGCAGGTGTCGGTGTTTTTCAGAAAATGGGAACATAAGATTTTCTCGTGGATCTAAGTAACTTCCTTCAATAAGCAAGTTTCAATATCGCCTGACTATTTCTCGTCGTCAGCATCCACTGGCTTGCCACCCTTCCAGGCGGAAGCGGTAATTGAGAGGGAGCCCTTCACTGCTTCGCCATCTTCCATTTTGGCGACTTCAAACTTAGCCGTGCCTCCGACAAATTTCATCGACTGAAAATTGGAGCCCTCGATAATGACGCCGCCCACGCCAACCGATTGATCGCCGCTCGGTTTGAATTGTTCTGTTGGAAGCGTGGCGGCGATCGTCAGCGTTTCATCATCTGACTTGCGCGTGACCGTGAATACGACGGTTGCCGGTTTTGCACCGCCTGGATTGGGCCACTTACTCAGTTCGGCGACGACGGAAGCCTCGCCCAATTCAATTTCCTCACCGTCCATCGTCATTTTGATCGTGGCTTTTCCCAATCCAGTTTTGTCGAACGGAGCTTGGTCGTACCACTTGGTATCAAAAGTCGCTGTGACCTTCTCGCCGGCACCCATATAAACTGGCAAGTGCTCGCGTGACTTTAGCTCGGGATTCCCGTTCTCGAATTCAGAATCAATTTCCTTTCGTCGGTCGACAATGAACTTGCGATAACTTTTCATCGTCCTCGCAAACCCGGTATTGTCATCAACAAGATGATCCTTGAGCATCATTTCTAAGCGATCGAGTTCTTTGAGAAGCTTGTCTTCTTGCCAATGTTCGTCCATGAACGACCGCAGAGTCTTCACGTACTTCGATTGGATTTCCGGAATCCGGTAGAGCTTGTTGGGAAGGATTGCCTTGCCATGCACCGATCGCGGGCGAATTTGGTACGGCGGAATCGGAGACGATTTGGCAAACGATGAATCCGCTCCCCAAGGAACAAAGTAGAGTTTCTTGTTGGCGGGGTTCTTGTAAACGAAGTAGTTATTTTGATTGCTGCAGTAGCTATCCCAAAATCCAACCAGGCTCTCCATCGCCCAGTAGCGAATGAACGCGTCCACATCGACGACTTTGTTGACCGCCTCCAAATCAATTTTTTTATGTGCGAGCACATCGGCAAGTTTTCGGACGTGCTTCCGCTTGGCGGCCTTGTTCTTTTTTTCAAACTTTTCAATCCGTTCCGGGAAGAAGTCAGCAACGGTGCCTTCAAATAACGGGCCAGAGCCATCGCCAAAATTATGCTCAAGCATTGGCTCGCGAATGGATTCGACATTCGAATAGACACCCAAGTTTTCTCCATTCACGGAAACCACCGCAAAACCGCACCGCGGCGAATGCGTACCCGATTCAGTAAATAATTTGTAAGTCAGGTATTGCAAGACGCGTGCCGGGTCTTGTTTGTTGTTGTTGAGAGTCATGTGAGTCAAACCAGCCACCGGATTCTGATCGACGTACTCGCCAAACTTCACTTTGAGTGACGGGCGGCTGGTCGAAAGCGATCCGAGAAATCCCTTTTTTCGGATTCCCACATTTTCAATCCGTTGACCGTCGATCGTGATGTTTGCCTTGACCCAAGTGAATGGCGATTCGGCTGGCTTCTTACCAAGTGCCGAAGCAAAGTCACGCGACTGCAAACGAATTTCATCCCAGTCTTTTTCGGCCAGCTCAATGTCAATTTTGACAACTCGGTCGGAATGAAAAAGCTCGGCACAATCGAGCAAAGGAGATTGTCCCTGAGCCATCGCGGCAGGCAGAAGAAGCAAACAAAAAATCAGGACTCGAATCGAGGTTGCGATCGGCTTAATGTTTGTCATTGCGGACTGAGTTTCGATAGGTGATTGAAAGTGGTTCGGCTACAAATTGCGCAGCGTTTCCCATATATCATACTCTTTTAACTGCGTTTTAGTTTCATCGTAAGTGCTGGCGGAAGCGGCAAATGTTGGCGGAGAGAGTCCATAGGTTGAACCCCGTGACTATCGGTAAACTGTCGCTACGCGGCGATGGTGAAGGTCTTCGTAGGTCAGACTATTGCCTGAAAAAAGGAATTGGAAACGCGGTATTGAACGGTGCATCTGCGTGTTTTGTATGTTTTTAGATTCTCGAAGATGTTTTGTAGGTCGAAGTGTTTTTCGGAATGGCTTCGGGGAGACTTCAGGCAATAGCCTTACCTACTCATCTCGAGAGTGATTTTCAGACAAAAGCATGGCCGACTTGGGCTGCTTCATTTCAGGTAATAGTCTGACGTACTTGAGCAAATCGATGGAGTCATTCTGCTTTTAGGAAAGCAGAATCGGATCGCCTAATGCCCAGAACCCGACAGGGCCTAGCGAGTCTCGTTTTCCGCAGCCGAACTACTTTTGCGAAGGCGGGCAGAATCCCGTCGCAGTCGCGATTTCGCGCCCTTTTTCGCTGGTCGCAAAGTCGATGAATTCCTTGGCCAAGCCTTCGGCTTCTCCGACGGTAAAGAGGAACAACGGGCGGACGAGTTGGTAGTTGCCGGATACAACGTTTTCAATCTCCGGTGTCCAAGCTTTTCCTCGCGACATGATCGGCGCAATGCGAACACCCTCCGACGCAGCGGCCGAACCAAAGCCAATGGCAAGCAAGTCGGCTCCGACACTTCGATTCATTTCTTCGGACGATTCTGCAATCGTTGCCGATTCAGCGAACGGCTTGCTGTCCATGAAGTTGTTTTGGAAAAAGACTCTCGTCCCTGACTTCCGATCTCGGATGAAAACTTGGATTTCCCCGTCGCTTCCGCCCAGTTTATTCCAGTTGGTAATACTGCCACTGAAGATCTTACTTAGTTGGTCAACGGTTAGGCTGGTGATCGGGTTGTTTGGGTTTAAGAACACAGCAATTCGATCCACAGCAACTACATGGATTCCGGGTTCCGTGACTCGGCGTTCCTGCAACCGTGAAATTTCTCGGCCAGTCATCGCTCGGCTGGCTTTGGCGATATCGCATTTCCCCCAAGTCATGGAATCAATCCCGCCACCGGAACCACCGGACTCGATCGTCACCGTGATTCCGTCATTGAGTTCCATGAAGTTTTCACTCCAAGCATGAGCCAATTCAGACATCGTTTCCGATCCAGAAATAGTCAGCGTGGTTTGAGGTGGACTGGTCGGTTCCCCAAGAAATCCCTCGCAACCGGCGAGTAAAACTAAGCCCAACCCCAATAGAATTCTAATGATCATTTTGCAGCCCTCCTTGTTGCAAGGTCATTCGCTTAAACAACGATGCCCGTTGTTGGGCGCGAGAATCCTGAACGCTATCGGAAATTGTCTCCAGCCGTTTCTCTGTCGCCCGGTCAAGTTGCCTTGCAATTTGTGGTTGAAACGAAAGGAATTCGCGACTGGCTTCCGGCGGCATCAGCAGAATCTTGACATCGGTCGACGCAGTCGCGGTCGCGATGGTTGCTTGCCCACGCAGCAATGTCTCTTGGCCCAATCCATCGCCTGCACTGAGAACGGCCAGTGGAATCGTCTCGCCGTTTTCCTCGGCGATCAAAGCAATGGCTCCCTCCAAAATCCAGAACAAGCCGGGTGACGAGGTGCCTTGTTTTAAAATCGTTTCGCCCGTTCCAAACGATTGAATCGTCGATTGGCTGACGACCTTCTGAAGTTCTTCGTCTTCTAATCCTCGCAAACCACGCGCTTCGCCGACTTCTTCTTCGATCGGTGGTGCGGGGGCAGGTCGAGTCAATTCCACCGTCCGAATTGGAAACGGAATGTTGAATCCGTGTCGCTGAGCCATATACCAAATCCGCGTCATGAATTCGTTTCTAACCGTGACCAGTTCGTTTGGCGAAGCCATCCAAATGACAACGTCATAATCGATACTGGAGTCGTTGTAATTGACCGTTCGAATGTCGGGAGAGGGTTCTGCCAGGACGCCGGGAGTTTCAATCGCAGTTTGTTGCAACGCCGCTTTGACAATGTTCGGAGGATCGTTGTATGAAAAACCCAACGTGACAACTTCCGCGTGCCGGCTCAGTGGTTGAGACAGATTGCGAATCGTTTCGGTGGCAATGATCGAGTTGGGCAGAACCAATAGGTCGCCTGTTCTCGTTCGCATTCGCACGGCCCGCCAATTCGTTTCACTTACCCAACCTTCGTGATCGCCGATGCGAATCAAGTCGCCGTTATTGAATGGTCTTTCGAACAGCATGGCGATACCGGCCATTAGGTTCCCGAGCGTGTCTTGGAGGGCCAATCCGATCACGATTGAGCCAACGCCTAGAGCAGCCATCAGGCCACCGAGATCGGTTCCCCATACAGCCGAGAGGACAATGGCGGCTCCGATGCCAACCAATACGAATCGAACCAAATCTCGAAACAGTTTAGGAACGACTGTTTTGTTGCGAGAAACCCCTTCGTCGCGAAAAAAAGTCGCGTTCAGCGAAAGCAGTCCAACATGAATCACGAAGATCCAGAGACCCGTTTGCGCGATTCGGACGCCCCAGGAATTCCATGGAAGGTTGATGACTTTGACAAGGAAAATCAAGATTGCAATCGATGGAAGGACCAACGCCCGCACGAGCAAGATGATCTCGGCCATGTTCTTGCTGCGGTCTCGCATTCGGTGCGCGACTTCGCCAAGCAAGATGACCAAAACAGGAAACGCGACCGAGATTCCGATCGTCCAAGGTAGCCAGGAAGTTTCTGCCAGTTGAGGAATCATGCGGACGCCTCCCCAGTCACTTTCCATGTGATGCAACCATCGTCATTGGCGATTTCCTCTACTTCGAAATCATCTTCGAGGGCTTCCCAGACGTCGTTCGAGATGAAGACTCCCGCTTGCTCACCGGCATGCCGGACTAAGCTCCGAGCGGAATAAACGGCTGGGCCGAACAGGCTGTAGGAAACGCGATTCCGGCCAACGACTCCAATGGCAACTTCGCCCGAATCGATTCCGACTTGGGCATGCAATTCGAAGTCATGTTTCTGGCCGTAGGCTTGCAATAGTTTTTCGGTTTCGACGGCGAATGAAACGCAACGAAACGCATGGTCGACTCGTGGCGTCGGAACGCCACAGGCGACCTGATAAACCGTGCCGTTAACGCTGATGGTTTCGACACCATGACGAGCGGCTGCGTCATCGAGCAATCCGATCAGTTCGTCAAATTCCTTGACGGCATCGGCAACTCCTTTTTCGTTTTCGGCATACCGATCAAAGATCGATTCCACGCCGACCAAGCGAGCGTAGACGACTGTCACCGGGTCGAAGTTTTCGGCCAGCGTCCCCGATTCCTTTCCTAGTTTTTGGTAGAAAGTGAATGGGATAACGCGACCAATGAAACTTTCCAATTCTTCGATTTTGCCCAGGTAAGTTCCCTCTTGATCGTTGAGTTTACCTACCATACCGTTAAAGGTTCTGGCCAACCGGCCAAGTTCATCGCGCGAATGAACTTTGACTTTGACGTCAGTTTCACCCTTGCCGACTTTTTCTGCACCGGCGACAAGCTGTTCCACAGGTCGAAGAAACAGCCATGAAAAGAACATGGCCAATAGTGTGACGCCAAGAATGATTGCCGAAGCAGCCGTCCAAACCAGCCGAGACAATTTTCGGATAGGCGCGAACGCTTCCGTCTCATCCATTTCCGACAAAATCGCCCATCGCAATCCTGGGATGTTCACTGGCGCATAGGACGAGAGGACTTCCACTCCTCGATAGTCGAGTCCGATTTGTGTATCTGATTCTCCGCGAAGGACTGCCGCTTCGGCCATCGGTGTGCGAACTTGCTGAGCCAAAATCGAGGTGCCAGTGATTCTTAAACGTCGCATCATTTCTGGACTTCCGCCGCGACTTTCCTGATCCTTCAGATAGTCTTGGGGGGACTCGATCATGAACCGAGAACCGCTACGCATCAGAAAATCATCTCCGACGAGATAGGTCTCGCCAGATGAGCCCAATCCGTCGCTTTCCCAAGATCTAGCACCGGTCATGATGCGGTTGATCTCGACGATCGGAATTTGAACTGCAATGATCGCCACCATTTCGGAGTCGTCAAACACCGGCGTTGCCAAGAATTGCGCAGGTGCCATCAACGACGGTTTGTAAGGTTCGATGTCGGTCAACTCGATGGCCGCTCGCTGACCGCGGTCTCTTGCTGTTCGATAGACACTGGCCAGTCCGCTTCCACGATACGGGCCATCAAGCACTGATGTTCCCAGATCAGGCTCTTTGTAAACCGTGTAAACGACGACGCCTGTCTTTGGATCGATCACGAACAAATCGTAATAGTGAAACCGTTCCGCAATGTTACGAAGCAAAGGATGATAGAACTGATGCGCCTCATCGTATTCGCTGCCGTCTCCCGAAGCATTCATTTGTTGCTTGTCGCCGGGAGGGTTGGGGTTGTTGGCGATGTAGCGAGTTTGAATGACTCGCCCCTCTGGGTTTTTGGGCGCAAGCAGGTCGATTTCCGAACTGGATTCGGTGGCTTGATCGAGTTCTGGAATGAAGGTCGATGTGTAAAACCTTTCCAACGACTCTTGTTCGCTTTCGGATAGCTCAACCGTCTTAAGTTTTTCACTCGCCGCAACAAATGATTTTGACGCATCGACAATCATTCGATTTTCGCTGAAAGTCCGCATCTGATCGAAGATGTCTTGAAAGTAATCTTCAATTTGTCTTTGGCGGGCGGCTTTGAGGCCGGTCAACTGATTCCAGACTGAATCACGCAGCGCGTCGCGCCCTTGTTTCTGGCCGAGATAGCCGATCGTGATAATTGCAATTACTGCTACGCCAATGGTCATTAGCGTAAGCTTCGATTTCAAACTGACGTTCTTGGTCATATGATTGGTAAGATGTGGCCGAGCAACTGTGAGGCAAGTGCGGTGAAATGGCTTGCTGCCCAGCGGCGGGAACAGATGGAGTGGAAGACGAATCAAGGTGTTGGGCATTCACGAGCGTATCTAGACGGCCAACGAGTTACGCCAGCTTACGAACTAACTGCTCATGTAAAAGTTCCGAGATCTCAGGCTAGTCGAAGGAGGACGTTTTTTCTATGAGACGGTCAAGAATGTAGCTTTATAGCCATGAAAAATCGGCACCAACGATACAGGCGGTTAGCTGAGCTGGTGGAGAGTCGTAGAGAGCCCGTTTGGCGCTAAGAAAAAATCGTTGTGGCAATGAAGGCTGGCTGCCGCGAATATGGTTGCTGGCGGGGCGGTTTAGGAAGATTGTTGCCAAGATCAGTTGCTTGGTTTCGAAACACTAACTGAACATTTTTTAAGTTCTTGAGAAAATGAAAAAGGAAATCCAAAATGTCAATTTCTGTGACGGTTCCCATGTTGACGAACACAATCACAACTTCGATGACTTGGCTGCAGGAAACGTCTACTGAGCAAGTCCAAGAGAATTTGGGAGAGCAATTGAAAGAACATGCTCAGGAAATTAGCCAAACACTTGGCAAAAGTGAAACGGTAAACGAAATTTCGTCCGGAATCCTCGAACCGATTTATCAAATTGCTGAGGTCATGTCGATTCCGTCGTTCTACTGGGTGGCTTTCGCACTGATGGTCGCGGGCGTTGTCAGTTTTGCCTTCCAGTTGGTGCTGGGTAAGTTCTTTTTGTTGTTTAAAGGCAGTTTGAATCTCACGGAAATTTTCTCCGACTTGCTAGGCTTAGTCATTAGTTTGACCGGGCTCGTTTTGACGACTCAAGCCGCCACTCAGAATTCGACTTTTCCAGAAAATTCGGTCGCGGTCGTGTCCGCGGCGATCGCCGGTGCCTTCTTCGGATTGGTGTTTTACTGGTGGGGGCAGAAGCAAGAGTTTCGCGCGGTGGCGGGTAAACGCGCCGAAGTCAAAGACTGATCATGGAAGCGTTTTTTCAAGAGATGTACGCTACTTGTATCGAATGTCTTGCAAACTGGTTTCACTCACAAAACGATGGCCGAGAAAAAGGCACATTGTTCCGCTAATTCAAGTTGAGGCAGCGAAGCTATCGAAGTGATTCCAGTTTTTTGATCACAGATCCCATTTGCTTTTGCAGCGATTGGGGTGCGAGGAGTACCCAGCACTTACATTTGCTTTCATAGAGATAGCGAACGTTGGGTGCACGAAGCTGGTTTGATAACGCCTGTTCGATCAATGACTTCGCCAGCGGTTCGCTCAATTGTCCGTTCAGAATCCTTCCAACGTGATAGACTTCTAGATTTACGGTTGCGGCTGATTTTTCAAACGTTGTCAGCTCGATGGTGTTTTGATCGATCGGCCGTATGGTCAAGTTCATTGATCGAGATAATTGCCGCAGCGTCGACTCAAGGTTTTTTTCGCTCAGGTTGCCCGGGACACGCGTTTGCGGATTCCAACCCAATGGAAGCAAATTCTCCCAATCAACGATGACTGTAACGCCAGTATGAGTTTGGATTTCATTCAGTAGCCCGACTAATGTGCGGGCAGTTGATTTTGGAATCCCAACTGGATTGGCCATTCGCTCGGCGATCGAATTCCAACGCGTGTCGAGTTTTTCGCGTGCCGCTGGGTTCTCAAGATCGGTCGTCAATGTGATGGCCGCTTGGATTTTACCAACGAACTCATCGATCAGATAATGAGCGGTCGGAGAATTGCGAACGATGATTTCTTGATCAGCCAATTCAATCGTTGCCGGATCAGCTTCTCGAACCCATGATGTTGGCGCTATTAGACCCTGAATCGATCCCACGAAAACTTCGCGGGCGTCAGGCTCTTTGTCATCACCAGCGGCGACGTTGACGGGAAAGTCCGGCAGGACATGCGTTTTCGGTTCAAAATCGTCGTTTCGCGTTGAGCGAATGACCAGGCTGTTATGTGCACCGAGCGTTTTCATCATGCCAAGTGGCTGGAGAATTGAATCGATGACGTCACCGAAATCGGCTTCTTGAACATCAACGTCAAGTTTGGGATTGATGGATCCGCCGTTGGCGACGATGGACTGGACGTCGAGCGTGACTGGCACGCCAGTAATTGCCGTGATGTCACGTAAAATTCGGATCAGGTTCGTGTCGCTGTAGCGGAGGCCGTTGCAAGTCATGGATAGCTGGCGTTCAACATCAACCTTTTTGGCTTCTGGTTTTTCGACGAAGTATTTTGGAATGCCGATTTGCCGCCGCTCGCGGTTTGCTTCCGCCAAATCCTTCATTTCAAAGATCGATGTTCCCTTGGCCGACAAGAAATCCGAGAGGTCTTCCATCGTTGAATTAAGTGAATTGAGATCGCGCAAGTTTTTCTTGGGAGCCGCAGCGTTCTCATTAGCAAGGCCTGACGAGAGTGCGCGGTTGACGCCGTCCAGTGGATTCATCACGGGGGCTTTTTTTTGCGAGACATTGTCTTGCGCGTTCTTCTGTTCTTCGTTCAATGGCGAATTGCTTGATTGAGGATCACTCATCGCCGTGTTGAGGTTGGTGGTGATCGACGGTGGCGGAACATCGGAAATGGCAGGCGGCGAAGTTCCCTCATCGATGGCGATCTCTGGTGCATTGCCAAAAGCTGGTAAGGCAGGCGGAGTGGTTGAAGCGATTTCACCATTGCTATCGGTGTCTAATGTCGTATTCAAGTCTGGCGAATTGTCGTCCGCCGCCTGGTCAACCGTTTGGTCAATTGAGGCGACGTTGGGGTTGTCGTTCTCTGCTGCTGGAGAGTCTGAATCGGCGATTGAGTTATCCGTGTCAGAATTGTTGGCGACCGAAACATCGGGCTTCTTGGAAAAATTGACAATGGCTGCGACGATGCCCAAGCACAACACGATGCCACCCACTGAAGCGGCGACGATGGTGATGGCACGCTTACGCTGTTTGGAAGCCTCGCTCGTCCAGTCATCTGTCGGAAGAATCGGTTCGCTGGTTTGAGTTTGTGTACTTTTCCCATTTGGGCCAGCCGAGCGTTTGGCCTTGGTGGGGGAAGCTGGGGCCGGTCGCTTAGTCGATGGTTTGAGCGTGCCAGATGGCGGCCGCGAACGTGAGGCTTTCGAAATAGGTTTGGGAACAGATCCTGCCAACGGATTCTTACCGGCCGAATTTGGCTTTCCAGCGCGCTGGCCTGATTGGGGATTTTGGCCTGATCGGGGATTTTGAGGTCTCTTTGGTTTCGATTTTGAAGGAGTCGAACTACCGAGAATCTGATCGATGTCGTCGAAGCTGGTGGTCACCGGGTCGCCAGCAGGAATTCGCTCCGTTGCAGATTCAGAATTTGATTCCTCGGTCGCGGGTGGTTGCCAATCTTTGGGTGGATTGACTTCGATCATGGTGCCGCATTTCGGGCAGGCCAATAATTGTCCGATGGCGGACACCTTGCTGACATTCAGACGAGCCGCGCAGGATTTGCAAATGATCAAAAAGAGAGACAATTCAATTTTCCCCGAGATTAGTTGAAATGTAACGAACTCGAATCGCCTTGCCTGTGACTCAGTCTACCTGCATGTTGGCTCGGACTCTACATATATTGACGGCCGTAATTCTGTTTCATTTGGGCGATAATCCGATCGTTGGTCAATTTTTGACGCTTTCGATGATCGATTATTCCGTTTTGAACGCATCGGGCAACACAAAACCTTTCTCGGCGGCGGCGGTGCGAGTGGTTATCAAAACGGCCTGTGAACCTGGAGCGTCAGGATCGTCGGCAATAACCCAAACTAGTTTGCAGTTGGGGTCAGCTGGGCCTGTGATGTCTTTGGAAGGATTAGCGCCGGTCATGATTTGCGTCAGGATACCGCCCAAAGGGACTTGAGAGATTTGCAATTCGCCAGGTCGCTGGTTCTTCGTGATGCCTTCTTTTTCCAGATCGCCTCCGAGGATTACGATACGAAATTTGAACGGAAGGTTGCGGAAGTCTTCATTGATTTCGGACTCGATGTCCGCCATCAGCAAGTTTAAATCGGGCGGGTTGGCGATACTCAGGTCACGCTTCTCCATCATTAATTCAGCAAGCGTTTGCGGCCCGCTGGGTGCTTGGGACGCCATTGAAATCTCCGAACCGCCAGCGAAAGAAACCACCAATTCGGATGCGGCCAAAAGATTGTGGGCGGCCATCGGTGGCAGCCAACAGTTCGCCGCGACTTCGCCGTGTTCGACATCCCAACGCAAGTTGCGAACAAGATCGGCCAGCATATTGTCGTACTTTAAACGAACACGATCCCAGTAGGGGCTGGGTTGGATGCCGGCGACAAATTGAGTCAACACATCACGCTGTGTCCGGACTTGATCCGACATGGCGGTAACCAAATCGGCTGACTTTAAGTCGCTCGTTCGATCGAACATCATTTCCAGGTAAGTTCCTTGATCAAGGTGTAGCGAGAACATGCCGCCACGGACTTCATCAGGAATGATCAGCGATAGTTCTTGGTTAAATTCTCGCAAACGCGAGCCCATCAACGTCTGGCCCTCGTCGTTAAACAGGCCGGTTCGTAAAAACAAAATGTTTAAATGGCGGTCACGGTCAATCCAGTCCGCCATCTTTCGCATTGAGCCAGTCAGTGTATTGGCAGCTTGGTTCGATGCGACTTCAGCGATCAGCGTTTTTGATCCCAGTGAGTACTTTGAGACCTGAGAGTTTGTATCCGGTGTCGAATCGGTGCTGTCAAAATCAAAATCGCTAAAGTCAACATCACTAGTTGCTGGTTGACCGGCTTTCAGTTGAATTTGATCTGAACCGTCACCCTGCTCTGCTCCATCAAGGATCAGAAATCCGTCGTCCGATTCCGCTGATGCGAAATAGGATTGGCCTCCTTCGGTGGTCACGATGTCCGGCCTGCTCCAATGCTTAATCAAACTCTCTCGATCAATCGGCTCCTTCAGCGTCACGACAAAATAGGGTTCGTAATTGAAATCGGACGTCGAATGAAGAGAGACAACCAACTGATCGATATCTGCTAAAGCGAAGCCGCTACGAGTTACCCATTGATCAATCAGTGAGCGAAAATCGCTGCCAAGACTTTCGATAACTCGCCGACCTTCGTCCAATTCTACCAGTTCGTTCGGGCGAAAAATGAAGATCATCTTTGGCGCCAGTGGCAGGCCGGTCAGATCGATTGGTGGGCCGGTGGTTGGAGTTTCCCAGAGTGATTCATCATCTTCACCGAGAACTTCCTGAAGCAGAATTGGTCGGTCTTCGGCAGATAGCATGCCGAAATTGACTTCAGGTTCGGCCGGAACTTCGGCTTCCTTTTCAATAACTTCCACGATTTCTTTTGGCGGTGCCACGGGAAGGACTTTACGATTTGCGTTCAATGCAAATAGTCCGATCGCAGCCGAAAATGCCATAAGCGTGGCAGCGACCGCAGCAGGCGTCTTCCAGCGATCTTGTTTTCTGCGTCGAGCTGCCTGGATGGCGGCGGATATTTTTTCGGAGCGATCTGATGAAATCTCTTGAACGCTTTCGGTCGTGTCCAAGCTACTGGTCGTATCCAAATCACCCAGTGCTTGTTCTAAACTTTTGGTTTCGATCAGCGGCACACTGGGAACTGACTCGCTGCTGCCAGGTTTGAATTGTTCAAGCGAGCGGCGGAACGCTCGAAATGAATTGCTTTCCGGAGCCGAGGTGTGCATACGCTTGTTGACCGATTCAGCTTTGCCGGAAAGCTCTGCGAATCGTTGGCTAAGTTGAAGCAAGTCACCCGGTCGGTCGGCGGGATCCTTGGACAACATCTGCGACAGAAGTTTGGTTAACTCGGTGGGCAAATCATACTTCGTCAAATCCGGCACCGAAGCGTGTAGATGCAAACCTCCGATCTCATGCATGGTTGACCCATTGAATGGTGGTTGTCCGGCAAGCATTCGATATAGCAAACAGCCAAGCGAGTAGATGTCGCCCGCCTTGGTTGCCTTGTTAAGTTGCGGCCACGTGGTTTCCGCACGAGCCGTCGCTGAATTTTTGGATTGAACAGTTTGAAATTTCTCGGGCGCTAAGTAGCAAAGAGGAGATTCGACATTTTCTGTTAGATCAACCGCAGCGGTTTCATGCGGAACTCTGTTCAGGCCTAACCGAATCTGAGCCTGGCCACCCTTCTCGATCCAAATTGTATTCGGAGAGATGGCACCATGCCGGATTCCGGCTTGATGAATTTCGTACAGCCCACGGGCAGCTTGAGCCAAAACAGAGCAGGCGTTCTTGATTGGAAAGCGGCCACGTCTGGGAAGTAGATCCGAAAGGAGTCCACCATTTGGGCGTTGAGTCACCGCGAAACGGTGGCTGGGCAGCGACACCGTTTCGAAAATCGACAGCAGGTTAGGGTGATTGATGGGGCTAATTTTCTCGACCAGCGTTTCGGTCTTCCGCCAATTCTTTAGGTCGCTTGGTTCGCTGCCGGAAACAAACTCTAATAGCACTGGATGCTGTGAGCTTCGATGAATTGCAGAAAAGGAATTGGCCAACTGCCCTTTTTCGAAACGGTCAATCACGGTGTAATTGCCGTAGTTGAACGGGCCTGAATGGCCAGCCAACAAGATTGAAGCTTGATAGGAAGAAATTACTTTTTGGCTGACCAACCAAGTCGTGATTTCTTGCGGAGATTTGTTCTGTGGGGAGTTGTCTTCTTGGGACTTTTTCG
Source organism: uncultured Pirellulaceae bacterium (assembly GCA_964589435.1). Lineage (GTDB taxonomy): Bacteria > Planctomycetota > Planctomycetia > Pirellulales > Pirellulaceae > Mariniblastus. Next base: position 49,321 of record CAZPTT010000004.1, read on the forward strand.
CAGCGTCAAATTTCGCAAACAATGATTGAATACGAGGTTGCGGCAGCAAGTTGCTTGTCGCCAACAGGTTCCAGAATTGGTTTGTATCGATTGTCACGACTTGGGCGACTCTGAAGTTTCTAGGTACGTTACAACTCAATGTCCGAATTTAATCGTTGCGAATCAGGATTTTGATTTAATTTCTGTCGTCCTGATTGCCGGTCAATGTCGATTCTGCATATTGTAGGTCAAGTCAAAACAAGATCGTAGTGCTCCTCTAAAATGAGTTGGAAATTATGAATTCTGTCGCCGCCACACAACGAACACACATGAACGCTTATGAAACGGTGCAGCACTATTTCGATCGAGCTGCCGACCAGTTGGAGCTCCAGGAGAGTACGCGGCGATTGTTGAAGATGCCCAAGCGAGAAATCACGGTCGAGGTGCCCGTTGAAATGGACGATGGCCGCATTGAGACGTTGGTTGGATTTCGCGTGCAGCACAACAACGCGCGCGGCCCGATGAAGGGTGGTTTGCGATACCACCCGGAAGTGGACTTGGATGAAGTCCGTGCGCTTGCATCATTGATGACTTGGAAAACTGCCGTCGTCAATATTCCCTACGGTGGAGCCAAAGGCGGTATCGCTGTAAGTCCGCGCAAACTAAGCCGCAAAGAAAAAGAACGCATTAGCCGAAAGTTCGTCGATCAGATTCACGATATCATCGGGCCAGACAAAGACATTCCGGCTCCCGACATGGGAACCAACTCGGAGACGATGTCTTGGATTCGGAATCAATGGGAAAAGTATCATGGCTTCAATCCAGCGTGCATCACAGGAAAGCCAGTTGAAGACTACGGCGCGAAAGGTCGTGAAGAAGCGACGGGACGCGGTGCTGGAATTCTCTCGTTTAAAATGTTGAAGCGATTGGGCCGGCTGCCCAAAGACACTCGCGTCGTGATTCAGGGTTTCGGAAATGTGGGATCGCACGCCGCAAAATTCATGTACGAATCAGAGTTCAAAATCGTTGCTATCAGCGACGTAACTGGTGGCTACTTCAACGCCGAAGGAATCGACATCCCTGCTGCTCTGCATCATGTAATGGAGCACAGGAACCTTGAGGGATTCGAAAACGCCGAAAAGATATCAAATGAAGACTTGTTGGAACTTGATTGCGAACTGCTCGTTCCTGCCGCATTGGGTGGCGTGATCACCCTGGAGAACGTTGACAAAATTAAAGCGAAATACATCGTCGAAGGTGCCAACGGCCCTGTTGATGCTGACGCGGACGAGATTTTGTTTAAACGTGGCATCGCCGTGCTGCCGGATATTCTCGCGAACGCGGGTGGCGTGACGGTCAGCTATTTTGAGTGGGTTCAAAATCGACAGTACTACAGTTGGGATCTGAATCGCGTTCGGCAGCAGCTTGATTCCATTCTCTCGGCAGCGTTTGAGGACGTTTGGCAAATGGCAAACGAAAATAATGTCAGCCTGAGAACTGCCGCGTTTATGATCGCAATCAAGCGAGTCAAGCGTTCCACAGAACTTGGCGGATTTTAGCCAAGAAGAATTGATGTTGTGCGAATCTAGAAGACTGGATTCAGCCAGCTCACTCGTACTACGAAAAATCAATTGATCACCAGCGTTCCACCGCCCAGCCTAGCCATACAAAAAATGCCAGAGTCTTACGAGCAAGTTGTTGACTACTACAAAACCAAGCTTGCTGAGCAAGAAAAATCTGTGCAACGATGTGCAAATCGCTGGACGACGATGGGCTACTTGCGAGGTGGAACGTTTCTCGTTTCGTTGGTGCCACTGATTCTTGCTTTGAATCAGGTTTGGGGGATGACGACGGGTTGGGTTGTTCTGTCAGGGCTGATTTTTGTCGGCTTCATTGTCGTTGCCTATTTGCACGAGGGTATCCAGACGGAGTTGCGAAAAGCAACCTTGCTCTCAACGATGCATCGTGAATCGCTTGCTCGATGTGAACGGAAATGGACGGAAATTGAAGTTCCTGAGATTGAAACTCCGCGAAATTTTATCGCTGTCTCAACGGATCTGGATTTGCTTGGCGATAGCTCTGTTTACAAATTGTTGGGCATCACGCGGACGCCGTTAGGCACTGAAACACTTCGGCAATGGATCATTTCGGGTGCGACGACCGATGAGATCAAGCGCCGGCAAGAGGCCGTGGCGGAGCTGAAGCCCAAGTTTGATTGGCGGCTTAAGTTTCGATTTTTGTGCGAGACGTTGGCGTCCAGCCAATCTGGGCCGAGTGGTTTTGTGGATTGGTCGGAAAGCAAGTTGTGGTTCACTGGCCGTGAATGGCTGTTGTGGTTGTCGCGGCTGACAGCAGTCGTTTCGCTGATCGCGATTGTCGGGTTAGTTCTCGGCGTTCTACCTCTGACCATTGCTGGCCCGACGCTGATGGTGACGGTGGTGATCAACTTCACGTTGTCCGTTTTTTATGCCGGTACGATGCATGAGATCTTCAATCGGATTTCTTCACGGTCGGCTGAAGCGATGCACTATGTCTCTCTGTTCGACATGGTTTCGGATTTTCCCGCCGAGTCGGAGAAGCTGAAGTCACTGCAGGTTCGATTGCTTGATAAGCAACATGACGCTCAAAAAAGCATGCAGAGTTTGGGACGTTTGACGTGGCTGTCCAACATTCGCCGCGATGGCACGATGTTCATTGTCTATCTTGTTTTTGAGTTTCTGTTTTTCTGGGATGCACACTGTTTGGATCTGCTGGAAAAGTGGAAACGGAAAAACGGCAACTGCGTCCGCGGCTGGTTTACCGATCTGGCAGAATGGGAGGCGATTGCTGCACTGGCGAAGTTGGCGGGTGACGAGCCGGCTTGGAAATTTCCCAATGTCGTCGAGAAATCTGTTGCCAATTCGACGATGTCGTTCAAACAACTTGGCCATCCACTATTGGATAAAGGTCGCGTGCGCAACGATGTCCAAGTTGGGCCCGCAGGAACGGTACTGCTGGTGACTGGTTCGAACATGTCCGGGAAAAGTACTCTACTACGAAGCATTGGTGTTAACGCAGTGTTGGCTCAGATGGGTAGCGTTGTTTGTGCCGAGGAAATGACAATGCCACCGATCCATATCGAAACGAGTATGCGGATTGTCGATTCGTTGGCTGATGGTGTTTCCTTTTTCATGGCTGAACTAAAGCGACTGAAGGAAGTTGTTGACACCGCTGCGGTGTACGAGAAAGACGATTCGAAGACGATGCTATTTTTGTTGGACGAAATTCTGCAAGGAACCAATTCACGCGAGCGTCAAATCGCGGTCAGCCGTGTTGTCAGAAAACTGATTGACGAAAAAGCGATTGGAGCCATTTCAACTCACGACCTCGACCTAGCCACGACTGACGATCTAGAGGCGGCTTGTAAAACCGTTCATTTTGCCGAGCAATTTAGCGAAGTCGACGGCAAGAAAAAGATGACGTTCGACTATCAGATGAAGCCCGGCATCGCTGAAACGACGAATGCGTTGAAGCTGCTGGAAATGGTTGGCTTGGGCGAAAACTGATCGGATGGACGCTGGTCAGGTCAACGAGACGCGCGCAAGTTGCCTTCCCCAAAACCAGTTCGGTGGTGCTTTCGTATTGCGCTTGGATTAGCATCGGCTGCACGTTACACGTTTTTCAAATCACAATGTTCGTTTCTTGGGCTTAGCATTGAAACAGCTTATCGAAATGTTGGCAGATTTCTTTTTGGTGCCAACCCATTCGAAGCCAGCTCTCGGCTCGAAACGTTTGCGGCCGAACTTGCCACCGGAGTTGACGGCCTTTCGTCCGACCGCTTGGGAGAATGATATCTCTCTCAATCACCATGCGATGCAGGTCTTTGAGAATCTGGCGTCGCCCAAAGAGATGGCGATCGAGTCTTTCGAAACGCCGAGTGATCTGACGCCGGAATTGCTTGGCGGCCAACCATTGCACGAATTTATCCAGCGCGATGGGTATCCGCTGCCTTGTTCGGATGACCGCGAGGACGATGATGCTGGCTGTGACGCTCAGTATTTCCTTAATGGATTGGCTGATTTTTTGAAGATTCAATTGGCCGCCAAAGAATGCGAAATCAATATTGAATCTTATTTTGATTTTGGCAGTTCCTCGGGGAGCGTTTTAAGGCATTTCTGTGCACAAACGAAGGTGCAAGATTTGTGGGGCTGTGACATAAACGGCCGGCACGTCGGTTGGATGAACGATCATTTGCCAGAACATGTGAAGATCTTTCATAGTCACGGTTTGGCGAAATTACCGATGGCTTCGAATTCGATGGATGTCATTAGCGCGTTTTCAGTCTTCACGCAAATCGACGTCTTCGAGACCGCTTGGATGTCAGAGCTTCATCGCATCCTCAAGCCCTCGGGGATGGTTTACTTCACTGTTCACAACGAGGCGACTTGGCAGCGAATGCAAACGGCCAAGGCTGAGGGCGCTGGCGATGATTTACTTGTTCGGCTGCGACAAATAGATTCCAACGTTGATCGGATGCTCGAAAACGAACTGCCGGATGGCCGGACGGATTTCCGGTACTCTGACGTTGGCCCCTGTCGCTCAATCGTTCTGTTCAGCAACAGTCATTTGGAACAAACTTGGGGACGATACTTTGATATCGTCGAAATCAGGCCGAGTTGGCATCATGGCGGCGAACAGGCAGTGTTTGTCGGCCGCAAGAAATCTTAGGCGGCTTATTAAGCGGCTTACTGAGCTGTCCTTGGATTGACTTGCGTTTTACTTGACTTGCGTTTGGTGTCAGATGACAAGCAGTTTTCCTCAGTGATCGTGGTGATCGTCTTCCGGCAAGATCGGGATGTTGCCTTCCATGCCCAGCAGGTGTCGAGACTTGAGTCTCAGCATGTCGCTACGGTTCAATATGCCTTCTTCTGAAAGAACCAGTTCGGGCTCCAGTCGCATTCGTTGCAGCAATCGCCAATGATAGGCCAGCATCGACGTCACGCTTCGCTTGGCGTCGAAATCAAGGTAGGAAACGAGTTTGCCGCCTTCGTAGAAGATTTTTTCAATTCGGGAACAATACAATCGAACGAGGTGTTTAAGTGAGTCGCCGCCCTGGCGTAACTTCAGCCGATGCACAACGACTTCACAGTCTTCGAGATCTTTTTCAGCGATCAAAATTCTGTTTTGCTTCATGTCGTTGACGCAATTGGCAACGACTTGGGTCAAGAAAATCGCCTTGCCGCACTCGATCGCCGCCACTTCATATTCGGGTTTGACAAAGCCAAGGACAGGAACGAGAGCCGCCATCGAAGAGCCGCCCATGTTGCTGGCGAAAGTTTCCAGCTCTTCAAAAGTTCCAAACTTTCGATTCCGAATCCATGTGTCCGCTCCAGAAATTGGGTTGAACAAAAACTCTTTAGGAACGTCAAACTGCTTGGCTGTATCAATCAAAGCGGCGAGTTCCACAGTCGTGTACTTTTCCAAGAATGCATCGCTGAGGTCGTCTCGTATTTCGTGCCAGACGTCCAGCGACAGCCCGTTCGAGCTGTCAAGTTCCATCAGTCCGATTGCCCGAATGATATTGTGGAGCACCGTCTCGATGAACTTGCGGCGGGAACTCGAATAGTTGCCCAGCATCCAGAGCGAGCCGCTAAAAAACTCTTTGGTCTCCGCTTGGCAGTTTGTGTAGCCAAGGGCTAATGCCTCGTTATCAATTTCAATGTGCTCGCGTGCTTCGATCATCGGTAGCGGTTCCGGCAATAAATAATTGGAAATTGATTTTCTTGATCAGGCTCCCGCTCAATCGAGCGGTCGGCATGTCTGTGTTGGCCCTTCAAGCCCTTCAAGACCTTCAGAGTACCTCATTTTCACGGAAACTTGAAGTGTTGGGGCGACTGAAGACGATTGAAGATTTGTCAGGTCAAAAACGGCTTGGTCTGCAACCGGCATTTAAGTGAGGCAAGGCGTATCTAAGTGAGCCATGAGCCAAGCATCAAAGTTGCCTCCCACGAAATGTAGCGGTCAGCTAAGATGGCGGGTAAGAGAGGCGGATTGGCGAGACCGCGATGTTTGTCGGGTTTGCCAGCCTTACGCCAAGCTTTTTACTGTCCGAAACTGAATTCGATTCCATCTTTGTCGCTGTGCGCGGCGAAGATTTTGACAAATAAATATATTCGTGGAGTGTTCGATGAAAATTTTACTTGCCAGTCCTCGCGGTTTTTGCGCGGGAGTCAACATGGCCATCGAAAGCTTGGATCTGACGCTGAGAGAGTTCGGTGCGCCGGTCTACGTCTATCACGAGATTGTCCACAATCAGTACGTCGTCGAGTCGTTCAAAGAAAAGGGGGCCGTGTTCGTCGATGAACTTTCGGAAGTCCCTGAGGGATCGGTGCTCCTGTTTTCCGCCCATGGTGTTTCGCCGGAAGTCCGCGAGCACGCTCGCAAGAGGAAGCTGAATGCGATCGATGCGACTTGTCCGTTGGTCACGAAAGTACACTTGGAGGCGATTAAGTACGCCAAAGAAGGTTACACAATTTTCTTGATTGGCCATGATGGTCACGACGAAGTTATTGGCACAATGGGCGAGGCTCCGGAAGCGATCGTGCTGGTCGAAACCGAAGAAGACGTCGACCGGTTGGAAATCGCGAACGACGCGAAAGTGGCGTATTTGACTCAGACTACATTGTCAGTCGACGATGCCAACCGGATCATTGATCGTCTTCGCGCTCGATTCGTGAACCTCGTCAATCCACCCAAAGAAGACATTTGTTACGCGACACAAAATCGCCAAGAAGCTGTGCGAAAGATCGCGTCGGGTGCCGATGTTTGTTTCGTCTTGGGCAGCCAAAATAGCTCTAACAGTCAACGGCTGCGGGAACTGGCCGCCGATTTTGGAATTCCGGCTTACTTGATTGATGGCTCCGACGACATTGATCCAAGTTGGCTTGACGGTGTCGAAACGGTTTTTATGACTGCGGGAGCAAGCGCTCCAGAAATTGTCGTCAACCAATGTATTGAATGGTTGGTTGAGCGTCATGGGGCGACGGTGGAGCCCGTCATCGTTCGCGAAGAGAACGTAAATTTCCCATTGCCCAAAGCGTTACGGAAACTTTCAAAAAGCTAGCGGCGTTGGGGCTGTTTGCGTACCGCACATCGTGACAACAATGTCAGTAGCATAAGCCCTCAAGCGTTCTATTGTCGGCTTTCGAGAATTTTGACGACGAGCAGCGATTATTTCCCGCGCGCGGAAAGTTCGCGCACCCTAAAATTCTTCATCAAGATATCCGTCGTTGGGTCGTGGCCTTGCAATGTGATCGTTCCTTTTTCAAGGCGAAGACCGCGGCGCGGATTTCGATCGGGTTTACGTTTGTCTGCCCAGTCCGTTACCTGATAACCGTTGATCCAAATACTGATGTGGGGCCCCGTCGCGATGATCGTCTTCGCGAACCACTCATTGTCATTTGCGTTGACGCGTCGAGCATTGATGCGGCGAAAGATGCCTCCGGTTCCACAGTCGACTGGAACCGAACGATCGCCGTTCTTGAATTCGTTTTGAATCTGACTCTCGTAGCCATTCATGAGATCGCCGGGGATGCATCGAAAGAATACTCCCGAATTCAGGCCTACCGCATTGGTTTTGCATTGCATCGAAAAAGCAAAATCGCCATACAATTGTTTGGTTTCAAGCTGGCCTTTGCCGCCCTTGATTTGAAGTTCGCCGTTTTCGGTGGCGGAAAATTGACTGTCTAAAGTCTGATCCGTTTTCCAATCCACCAGATCGGTCGTCAATTTGATTGGCGTTTGATTAAGAGGTTTGATGCGGATCTTTCGAAACGCCACCGCGCCGGAATTGAACTGCAAGCCAATGAAGCCGCGGCCCAGTGGTTTTGGATCCGTATAGTCAACCGATTTTTCGCCATCGATCCAAACTTTGATCCGATCACCGTCGGCAAGAATCCGAAATTGATGCCACGCTGATTCATCGCATTTCAACTCGGTCGTCGCCCGACCAACTAAAGCGCCCGTCGAAAACTCGTGGTTTGCCGGGCTACAAATATTGAGCTCGTAGCAATCAGCTACAACTTTTTTGGGCTGTGGGCTGGTTCGAAGAAAAACACCGCTGTTAGTGGTTAGGCTGCCTTTGAAATCCAGAACCAATTCGTAATCGTCAAATTGGCTGGTCGTTCTTAGTAGGCCTCGTTCGCCTTGGTCGGCACGGATTTCTCCATTGGCAACATGCCAATTTGCTTGGCTGGCCATTTTCCAGCCGAATAGAGTTTCGCCGTCGAATAGAGACAGCCAGCCATCGAAAATTTCATCGCTGGAAAGCCCTGGTGTCGGCGCCCAGTCGTCTTGAATGGAATTAGGAATTGTATGATCGGGAACTCTTTTATGGTCGAATTCGTCTTCGTAGCCGACGCTTACCGGAGAGTTCCAGAAAAAGACCAACAACACTGGCGATATTGAGAGGAAACGGCGTGAGAGAGTCTGCCGGGATTCCAAATTCGTTCCCCGCAGCCGATCGCCGCTGAGCCGGTAAAACCGAAAAAATGCAAACAATGTGCTCATTGCCATTCCGAAGTGTCCCCGAAGTCCATGCCAAAAGCTTGTTCTATTCAAATCATCCATACTTTCAAGCATAATAGACGATAACGTGATGGAGATCACTTTTCGTATTTGTCCGAACAGGCTGAGCTACAAAGGCTCAGCCGGTCGCGGCTTACGCAAATTACGATCCTTTACCAAGTTACAATATTATTCCAAGCTTCCACTTCCATCCTGCTTGGCCACCATGGCGTGTAAGGGCGTTTTTCGTGAACAAAGACCCAATCATCGATTCACATCATCAGAGTCGCCGCTACGTTCTGTTGACCGGCGCGACCGGGTTGGTCGGAAGGTATCTGATGCGTGACCTGTTCTTGAAAGGTTGCCACCTTGCCGTCGTCGTTCGACCTTCGAAGCGAATGAATGTGCAGCAACGAATCGAGTGCATTTTACAAGCTTGGGAATCTGAGTTGGGCAGACGGTTACCTCGTCCGATCATTTTTGAAGGCGACGTGTGCGAACCGAATTTGGGTCTAGCAGCAGAAGAAATTTTGTGGGTGCGAAAACACTGCGACCGCATGATCCATAGCGCGGCCGTCTTGCAATTCAATGGGGCATCACGAGATGAGGATCCATGGCGTACCAACCTTGGTGGAACCAAGAATGTACTGGCTCTTTCGAAACTCGCCGAAATTTCAGAATTTCATTACGTGTCGACCGCTTATGTTTGCGGCAAGCGTGATGATCTGGTTTTAGAAAACGACAACGATTGCAATCAGGAATTTCGCAACGACTACGAACGAAGCAAATTTGAAGCGGAGCAGTTGGTCACAGCGTCGACTCATTTTTCTTCAACGACCATTTATCGCCCGGCTGTGATTGTTGGCGATTCGAAAACTGGATACACGTCGACTTATCATGGACTGTTCCTTTACCTTCGCTTACTACACACGTTGGTGCCTCAGCAGAAGCGAAATGAAAAAGGCATTATTGAAACTCCAATTCGATTGCCGATGGACGGGGATGAACCTCGAAATCTGATTCCCGTTGATTGGGTGTCGGATGTGATCAGCCACGTGTTCTGTAATCCTGCCGCACATGGGCGAACGTATCATCTATCCCCTGACAAATGCACAACGGCGCGGGAAGTTATCGAGTACTGCTACGAGTATTTTAATTCGTGCGGCGTAGAATTTTGTGGAAGCGATGCGGAACGCGCTGGCGACAACGAGTTCGCCGCGAAATATTTTGAAAATGTGAGCGTCTACGAACAGTACGAGACCAGCGACCCTCAGTTTGATAAGCAAAACGTTAAAGATTTTGCCGGGCAGTTTAAGTGCCCACCCATCAACAAAGAAATGACTTTGCGGTTTCTTGAGTTCGGAAAATCCAACCGATGGGGCAAGCAACGAGACAAAATACCAACCGTTGAGCGTTGGTTTGATTCGCAGCTTGCTCATGTGGTCAAAACGGCGACGAACGTTTTGGATAAGCTGAATTCAAACTCGCTGGGAACTTGTCAGAAATTCGGTTTGGACATCCATGGTCCTGGTGGAGGTCAGTGGCAACTGACTGCCAGTGCAGATGGAGAATTTGAGGTCGCTCTCGGTTTGCCAGAAGACGGAAGTCCTGTGATCACGATGGATGATCTGCAAGTCGGTAAACTACTGGCGGCAAACTCAGCCGATTCGTTTGCTTCGGGCACGCCATGTCCAACTTCTCTGTGGAACGATCGCATCGAGTCGGTTTTGACCACTCGCGCTCAATAAATCGTACACGATGTGACGCAACGAGATCATGTCTTCGGTTGGGTCTTATTTGTTGGCCTTATTTATTGGGGCATCAATTGGCCATCGTCGATTTTCCTGCCTGTGGCCGTGATCTGGCCATGATCTGGCGATGATCTAATCGATCGACGAGGGATCTTCTTTGGGCTCAGTTGGGGCTTGCGTCTCGGTTGGATCCGATTCCGATAGATTTCGATAGGGTCGATATCCGAGCAACTTGATTTGATTCTGCTCGTCGATTGCGTATTCGATTCCTCGCCAACTGACCGACTTTGCCCTCGCTGCCGAAACACATGCCAATGGATAAAGGAACTGGATTAAGAAGCAAGCCAAAATTTGTTGTATTGGATTGTCTTGCTTGCCTTCATCGAACGATTGGAGGTTAAATCCTCCACGGGACTTTAGAACCCGCGTGTGCATCGTCATGATAATTTTGACGAGGATCCAGTTCAGCATTTGGTAGCCGGTCATCGCGAGCAACACCAAAAGCGATGCTGCCTCGATGCCCATCACGTAAAAACAAACGCAGGCAACAAGAGGCGCAACGACTGCGAATGCGGTCGCGATGCCATGCATGTATACCAGCGGCCATTTCGGGTTGTGCAGTCGGACGGTTAAAAGTTGGCGAAGAATCCAACGATAGGCGCTGGTGACGGTGGTGGTTTCGGTGTTTTCACAAATCAAGTTGGGTACGCGCACCAACTCAAGCTGGTTGCTTTCCAACACGCTGGTCAGCATCGTGTCCTCGCAGAACGCTTTGCTCCATTTGTCTTTCAATCCGCTGGATTCGATCACGCTTTTTCGAATCGCGAGTGTGCCTCCCCAAGCGATATTGTAAATGTCCATTTGCACTACTGCGGCCGCATTCCAAACTTGTCGAACGTAAGAGCCAAATGTTGGTTGGCTGGGAGCGAACCAGCGGTTGCCAGTCGTGGCCCCGACGGACGAGTCAGAAAATGGCTCGACCAAGTCGCGCAGCCAGTTTTCGTCTGGCGCAGTGTCGGCATCAATCATCGCCACGATTTCTGTTTGCTCTGGTAGGTGCTGAAGTGCTTCTAGGATAGCGCTACATTTGAGGCTGCATGTGTCACGGCGATTCGAAATGGCATAAATGTTGGGAAGCGAAACGAAAGTCCGTGTTGGATCATTGAAGAACTCGTTTACTGCTTCTACGGCAGGATCTGCCAAGTCGTCAACGATAATCAAGAGTTGAAAGTTCTCGTATTCCTGCGCTTGAATCCCGGTTAGGCAGTCAAACAAGCTTGGGTCTTCACCACGCAAACAAAGAACGAGAGCCACCTGTGCGCTCAAGGAGTCTTTGGAGGCTTCCGTTGTTTGTTCCTCGTCCTCCGGTTGGGCTTGGAAAAGGAACTTCCCAAACCAAATCACGTAGCCGGTTTGCATTAGTGCCAGTGACACTAGCGTTATCAAGATGAACCAGGCGATAAAGAGTGCCATGCGTATTTTAAATAAGTGAAAGGAAGTCGTTAGTAAAGTAGTTGAGGTTGCGAGGCGAAATTTTGCTAGATCAAGCAAGCGGCTTTCGTTGGTTGGTTTCGGTTGTTGACACGCTTTCAAATTGTGCGAGTATATTTCTTCTTTGTGCCAGAAATTGCCTAAACTCGGGGAAACGAATGAGTTCCGCCACGACTGAATACAAGTACGTAAACGATCTATGGAGTGATGCCGAGGCTGAAAAATTGTCTCCGGCAGATCGACTTGTCTACCGCTCGAATTGTTTGGGGGCGGACCAGCGAATTACGAATACCGGCGGAGGCAATACTTCTTCCAAGATTTTGGAGAACGACCTGCTCTCTGGCCAAGACGTTGATGTTCTCTGGGTTAAAGGATCGGGTGGGGATTTGCGAACGGCAAAAAAGGAAAATTTTGCGTCGCTTTACATGGAAAAGCTCTTGGGGCTGATCCCTAACTACCAAAATGCTCCGAACAATGGGCCCAAGACTCCGGCCGAAGACTCAATGGTTGGACTGTTTCCTCATTGCACTTTTAATCTTAATCCAAGAGCGAGTTCGATCGATACTCCACTGCATGGTTTTTTGCCTGCTCGCCATGTCGATCATATGCATCCCAACAGCGTGATCTCGATTGCGGCTTGTGCCGGCAGTAAAGAACTAACGCAGGAAATTTTCGGGGATGAAATCGGTTGGGTTCCTTGGTTGCGTCCAGGGTTTGAGTTGGGGCTGATGATGCAACGGGAGGTGGAAGCCAATCCGTCGTTGAAAGGGTTGGTGATGGGACAGCATGGTCTGATTAACTGGGCCGATGATGATAAAGAATGTTACTACCTGACGTTGGAACTGATTGAGAAAGCTGCCAAATTTATCGAGTCGAAAGACAAAGGCGAGCAGACTTTTGGTGGCGCTAAGTATCAAAATTTGGATGACGACGCCCGGGATGCCTTGTTGGTTGAACTTTTACCTTGGCTCCGCGGGCAAGTCTCGCAACAGAACAAGTTCGTGGGAACGGTAGAGACGCGCGAATCAATTCTGAGGTTCATCAATTCCAACGACGCGCCACGGCTTTCTGAACTGGGCACCAGTTGTCCAGACCACTTCTTGAGAACCAAGATTAAACCGCTTTACGTTGATTGGAATCCGGCCGCCGAAGATTTCGCAGCACTCAAGTCAAAACTGACCGCAGGTTTGGAGCAGTATCGCAAGGACTATGCCGCCTACTACGAAAGCTGCAAACATGATAACTCGCCTGCGATGAGAGACCCGAATCCAACCGTCATTCTCATTCCGGGCGTTGGGATGATTGCTTGGGGTAAAGACAAAAGCGAGTCTCGTGTTACGGCTGAATTCTACACATGTGCGGTTGAGGTCATGCGTGGTTCCGAAGCAATCGGCGAGTACATTGCGTTGCCGAAGCAGGAAGCTTTCGACATCGAATATTGGTTGCTCGAAGAGGCCAAGCTTAAGCGCAAGCCACCAGAAAAGGAAATGTCGCGCGATATTGCGTTGGTGATTGGAGCCGGAAATGGAATCGGCAAAGAAGTCGCGCATCGGATCGCTAAAGAAGGCGCTCATGTCGTCTGCTGTGACCTGCACGAGGATGCGGCTCAGGCGACCGCTCAAGAGTTGACCGACATTTACGGCCAAGGAATCGGGGTCGCGGGAACCGGCCTGTCCGGATGCGGCCCAGCAATCGGATTGTCGGTTGATATTACCAACCGAGAATCAATTCAACAGATGATTAAGCATTCGTTGTTGGCCTACGGTGGAATCGATCGCGTGATCGTGACCGCCGGAGTTTTTGTCGCTCCCGAACGCGACGGAAGCCTGTCTGATGACAAGTGGAAGTTTACTTTTGATGTCAACGTGCGGGGTAGCTACAACGTTGTTGACGAACTGCGAACATTGCTGGCCGAGCAAGGCTTAAGCGCGTCGGTCGTTCTGACCACCAGTGTCAACGGGGTTGTCGGCAAAAAAGGCTCGGTCGCCTACGATACTTCTAAAGCAGCAGCCAACCATTTGGTTCGTGAACTTGCGATCGAGATGGCTCCTCTTGTTCGGGTCAATGCGGTTGCGCCGGCTACTGTCGTTGCCGGTAGCACCATGTTTCCTCGTGACCGAGTGATTGCTTCGCTGACGAAATACGAAATCGAGTTTCAAGAAACCGAAGACGACGATTCACTTCGATCGAAGTTGGCCAACTTTTATGCACAGCGAACTTTGACGAAGCAGCCAATTACGCCCGCTGATCAGGCCGAAGCGATCTACTTTTTGTCGAGCGAGAAGTCGAGCAAAACCACTGGGCAGATTATCAACGTCGATGGTGGATTGCACGAAGCTTTCTTGCGATAGAGTTAAGCTTCTCAGTTTTTCGTTGGAATGAACTATCCAAATTTCTAAGTTGGCCAGAATTTATGCCCAGTTGTCATCTAGCCATCGATCTTGGCGCAAGTTCGGGTCGAGCCATTTTGGGTGTCGTTGACGCCGATCTACAGACGGTTCAATTGGAAGAAGTGCACCGGTTCGAGCATCACCCCTGCCCTACTCCGGCGGGTCCCATCTGGGATTTGACTGGGATCTGGCTGAATATACTAACGGGTATGCGTAAAGCCAAAGACTGGTGTGTTGAACAGGAAGTTGAACTCGACAGCGTGGGGGTCGATACGTGGGGCGTTGACTGGTGTTTGGTTGGCAAAAGTGGCGAATTGCTGGCGATGCCTCATTGTTATCGCGATCCACAAAACGAATTGGCACTTGAGCGCGTTCTCAAGCAAGTTGGCGGGAAGGCTGCGCTCTATGAAAGCAACGGTATTCAGTTGATGGCGATCAATTCGATCTTCCAAGTTGCCGCCCGATTGGAATGCGAACCACAACTTTTTGAAGCTGCCCACCGCCTGTTGTTTGTGCCTGACCTGTTTCATTTTTGGCTTTCCGGAGAAATGACGACGGAGCGAACGATTGCCTCCACCAGTGGAATGCTGGCCGTCGATTCGGGGCAATGGGATGTTGGTTTGATGCGAGAATTGGGCATCCCAACTGACTTGCTCGGCCCGATCATCGAGCCGGGAACCGTCATCGGCTCGCTTCGCGAGGAAGTGGCTGAAGCAGTTGGGCTGACGGATTCACTGGCTCGCCAAATCAAAATCATTGCTCCCGGCGCTCACGATACTGCCGCCGCCATTACTGCGGTTCCTGTCGCTAATGGTCAGAAGAAATGGGCTTATCTATCAAGTGGAACCTGGTCGTTGTTGGGGGCTGAGTTGCCAGAGCCTGTTGTATCGCCGGAATCATGCGCAGCACCATTTACAAATGAGCGTGGCATCAATCAGACGATTCGTTTCTTAAAGAACATCGGTGGCTTATGGTTGGTGCAAGAGTTACGACGTGAGTTGGAAGAAAAGGGCGAGTCAATAAGTTTTCAGGAACTGGCCGATCAAGCACGCAACGCCGATCCCTTCCGAACCTTAATCAACCCCAATGAATCAAGGTTTGGTGCTCCGGGCGATATGGCGAACAAGATCCGCTCATTCGCCGAGGAAACAAACCAGCCAGTTCCGGAAACGATTGGCGACTTAGTTCGATGTTGTCTTGAAAGTTTGGCTCTGAGTTATCGCGATACGGTCGACCTTTTGGAGTCAATTCTTGAGCAAGAAATTGAAGTGCTGCATGTCGTTGGAGGCGGCACGAATAACCAGTTGCTCAATGAGTTGACAGCGGCTGCGATGGAACGGCCGGTTGTTTGCGGCCCGGTCGAGGCGACGGCGATTGGCAACTTGTTGACTCAAGCGATGGGGTGCGGAGAAATTTTATCGCTGGATCAACTGAGAGCCACTGTTGGCAATTCGTTTGAATTGCAACACTTTGACAAGGCAGTAGATTCTGAACCACTGCAATTTTCAAAAGACGTTTTCAAACGGTATCAGTCGTTGCTTGGCAAATGATCATCGTTCTTAAGACTTTTTTTAGACCTAGCTGAAGTCTGCAACCGCGCTGTTTCTACGAGATGTCGAATTTCTCAAGCAGTCGATATAACGACCGCCGATTGATGCCCAGCATTTTCGCAGTCTTGGTTTTGTTTTTGGCACAACGTTCGAAAGTCTGCTGGACATGGATTTTATTGAGCATCTCAAGGTCGGTTGATTGGGAGCTTGAGTTTACGATCGCTGGTTGTTGGTTGGATTCTACGATGGCAGACGGTAGATTTTTTAGCTCAATTCGATCGTCTTCAGCAAGCACCTTAGCTCGCTCAATAGCATTTTGGAGCTGACGTACATTTCCAGGCCAACCGTAATTGGCAATGGTTTTGATCACGTCATCGTCAATCTTCCATTCATCAGCAAACTTTTTGGCAAGCAACTGAGAATCGCCTGCCCGATTGCGAAGTGGCGGAAGTTCGACGCCGAGGACGTTGATCCGGTAGTAAAGATCCTCACGAAACGTTTTCGCTTTTACTTCTTGTTCGAGATCTCTATTAGTGGCCGCAATGACGCGGACTTTCACTTTGCGTTCGGTTACCGAACCAACTCGCCGCATCGAGCCGTCTTCAAGAACTCGAAGCAATTTCGCTTGTAAAGCGGCGCTCATTTCGCCGAATTCGTCAATGAAAAGCGTCCCGCCATCGGCGATTTCGAAAAGCCCTTGTTTGGTTGAAATTGCTCCGGTGAAAGCTCCCTTTTCATGACCAAATAGCTCACTTTCGAGAAGCTGGTCTGGCAGTGCAGCACAATTAACGACAACCAATTGCTTGTCCGCCAGTGGACTCGACTGGTGAATGGCTCGGGCGACGAGTTCTTTGCCGGTTCCGCTTTCACCTTGTATTAACACTGGTTTGTCGGAAGCCGCAATTCGCTCGATCAATCGAAAGACTTCTAGCATTGCGGGTGACTCACCAATCATGGAGGAAGGCGGTGCTTGCCGTTGGATGATCGCTTTGAGTTGCCGGTTTTCCTTCTCAAGTACGTGAGTCCGGCAAGCACGTTTTACGAGTCTCGCGAGGTCATCCATTTTGGCGGGCTTGGTCAAGAAATCGTACGCGCCCAGTTTGATGGACTCGACAGCGTTTTCGATGGTTCCCCCACCGGTAAGCATGATCACTTTGGGAGGAGACTCTTGTTTCATCAGTTGCTTGAGCGCATCGATACCAGAAACGCCCGGCATGTGAATATCCATGATGACAGCGTCAAACTTTTTATTGACCGTTATGTTGACGGCTTCCTCACCGTCTTCGGCCTCATCAACTCGGAAGCCCAGCCGTTTCAGATAGCGGCCAGCCGACTCTCGAAAATCAATTTCATCATCGACAATGAGAAGATCGATATCGATTTCGTCTGTGCCGTCGCTATTGCCTGTTTTGTTTGAGGATGGGGCTGACATGAAGCAGTTCTTGATCGAAGAATTCAATTGAAGTGGGCGTCGCAATTATTCTAACGCCGAAAGCGTCGTTTTGTATCTTGGCTCGCATGCCTTCCCTGTCGCATTCGCGTTTGTATGTCTTCTTTTAACAAAAGAGTGAAACTCATTGCCGGTTGTCAAGATTTTCCTTTTCCAATCGCTTTTGAAAAGGAGGAATCTCAATCGTAAATTGGGCACCGCCAGTTTCGCCATCGCCAATCGTCAAGTGTCCTCCGTGCGCTTGAGCGATTCGTCGAGAGATGGCTAGACCGAGCCCAGTTCCTTTCGTTTTTGTTGTGAAGAACGGTGCGAATATATCTTGGCGATTTTCCGGTGGAACCCCCTCACCATTGTCAGAAATAGATAGGCGGAATTTGGGTGAGGATTCGTCGTCATGGTAAGCCAGTTCTGCGATCACCGGGCCGTTATCCCGACATGCGAAAATCGCATTCTCCATGAGATTGCGAATGATCTGTCGAAATCGGTTTCCGTCAACGAACCAAACTTTCGGTGTGTTGACGGAGTTGATCAATTTTAGTTTGGGAGGATCTTTGAGTTGCTTCGCGTCTAGTACCTGTTGCCAAGTCTCCTCAACCAAACCTTGTATGTCGCATTCACGTCGCTCAAGCAGAATCGGCGCTGAGTAATTTCGGACTTCTTCGAGAAGCAAATGAAGATCGTCCAATGCCTGTTGGATTTTCTGAACAAGATTCAAGCTGTCGGGCATGCCTTCCACGTCCAGCGAAAGTGCAGCCAGGCAGGCATGGCTGCGTTGAAGCGCGTTTCGGCTTTCGTGGGCGAGGCCAGCGACCATTTCACCGATTGCCGCCAAACGTTCTTTGGCAACCAAGCGCGCTTGTGCCGACTCAATTTCGGCAAGATGGTTTTTTCTTTCGACCATCCGGTGCAACAGGCCTCGTAGTGCATCCGGGTTAATGGGTTTTGACAGAAAATCGTACGCGCCTTTTCGTAGCGCTGTTACAGCCGTGTCAAACTCGCGCATACCCGTCACCACGACGACTGGCGAATCGGGAAGCTCTTTTTTGATGATCGGAATTAGTTTGCTGCCATCACCATCAGGCAGGCGCCAGTCAACGATTACCGCGTCGAAGTGACGTTGCTCGATTGCTTGAATGGCTGGCAAGCAATGAGAAACGGACTCCACTTCATAGCCGTCGAGTGACAATATGTCTTCCATATTGCTGCGCGCGTCATCATCGTCTTCGATTAACAATATTGAGAACGAGTATGACACTGCTACGACTCAAAAGATCAGTTGTAAGAAGATCGGTGTTTGAAATGACGCTAACTGATCGCTTCAACGATCGTGTGCAGCAGTTTTTTGATGTCAACTGGCTTGCGAAGCACTCGCCAAGTGCCAGCATCCACAGCTCTTTGAACGCCATCGTCGCCAGCGTAAGCTGTTACCATGATCGCACGTAGATTGGGATTAAACTCAAGGATCCGTTCATAAAGTTCGACGCCATCAATGCCAGGCATTTTGAAGTCTAGTAAACACAAATCGTACCGGCAGTCTAACTCGTTTGGACAAAGCTGTTCGACTTTTCCGATGGCATCCTCTCCACTGATCGCAGTGTCAGTTTCATAGCCAATGTCGTTAAGGATGTCGGATAGGTTAGCGAGAATGTCGCGATCGTCATCAACAATTAGAATGCGGCAACCTTTATTGCTCATAAGATTCTCTTAGTTGTGTTCGCTACCTTTGAGTGGTTCACAGTTTTGACTTGGCCCTCGACAATACGCATTACAGTTCAATGAAGTAGCGGAGTTCGTCACGAGATCTAATGGGCATTGTTTAATGAGTCTTACCTGAATGGTAGCGGATGACCCGGTGAAAACGAAAGCCTGGACGTTCGCATCGAGAAGTTCAGTTCGTCACACGTAATTGCGACCGACCGTGGTTTTGCAATTTTTGTGAGGTCAGTTTTCAGCAAGTCAAACGATTTTCAAATCGCGGATTTTTGCTGAGTTCGAGATAAGCTTGGCATTCGAACAATCGGTGCGTGCGAGCGAGCGGGAGATCCTGAGCGAGCTTGAGCATGGCTCCAGGCTGGTAAAACTAGAGTGTAGAGGCTGCAAATGAACGAAGCGACGGCACATGCGATTAAGATGGGTGACATAGTAATTCCAAGTTAAGACAATAGGATTGTTGTTATCCAATCCCAAGCAATTGAAGTGCCAAAAACAAAAAATGCAGTTTCTTCGAAGACTCGCGATCCAATCCGTGCGAATTCGCTCACTTGAGGCCGTGCCGCACGTTTAGCACGCTTTTCGCCGTCGAATTTGCGTTGGCATTCTAGTTGCCACGATGCCTTGTTATTCGAATTGCTAAAACCAATCCATCGAAACAAATGAAGCCGGTAGCGAGATGAAGCCGGCAATAAAAGTAAGCTGTTGTTCTTTCGATCGAAAATTCTATCCGTTTTGATTCCTATGAATGAATCCGAAAAACCGCATGTGCAAACCGCCGTTCTCGAGGCAATTCTCGAGAACGCGGTCGACGCGATCATCAACATTACTCCGCGCGGAATAATCGACTCAGTTAATCCGGCCGCCGAGCGGATGTTTGGTTTCTCCGCAACTGAACTGTTGGGCAATAATATAAAAATGCTCATGCCCAGCCCATACCAAGAAGAGCACGACGGCTATCTGAGGAATTACCTGGCTAGTGGAACGCGAAAGATTATCGGAATTGGACGCGAGGTTCTCGGACAGCGGAAAGATGGATCGACGTTTCCAATGCACCTTGCTGTCAGCGAAATTCGAGTCGACGATCGCCACCTATTCACCGGAATTGTTCGTGATGTTTCTGATCTGAAGCGTGCCGAGCGGGAGTTGGCTGAGGCAAATGAGCAGTTGGAAAATCGGGTTAAGCAGCGAACTGCCGAACTGCGCACCGCTCAGGCCGATTTGGTACGCAGTGAAAAGTTTGCAACCTTAGGCAAGGTCTCGGGCGGAATCGCACACGAAATTCGCAACCCACTCAACGCAGTCAAAACTTCTGCGTATTACCTCTTAAACGCTCAAGAGCCGTCCAGTGAGAAAATTCAAGAGCATCTTGAACGAATCGATCGGCAGGTCAGTTTGATCGACAACGTGGTGACCGCACTTTCGGACGTAGCCAAACTCCCGGAGTCTCACCTGCGACCATTGGATGCCGCCGTGATCCTACGATCGGTGGCGAGGGCCGTTGAAATTCCCGAAAATATCCAAGTTCAACTAAGTTTTCCACCGGACTTGCCTCTTGTCCTGGCGGACGAAAATCAGATCGTGATCGCATTTAAGAATCTTGTTCGAAATGCCCGCGATGCGATGCTTAATGGAGGGCTGCTTGAGATCGCAGCAACCGTTCAAGCTGATTCAGTTTTGTTTCATTTTTCCGACAACGGCTGTGGAATCTCGCCCGAGCATCTTGAAAAGATTTTTGAGCCGTTGTTTACAACGAAAGCTCGCGGTATGGGCTTAGGTCTTTCGATTTCTAAGGTCATTGTGGAAAAGAGCCAAGGCAAATTGTCAATCGAAAGCACGCTTGAAAAGGGCAGCCGTTTTACGATTGCTCTCAAGCGGAAATGAAGACTCGTTCACTGTTTCAAAAGATTGAATCATGGTCGGCCACTTTTATGAAGGCTCAGTTGGGTGGGCGATTCCGCTCACCAACGGTGTGTCGCGGGTAACCTGCCTATCCAAGAATGAGTGGTTGATTGGTGAATCGCATGGATTTGGATTCGCGAAGGAAGTTGGCACGTAGTTTGCAGTTTTTGCAAAACGCAAATTGTCTTAAACTGATCGTGCATTCGCACAATCTATACCAATCGACTTCAAAGCATAATCAAAAATTCAATGAGTGAATTCGAATCAAGCGACACGACACCGCTTGCCGCCGAACGGAAATCGCAAGCTCCTCTCAATTCTCAACTCGACTCGTTTTCCTACGACGACTCCATTGTGAGAATGTTTTCTCTCGCCACGTTGGTGTGGGGTTTGGTCGCGACGCTCGCCGGCGTGATCGTTGCTTTGTTGCTAGTGATGCCTGAGCTAACATTTTCCAAGTATGTTTCGTTTGGTCGATTGAGGCCGTTGCATACCAACGCAGCGATTTTTGCTTTTGGCGGGAATGCAATTTTCGCTGCCATCTATTATTCGACCCAGCGACTTTGCAAAGCTCGAATGTGGAGCGACGCCTTAAGCTGGCTGCATTTTTGGGGCTGGCAATTAATCATCGTTGCCGCGGCAATCACTTTGCCGATGGGCATCACTCAAAGCAAAGAGTATGCGGAACTTGAATGGCCGATCGACATCGCGATTGCGCTGGTTTGGGTGGGGTTCTTTGGTGTCAACTTTTTCATGACACTGATGAGGCGCCGTGAAAGACACATGTACGTTGCGATCTGGTTCTATATTGCGACCATCGTCACGGTCGCAATTCTCCATGTGTTCAATAACCTTGTTGTTCCGTCAAGCTTGTTTAAGAGCGTGCCGATTTATGCGGGCGTTCAAGACGCCATGATGCAGTGGTGGTACGGGCACAATGCGGTTGCGTTTTTCCTGACGACGCCGTTTCTAGGATTGATGTATTACTTTTTGCCGAAAGCAGCGGAGCGACCGGTTTTCTCGTACAAGCTGAGCATTATTCACTTCTGGTCACTTGTGTTTATTTACATTTGGGCTGGGCCGCATCATCTTCACTACACGTCAATTGCGGCTTGGGCGTCGTCGCTCGGGATGGTTTTTTCATTGATGTTGTGGATGCCAAGCTGGGGCGGAATGATCAACGGGCTGTTGACGTTGCGAGGGGCTTGGCACAAAGTCGCTTCTGATCCGGTGCTGAAATTCTTCGTCGTAGGAATCACGTTCTACGGAATGGCTACGTTTGAAGGGCCGCTGTTATCCGTTAAAAGTGTCAACGCGCTTTCGCACTACACTGATTGGACGATCGCACACGTTCATGCCGGGGCACTTGGCTGGAACGGATTCATGACGTTCGGCATGATGTACTGGTTGTTGCCACGAATTTTTCAGACGAAGCTATGGAGTACGAAGTTGGCGACATGGCATTTTTGGGTCGGTACGCTCGGAATCCTGCTCTACATCATTCCGATTTACGTAGCTGGTTTGACTCAAGGCTTGATGTGGCGTGCGTTCACGCCTGAAGGCAATCTTGCGTATCCAGATTTTGTCGAGACAGTGAACGCGATTGTTCCTATGTGGTGGACCAGAGTCGGCGGTGGCGTGTTGTACGTCACTGGCATCGTGATGATGGGGATCAATTATTTCATGACATGGCGTTCACGCCCGAAGCAGTATGAAGTACCGGTCATTCAAGCTGCTCCGCTTGCAAAAGAATTTGTTGCCGACCCTCCGGTGCCCGAATCAAGGCTCAAAGATAAACCAGTTCTTGATATGGCTCATAAACTTGATGTTTGGGAACAAGCTCAATGGCATCGGGTTTGGGAACGGCTGCCCATTCGCTTCACCGTTTGGGTGACCGTTGCCGTCGTGGTCGCGTCAGCACTTGAACTGATTCCGACATTTTTGATTCGATCCAACGTACCAACAATTGCTTCGGTCAAACCTTATACCCCGCTCGAATTGGCTGGACGAGATATCTATGTGTCGGAGGGCTGTTACAACTGCCACTCACAGCAGATTCGTCCTCTCTTCGCGGAGACCGAACGCTATGGTGAGTACTCCAAGGCTGGTGAGTTCATCTACGATCGACCGTTTCAATGGGGCTCTCGCCGGATCGGCCCTGATTTGGCTCGCGAAGGAGGCAAGCAATCTCACTTGTGGCATTTCCGGCACCTTGGCGAACCATCGGCGATGGTTGATGGAAGTGTGATGCCCGCCTACCCGCATTTGATGACGGCTGAGTTGAACTTTCGTTCGATTCAAGATCGCGTCAATGCTGCTCACATGCTTGGTGCTCCTTACGAGAGAGCATTGGATGAGGCCGGTGAGATGGCGAAAGAGCAAGCGCGGCAGATTGCTTGGGAACTTGTTCAGCAAGACGGTCCTGCCACGATCGAATCCGATCAAGGCGAAACAATCACGATTGATAAAACCCAGATGATTGCGTTGATTGCTTACCTGCAAAGAATCGGAACTGACTTAAACGCGACTGACCCGGAAGAAGCGAAAGACCTTCCACCTTTCACTGCTCAGGAGCAGGAGTCGTTGGCCAAGTATCAAGAGTTGCTGCACCCCGATGCAATGGGTGAGGCTGATGCGCTTCGTGGTCGAGTGATTTACGACCAGACTTGTGGTAAATGCCATCAGCTTTTTGGTGAAGGCGGAATGGTCGGACCCAGTTTGACCGAAACGAAACGATGGAATCTTGATTTCTTGTTGCACAGTATTGTTGCACCAAGCCGGGAAATTCTTGAAACGTATAAGACGGATGTTGTCATGACATTTGACGGGCTGGTTTTGACCGGAGTCGTTTCGCAGGAAGATGATGAAAAAATTGTTTTGATGACCGCAGATCAACCGAGCATCGAAATTCTCAAAGACGATATCGACGGACGTAAGTCATCGGCCGTGTCGGTCATGCCAGCGGGGCAACTGGATCAATTGAAGCCAGAGGAAGTCCAGGATCTCTTCAAGTATTTGCAATTGCCCAAGGCTATCGAGTCGAAATCTTCAAGTAAATGAACAACGAATTCTCAACGGAAATTGTGACTAGCGACAAATGATAAAGAAATTAACAAGCTTTTTAGACTATGGAATGTTTGCAGAGATTGCACTCGCCATCTTTGCTTTTGTCTTCATCTCCATCGTGATTCGAACACTGATGATGAAAAACGAGACGACCCAGCAGCAGGCAAATGTCGTGTTTGGTGATCAAGAGGAGCCGTCATTATGAGTCAGCAAACGGTAGGAAGCGGTGGGGCCGGCGACCATGTTGGCGTGGACGAAACGAATTTAACCGGGCATTCGTACGATGGTATTGTCGAGTATGACAATCCATTGCCGGGCTGGTGGAAGTTTCTATTCTGGTTTTTTGTTTTGATCGCGCCCCTTTACTATTTTTTCTTTCACGGTGGCTCCGAGGGGCGTTCGATTCATGACGAATACAATCGACACATGGCGAGTGTGTTTGAGATTCGATTTGCCGAAATTGGAGAACTGACGGCCGACCGTGACACGATCCTCGAATATGTCAACAAGAAGGATTGGCTAAAGGTTGGCGAAGTAGCCTACAAAGCAAATTGTGTGAGTTGCCATGGCGCCGAAGGTGGTGGCTTGGTTGGCCCTAACCTTACCGATGAATATTGGAAACATGTTCGATCCGTTGAAAATATCGCCAGCGTCATTGAAAACGGGGCGGCCAATGGGGCGATGCCGGCATGGAAAACTCGATTCAGTCACCCCAATCAGATCGTGTTAATCTCCGCCTACGTAGCGTCGTTGCGAAAGAACCCGGTGGCGGGAAAAGGGCCTGAGGGAAACAAAATCCCAAGTTGGGATGAGTGATGAATCAGCAACCGAATGACTCGAGCTTGCTTCGACCTGAGGAGCACGTTCTTAGTACGCTCGAAGCTGACGGTTCTCGCCGATGGTTGAAGCCAAGACTAAACAAAGGATGGTTTTGGGGGCAGCGGCGGATCGTAGCTTACATCCTAATCGCAATTTTTACGTTGCTGCCTTTTGTAAGCATCGGCGGTAAGCCGTTTGTGTTGCTAGATATCGTCGCCAGGCGTTTTACAATTTTCGGCTTTACATTCTTGCCGACCGATACGTTACTGCTGGCGATTTTCTTGGTGGGCGTACTCCTGAGTATTGTTTTGTTCACCGCGTTGTTTGGTAGGGTTTGGTGCGGGTGGGCGTGTCCACAAACGGTCTACATGGAATTTTTGATTCGTCCCGTTGAACGTTTGTTTGACGGAACGGTTGGGCGAGGTGGTCATAAGAAGAGCATTCCCGTTTGGCGAACAATCGCGAAATACGTGGCCTTTTTTGTTATTTGTGTCTACCTTGCCAATACATTTCTCGCCTACTTTATCGGAGTTCAACGACTCAGTCAGTGGGTCACGCAATCTCCGTTAGAGCACCCGATTCCTTTTGCAGTAATGGCATCGGTGACCGTCGCGATGATGGTTGACTTTTGCTATTTCCGAGAGCAGACCTGCATTATCGCTTGCCCGTACGGCCGTTTGCAGTCGGTGCTCTTGGATCAGAACTCACTGATCGTCGCCTATGACCGTAGACGTGGCGAATCAAGAGGAAAGCTTCGAAAGGAGAAGCAAACTGGCGATGCATTGCCTGTTCTCGGAGATTGCATTGATTGTCATAAGTGTGTGACGACTTGCCCGACGGGGATTGATATACGAGATGGACTGCAGATGGAATGTGTGAATTGCACTCAATGCATTGATGCCTGCAACACCGTCATGCAGAAAATTGGACGGGCGCCAGATTTGATTCGCTATAGCTCGCAAGCACGAGACGAAGGAAAATCAGGCAAGCTACTGCGGGCTCGAACCTTGATCTACCCACTTTTGATAACCGCCATCGCAGCAGCATTTGTGACGGTCTTTGTTGCGACTAAATCGTTTGACGCTGTGGTCATTCGTGAAGTCGGCATTCCACATACGCTGACCGAGGCCGGTTTGGTAAGGAATAATCTCAAGCTGAAAATCACGAATCGAACGGATGACGAAATGGCTTTCATGCTTCAACTAGATAAGCCTGATGGTGCTGAAATAGAGCTGCGCGAAACCAGTTTTTCGATTCCACCAAGAGAAAATCGTACGTTCCATGTCAGTATCGTCGCACCCCGTGATTGCTTCCATGTCGGGCGCGCGGACGCTCAGATGACAGTCGAGAATCGTGATGGAATTAGCCGAACCAAACGGTTAACTTTGATCGGGCCGTACGACTAAACAGGCTGTACGATTAGGCCGTGTCGTTGAGTTGTGTCGTTGAATCGTGTCGTTAATGTTATTGCAGACGTCCCACCAAGCCACAGTATTCTAGAGTCGTGGATTTCGAACTTTCGAAAACGGAAATTTATGAACAAGCCCATTACCGAAACGAAAAAACGAGAGCTAAAGGCTCAATTGCTTTGGACTGCTTTGATCTTGATGTTCTTTCTGATTCAGGGAGTCATTTGGACAGTCGCGATTGGTATGACTGCTCAAGATAAATCGCACGCGGTGGTCGCCCATTACGATGAACAGGCTTTAAACTGGGACGAAGTAAAGCAACAACGACAGGCCAGTGAGGCGCTAGGGTGGCAAGCAAATATTCAGGTTGGCGAGACCTCGGATGTTCAAGGTAACCGAGTCATAACACTCAGTCTCAAAGACGAAAATCAAGTGCCCCTGGAGAATGCGGCGATCGAATTGGTGGCGTTTCATCGGGCGAGAGCTGCCGAGCCGCAGAACGTTTTGCTCAATTCAGTGGCGCCCGGCGTATATTCTGGCAATATTCTTGTTCAAAAAAGTGGACGCTGGCAGTTTTCGGGCTCAGCCAAATCAGAGGAACACCAGTTGCTGATTGAACAACTGATCAATCTTAATTCAAACAGAAACCTGTAACATGATTGTCTTGCTTGGAACGGTTTTCGTCGCCAGCCTGTTGGGCAGCCTCCACTGTGTCGGCATGTGCGGTCCGTTTGCGCTGTTAGCCGGTGCCAACTCAGAACGTAAAAAATCGGCGGTCGTGCCAACGTTGGCTTACAGTGGCGGTCGGTTGGTGACCTATTCGATTGTCGGGCTGGTTTTTGGTTCACTAGGACTCGCGTTGAATAACAGCGGAATGTCGTTTGCCAGTTGGCAACAAACGGCGACTTACGTTGCTGGCGGGCTGATGATTCTGGTCGGTGTAATTTCTCTTGCTCGTTACTTTGGCGTTCGAATAAAGTTGCCGCGAGTGTTTTCCCCGATGCAACGATTGCTGCAATCAGGTTTTGCTCGAACCAAAGCTTTGCCTCCGGTTCAAAGAGCGTTTGCGATTGGGGCGCTGACCAGCCTGATGCCGTGTGGTTGGCTTTATACATTCGCGATCACCGCGGCCGGCACTGGCAGTCCGATATGGGGAGTGGTTGTCATGGCCGTGTTTTGGGTGGGCACGGTTCCGATAATGGCGGCGCTAATGCTTGGGGTAGATCGAATCGGAACAGCCCTGCAAAAGCGATTACCAGTGGTCATGGCCAGTCTCGTTATCCTGATCGGCTTGTTTACGCTCGTCTATCGTGCTCCGGTCGCAATTGGGAGCGAACCACGGATTGTTTCAGGTATGGATGAATTGACGCAACAGCTTTCAAATGTAGATCACGAATCGCTACCGTGTTGCCAGACTCCTGACGAAGCAAAAGATGGAGCCAAAAAGTGAAAACAGAACTGGTCGCGCCGGGGTCAGAATTAAAGACTGAGACAATGGCTGCAAGCTGTTCCCACTGCGGCCTTCCAGTTCCGGCAGGGTTGTTAGACGCCGAGAGCGAACATCAATTTTGCTGTAGCGGATGTGTCGGAGCCTTCAACTTGATCCAATCGAGTGGGTTGGGGGCTTTCTATCAAATGGCCAATACGGATTCGATCGAACAAACCAAGCCAGTTGACGGCCAGCTAAAAGACTTCGTCGAATTCGATGAGGCAGTCTTTCAAAAAAAATATGCCCAACGGTTAAGTGATAATGAATCCTCGATCGAGTTGGCAATCGATGGAATTCACTGCGGTGCATGTGTTTGGCTGATCGAAAAGTTGCCAATGATTCAGGAG
>CAZPTT010000004.1:77227-79309 GCA_964589435.1 uncultured Pirellulaceae bacterium
AACCGTCCAAATACGTTGGCGCACAAATTTGGTTTCGCTTTCAAGCGTCGTAAGAAAATTGAACCGGCTTGGTTATCGGCCAAGCCCAATTCAGTCGAGCCAACCGCGTTTGCGATGGAAGCTGGAAAACCGAACTCATCTGATTCGGATTGGAGTGTCGGCCGCGTGTGCCGGCAACAATATGATCATTTCGGCAGCCTTGTATTTGGGGCTGTTTTCGCACATGACGATCGGCATGTCGGGATTGCTCCGGGGTGCAAGCTGTGTCGTCGGCGTGGTTGCGTTGCTCTGGCCAGGGCGAGTTTTCTTGAGTAGCGCCTTCAATGCGTTACGAACGCGCACGCCTCATATGGATTTACCGATCGCGCTAGGATTAAGCGTTGGAACAGTCGAGGGATTTGTAAATGTTTTACGGGGAACTGGCGAAATCTATTTTGATTCTTTGTCCGTCTTGATTTTCCTCCTCCTTGTTGGACGCTGGATTCAGTTTCGACAGCAAGCCAGGGCGACAGATGCAATCGAGATGCTTTACCGTTTGACGCCGCAAATGACGCGCAAACTGGTTGATGGCACTTCCGTTGAAATGCTCGTCGATCTCGTTGAGGTTGATGATTTACTCGAGATTTTTCAAGGCGATTTGTTTCCCGTTGATGCGAAAATCGTTAGTGGTAAGACACGTGTTGACGAGTCCATTTTGACGGGAGAGTCGAAAGAAGTTTTTCGCGAAGAGGGTGATTTGGTAGCGGCGGGGACGATGAACATTAGTTCACCGGTAACGATTCGAGCAAAAGCAATTGGTCGAGACACGCGACTGAGCCAAATCGTTGAGCTGGTTGAGAAGGCTTCGTTGGAAAAACCTCAGATTGTCCAATGGGCAAATCGAGTTGGCGGATACTTTGTGGCAGTCGTCGTTCTACTCGCAATTTTCACGTTCGTGTATTGGAGTTTTGAAAACGTTGAAACTGGCATTGATCGAACAATCGCATTGTTGATCGTCGCGTGTCCGTGCGCGTTAGCGTTGGCAACTCCGCTTGCGATCGCGGTTTCACTTGGCCGGGCAGCCAAGGAGCGGATCATGATTAAGGGAGGCGATATTCTTCAGTCACTACAACGCCCGGGAATGATTTGGTTGGACAAGACGGGGACTTTGACCGAAGGGAATTTGAAAGTAGTCCATTGGCATGGGCACCGTCAGTGGATAGATACGGTGGCGACTATTGAAAACAGATCGCCTCATCCGGTTGCAAAAGCTCTTGTTGGCTACGCAAATGAGTTTTCCAAAGCGAATGAAGTGATTCGAGAACCAGTTCTTAAAGGCAGAGGCAGCGAATTTTCCATCGACCGTTGTTCGCAAGCAGTGAGCGGGTTCGAGTATTTTGAAGGTCAAGGAATTCGAGGATGC
Source organism: uncultured Pirellulaceae bacterium (assembly GCA_964589435.1). GTDB lineage: Bacteria > Planctomycetota > Planctomycetia > Pirellulales > Pirellulaceae > Mariniblastus. The sequence goes on from CAZPTT010000004.1 coordinate 78,630, forward strand.
GTCGGCGATGATGATGTTTTGATCGGCAATGAGAAGCTCGTGCGGTGTCTCGGTGTTTCGATACGCGAACAACATGAAAGGCTTGCCCGCCGAGTCAGCGCGTCAGGTCTCTCGCCTTGTTGGGTCGCGGTGAACGGTGATGTGGTTGCCATCGTCGCATTGGGCGATGCTGTTAGACCCGATGCCGCTGCGGCCATAAGCGAACTAAAAGAACGCGGGTGGCAAGTTGGAATTCTGTCCGGAGATCATCAACATGTCGTCGACCGCGTCGCGAAACGGCTTGGCGTTCCGCCAGAATACGCGCGAGGTGGCGTCGAGCCAGAGGCAAAGCTCTCAACGATCAAGGCAAGTTCAAAGTCTGAAACGGTTGTTATGGTGGGTGACGGAGTCAATGATAGTGCCGCGTTGGCTGCCGCCAGTGTCGGAATCGCAGTCAAAGGTGGAGCGGAAGCAAGCCTTGCGGCGGCACCGGTGTATTTTGCAACTCCTGGTTTGAAGCCCGTTTTGAATTTATTGACGATCGCGGATTCAACCGCTCTTACGATGAGAACAAATCTGGGCGTCTCGCTGGCATACAACCTATCGTTTGCTGTGTTGGCTTTTTGTGGTTTTATCACTCCGTTGGTCGCTGCCATTTTGATGCCCATCAGTTCGCTAACCGTCGTCGCCCTCTCGTTGGG
>CAZPTT010000004.1:79319-79942 GCA_964589435.1 uncultured Pirellulaceae bacterium
TCGTTGGGGGCTGGGCGAGGGAGCAGAAAACAGGTGCCAAACGGCGGGCAAGGCCTACAAAGTTTCCAGCGGGGCAAGGCATGAGCGTTCTATACATTGCCATCCCGGTCGCTCTGGTTATTGCGTTGGTTGCCGTCATCGCATTCGTTTTGCAAGTTCGAAACGGCCAGTATGACGACCTTGAGACGCCAGCACATCGCATGCTTTTTGACGATGTCGATCAAGCTGACGAACCCGAGAAGCGATCGGAAACAACAGACCAGTAGAGTGGCTAATTTCGCGGAAGCGGATTGGCTGTGAAGGCGAAGTAGACGCCTAAAAAGATAAGCGGTGCTCCAATCAATAAGCCCAGCTCAGATGGGCCTATTGAAAATGTTACGATGCCAAGCAGGAAAGCGAGCTGTCCGCAGAAAAGCCTGTTTTCAAACATGTTGATGCTCCATTTTTCGAACGCAAATTTTTGCTGACGTTTAGAAATCTAAAGTACCGTCAAAAAGTCCGTGCCAGCAGCCAAGTCTATTCAACGGTTTTTTATTTGTGCTGGGCCGTTGTTTGTTCGCTTCGGTCGCTTGTTTTGCTTCGGTCTCGGAAGTTGTGATCGAGACGTTGGGGTTCGGTACGTT
>CAZPTT010000005.1:0-53106 GCA_964589435.1 uncultured Pirellulaceae bacterium
CGTCAACCATTTTCGGCAGAACTTCGAGTACGATCCATCGCTCGTAGCGACGGTGGATCACACGGATTCGATAAGTGCTTTTTTAGACAACCAAGGCGGCCCGTCTTACTTGTTCGCGACGACCGCGACTCAGGTCCTGCGGGCGGCAGGCTATCGGACTCGCTTGGCATCTGGCTTTGTCGTTGAAGACGATGATTATGATCGAATAGCCCAACAATCGGTCGTCACCAGCGACAATGCGCATATGTGGCCAGAAGTTTGCGTCGATGGCTGGCATTGGATTCCGGTTGAGCCAACACCGACCTATTCCATCCCATTCAGCCATCAAACGTGGTGGCAATGGACGAAAGCCCAACTGGGAGTTTGCATCTACTGGGCATGGAGTAACCCCGTCACAACGCTCGGAAGTATCTTTCTGCTGATCACACTCTATCGGTCTCGAAAAGAACTTATCGCGTGTGCTTGCTGGTTCCTGTGGGCAACGGCAGTTCTTCTTATTCCTCGCAATCGGTTGAAACTTACTCGGCAATTAATCGACGTCCGCTTTTGGGCCGCCGGTTTGCCGCGCCCGCGATTTGCGTCCGCCAAGGAATGGTTCTCCCAAGTCGATCAAAGTATCAGCAATCAGTTTTTCCAATTTTGGTGGGCGGACAATTTCTGTAGCCAACCCGATGCACGCGTTGCTCCGCATGAGGTGATGACGGCTTGCCGACAACTGGTTGAAGAACTGCCTTTTTCGCGTATCAAATCTTTCGCCCAAACATCCCCCCCCGACGCTCAAGCATGATTCAAAATATGACGGAAAAATTTGACACTGAGATAGCGTCCTTACGAGAACAACTGAACGTTGCATTGGTTGGCAAGAACGATGTCGTAGAAATGGTTATCGTCTGCCTGATTGCCAAGGGACACTTACTGTTCGACGACCTGCCCGGCCTGGGGAAGACCACACTGGCAAAGGCACTCGCTCAGACCGTTGGCGGCACCTTTTCACGCGTTCAATGCACACCAGATTTATTGCCCAGCGATATCACTGGATTTAACATCTTTGATCAGAAGAATCAGGCATTCGAATTCCGCGAAGGCCCGGTCTTCTCAGATTTAATGCTGACGGATGAAATCAATCGGGCAACACCCAGAACCCAAAGCGCACTTTTTGAAGCGATGGCTGAACGTCAAGTCACGATCGACAACCGAACGATGAAGCTTCCCCCTTCATTCATGGTGATCGCGACGCAGAACCCGGTTGAAAGTCACGGCGCATACCCGCTGCCTGAAGCACAACTAGACCGGTTCGCCATGAAACTGAGTATCGGCTATCCGTCGCCGGAAGATGAGGTTTCCATGCTGGGCCAGTTTGTTGGCGACGGTTTCGACAAACGTGAGATCAAGCAATCGCTGTCAATGTCTGACTTGGCGGCGTTGCAAGAACAGGTTGCGAACGTTGAAGTCTGTGAAGCGGTTCGAAGATATCTCGTTGAACTGGGAGCAGCGACAAGGAATCATTCCAGCATCGAACTGGGATTGAGTCCGCGCGGATTGATCACTTGGCAACGAGTCGCTCAAGCTTGGGCATTTCTCCAAAAGAGAAGCTTTGTGATTCCTGATGACATACAAAAAGTGGCTGCCCCGGTACTGAACCTCCGGATCGCAACCGCAACTGGAAGACCTGACGAAATCATTCGTGAAATAATTGAATCGGTCGCCATTCCTGATGAAAAAAAATGACTCAAATGAAAGAGATCACTATGCGCCATTTCACTTTTAACATTTCAATAAAGCTGCTACTTAGTTTCGTCGTGATGATTTCTGTGGCTGGATGCCAGACCGATAATACGGCGAACGTGGCTCAATCAGTTGCTAACAAGTCTGGCCTTCCAAAATTAAAATTCCACAAGCCCAAGAACTTGAATTCGGCAGTTAAGCGAATCAGGGAGCTACACGAAATCCTATCTTCGGATTCGCCCTTGCCGGCACCAAAGACTTTCAAAGTCGTCGAGGTTGTCCACGGAACTGGCTCCGCCGCCCATTCTCACTACCACTTGGCTGGCGAAGAAGACCACGATCACGATCACGAAGAGTCTGAAGAAGAGCTGTTGCACGATTACGAAGTCGGTGCTGTTACCGAAATGGCCGACATCGTTCGTTGGCTACCCAAGATCGCGGGCGACAGCGACCTTGACGAGCAGAGCTGGAAAGACGTCGCTGCTTGCTCTAAGAAATTGGAAGAACTGGTTAGCTCCAAGCTGGGCGACCTAGATGGCGAAGAAGAAAAACGAACTGCCTACCAGTCGATCAGCGCGGAATCTGCCAATCACATTCTTGAATTGGAGAAGGCTGCGGCAGTGGAAAGCGAAGTTCAAGATCAGCCTAAAGTTCAAACCAAGGGTCAGCCGTAATGGATTACTATTTAGCGGGTGGCTCATTGCGGTTTTTCCAGGTCATCATCTACGCGTCTCTGTGGATCGTCATTGGTTGCTTTATCGCAGCCATCTTTCGCCGCATGCTCGGCCCCAAGAAAGTGCGAAAGCTATTCGCTGACGGAACTCGTTGGGGACTGGTGACGGGATGGGCAGTGGGAATGCTGCTACCTGTTTGCTCGCTTGGCGTGATTCCAATCGTGCGCGAGCTTCATCGGGCGGGCGTCAAGAAAGGCACCATCCTGGCATTTGGGCTAACGGCTCCGCTATTTAATCCGATGTCCGTGCTTTATGGGCTGACCCTTTCTGACCCTATCGCAATCCTTTCCTTTTCTTTTTGCGCGTTAATTATCGTCAGCCTGCTTGGCATGATTTGGAATTGGCGCAGCGACGAAGAGATTGTTTTGGTTGACGAGCCACTTCCCTCGCCTGGAATCAAGCGATCTTTGTCTGTTTTTCATACGGCGTCGCGAGAGTTAGTCGGCCCGTCTCTTGGTTACATTGCGATTGGTATCGTTGGTTCAATCGCATTGGCGATTTTGCTTCCGAAAGGCTTTTTGCAAAACCAAGTCGAACGGGATAATTTACTCGCCCCGGTAATCGTCGGGCTGGTCGCAACGCCAATTTACTCCACGCCGCTGTTAGCGATGAGCCAAATAGGAGGCATGTTTCAACACGGCAATTCGATCGGCGCGGCATTTTCTTTGTTGATTCTCGGTGCCGGCACCAACATCGGATTGTTTATGTGGTTTGGTGCGACTTATGGGTTGCGCCGCGTAATACTGTTCTTCCTACTTCTTTTTGCGACGACTGTCGGACTGGCCTACTTAATTGGCGAACCGCTCTATCCCAAAGGCATTGACGAAGCTGGTCACTCTCACGCGTTCGATGTCTACTCCCACCCTTTTGACGCGTTCGAGCCAAATTTGATGGTTCGTGCAAAAGGTGAAATAGCCGACTTCTGGCAAGCCAACGAATTTGGTGGCACTTACTTAATGGCAGGCTTAATCATCTTGGGTTGCGGCGTCCTCATTCTAGAAAAATCAGTTGATTTAGAGTCATGGTTTACCGCCAAAGATGAATCGAAATCCAGCATGAATATTGAAGTCCCTGCCTGGGTCTTAGGTTTAACAATCGTTGTCGGGTTAGTTGCGGCTAGCGTCATGGGTTGCTACCTCTACTATCCTGCACCAGATGACCTGCTGGGCGACTTGCGAGCCGTCAACGCAGAAGCCGTTCTATGCGCCCGAAACGAAGAATGGGACGCAGCCAACAAATGGATTGGCTTTTCCGATGACCTTTCTCGCCGGCTCGAAGTCGGAGTCTTCTTGCGAAAAGGCAAAGTAGGAGAATTCCAAACAACGAAAGCTCAGCTGTACAGAAACAAACTGGACGACTTGAAATTAGCTGTCGACAGCAAAGACGCGACGAATATCAAAGAGCTTTCGATGGACGTTTCAAATGCGTACTCGCGCATGAGCTCAGCCTTTCTCACAAGTCGACCTAAGTGAGTCAGCCGATTGTGTGTTCAAGCAATTGAAATTACGTAGTCTCCATGTCCAGCAGGACTGGTTCCCACCCGCATTGAATTGTGGCGATCGAGAAGAACCCACGCCATCTCTACGCATTACGCGTCACGGAAGACGCCGCTTCTGTGGGAATGACTGTCCGAATCGCCAGTCCCTGCCTGCCAAACAGCGTCTGAAAAATTGCTTGCAGTGCATTCCCTCACCGTGCTCGGTTTGTAGAATTAGGGCTTCAAAACTAGTTCCTGCACCAACTCCCTCTATTAATTTTGGATTGCGCAATGAGTTCACACCGAGGATCGATTCCCCTTACCGGGGTGTTTCAATGCGAGTATCCGCATCAGGAAAATTGCTGCACCGCTCGCCCAACGAAATTAGCCGCGTTAGTGCTGGTCGCCTGTTTTGCTTCCATTACATTTCCGATCATTCAAGCAAACGGACAAGAAGGAAAACCCGAAGTGGCCGAAACCAATATTGAAACTGCCAACCAAGAAACAAACAGCATCAACAGCGTCTTGCTGCAGCCTTGGGATGGCCCGTACGGCGGAGTCCCACCTTGGAAAATGGTCAAACCGGATGAATTCCAGGCAGCTTTTGTTAAGGCAATTGACTTGGCATCGAAAGACATCGAAACGATTGCGAATAACCAATCGCCAGCAACTTTTGAGAACACTTTGGTCGCGATGGAAAAATCTGGTCGCACGCTCGATAACCTAGCGACGATTTTCTTTGTCCATGCTTCCAATTTGAACGTTGGCACCATTCCGGATATTGAAAGAGCCGTCGGCCCGATGCTTTCCAAGCACGGTGACTCGATCACGCAAAACGAGAAACTGTTTGCGCGAATCGCCGCTGTCTACGAAGGCGAAGAGATGGACAAACTGACCGTCGCTCAGAAACGATTGGTTGAAGACCAATACAAAACTTTCGTTCGCCAGGGCGCGAAACTCAGTTCATCGGACAAAAAGAAACTTTCGCAGATCAATTCCGAACTGGCGGGCCTGTTTACACAATTCAGTCAGAACGTACTTAAAGACGAAGGCGGCCCGGTCACCATTGTCAAAGAAAAATCGCAACTCGACGGTCTACCAGAAAGTGTCGTCGAGGCGATGGCTGCCGCTGCGGCCGAATACGCCAAAGACAAAAAGCTGACCGGTGACGATGTACCAAAGTGGTTGGTCACCAATACGCGGTCATCGATGGCTCCAGTGCTCACCAATGCAACCGACCGTAAACTTCGAGAGCAAGTCTGGCGTACCTACTACAGCCGCGGTGACAATGGTGACGAGACGGACAACAACGAACTCATCACACGCATTTTGAAGCTGCGAGCCGAACGAGCAATCTTACTCGGCTACAAAACTCACGCGCACTGGCGGCTGGAACCGCAAATGGCGAAAACCCCAGAAAACGCGATGAATTTGATGCTAAAAGTTTGGCCCAAGGCTGTTGCACGCGTCACAGAAGAAGTTGCCGACATGCAAGCTGTGGCTGACAAAGAAGGCGCAAACATCACCATCGAACCGTGGGACTATCGGTTCTACGCCGAAAAAGTTCGCCAAGAGAAATTCGATTTAGATTTCAGCCTCGTCAAGCCGTATATGCAACTCGAGAAACTTCGGGAAGGCATGATGTGGGCGGCGGGTGAACTTTATGGATTCGAATTCAAGCAAGTCAACAATGTGCCGGTCTTCCACCCCGACGTTCGCGTCTGGGAAGTCACGCGAGCTGGACAACATGTCGGACTTTGGTATTTCGATCCATACGCACGACGCGGAAAACGAAGTGGAGCCTGGATGAACGCGTATCGCTCGCAAGAAAATCTTGGCCAAGCGATTACGCCAATCGTGTCGAATAATTCCAATTTCGTGAAAGGCAAACCTGGCGAGCCAGTTCTCATTTCCTGGGATGATGCGACGACTTTGTTTCATGAGTTTGGTCACGCGTTGCATGGGCTTTGCAGTCAGTGCCAATACCCGTCCCAATCAGGAACCTCGGTCGCCCGCGACTACGTTGAGTTCCCGTCTCAGTTAAACGAGCACTGGCTGACCACTCCTGAAATTTTGAAAAAATTCGCCGTTCACTACGAAACTGGCGAACCGATTCCCCAAGACTTACTCGACAAGATCGAAAAAGCCGCCACGTTCAATCAAGGGTTTTCAACCGTTGAGTATCTCGCCAGTGCGTTGATTGACATGAAGCTGCATCTGGCTGGCAACGTACGAATCGATGCCGACAAATTCGAGAAGGAAACGCTGGCGGAGCTTGGTATGCCAAAAGAAATTGTCATGCGTCACCGAACTCCACACTTCAGCCACGTATTCTCCAGCGATGGATATTCGGCCGGTTACTACAGCTACCTTTGGTCGGATGCTCTGACCGCCGACGCCGCCGATGTTTTCGAAGATATCGGATCGTACTACGATTCAGAGACCGCCAAGAGTCTTTTCGAGAACATCATGTCAGTCGGTGACACAATTGACCCGGCGGAAGGCTTCCGGAAATTTCGTGGCCGAGATGTCGACACGAAAGCCTTGTTGCGAAAACGCGGCTTTCCTGTCAACTAAACCCTTGGATCGATCGCCTGGCATGAACCAGTGCCTGACCTCAAAAAAAGCGCCGAATTGAGTACCTCAATTCGGCGTTTTTGATTGATTTTCGAACCGTGTACGTGGGAGGCAACATTCCCACTGTTTCTTATTGGGGTTAGATCCCACGAGTTCCTTCGTTAGATTCGGCGGCCTGTGCAGCACGTTCAATCTCGAAATCTTGGTCGGTCAAATTGAAAACACTTCCTACGTCACAAAAGTCCGGCGGCAAAAGAAGTTCAACCTGTTGCCCCGTGCGCTTTTGCTCCAGCAGGACGACGAATTGAATGAGAGCCTGAGACTGATCATCGCAAGCAGTGATTTTGACACATTGAAATTGCAACATCTTAATCCTGAGGAAAACAACAAGTCCTAAAAATTAGCCGTATCAAACCCTTGCGTCGCTCTAATGCGTATCAAATCCAACAAAGGGTTATTTCGTTTGACCAAGCCGATCGTAAAAAATCAAATGCTGGGAAACCAGCGGAACTATACCACCGAAACCCAAGTCGAAAAGTCGAAAAGGCCAGATTGCAGTTCGGATTTCCGAACGGGCTCTCCGAGAAAGCAACCTCGTTTCTACAAGATTCTTGGCCGCCCAAGGGCGCTGCTGGCGTTCGCTAGGAGTGGGAGATCTCAGTTTACAAATTGACACAGCTTGCGCTCGCCATCGAGTTTTCGAAGCAATATCGATTAACCCATCGTTGATGAATCAGTTAGAATTCAAACTCGTTGACCACGAAGTTGAACCGTTGTCATTGCCAATTCAACGGATCAACTTTGGCAATGGCGAGTTTCTCGTTTTCGTTTCCAAGCGTCTTAGGACGTTCCGTTTGGTCTTTTCTTGTTCGAAGGTGTTACATGAAATCTTCCCGTCGTATCACACGTAATTCTCGCACCCGCCCGCTGACAAAAAGACGATCCAAGCAAAGGCAAGACTACGTGTCGCTTGAACCTCGTCACCTCCTTGCGGGCGACGTCGTGGCATTTGAAATTGACGGCAACCTCTACATTCGTGGCGACGCCGGCGATAACCAAATTCAAGTTGCGTTGAACGACCAAGGTCGGATGGAAGTCAGCTCGCTCGACGATACGACCATCAATGGCCTTAACGAATCCTATCTGGTACAGAACAGTGCCACCGCCGATGGAGCCACAGGGATGTCGAATTTTCTGGGCGGCTTGCGAGTCCACCTTGGAGCCGGGCATGACACATTTAACGTTGTGGACGCGGAATTCGAAGACCTGTCGGTCGTTTATGGCGGTGCTGGCAACGATTCGGTCTCCGTCGAGGACAGTCGCTTTACTCAACCGATCACCGTTCAGACTTTCGATGGCGACGACGAAGTCAAACTAGCTGACAGCATCTTCGACACTTCCGTCTTCGTGTTCTCGCTCGATGGCGATGACGCAATCATGCTTGATGATATCCAAACGCTGGATTCTTCGGATGCGGTCTTTGTCACCGGCAATGACCACGATCATGTCCAAGTCAACGGCGGTGACCTTGATGGCTTGACTCAATTAATCCTTACACTTGATGGCAATGATGTTGTCGAAATCAACAACCCAAATGTTGGCGACGCGGGATTAGGCGTCTTCACTGGTGATGGCTCAGATCACTTAACGGGAGAACTCACATCTTCACCAGTCGACGGCAATGTGATGCTGTCCGGCCAGGGCGGAAGTGACATGGGCGATGTAGACATGGGCAACGAGCAGTCCACAATGATCGACATGATCGGATTCGAATCCGAGGGTCAGCTTGTTTACAACAACCGAGCCGGTGGGCCAGCCGATGTATATTACGCCTCTCCGTCCTACCGAATCGCCGGAAATGACAAACTGTTGAACTCAAGCGAATTTCAACTTTCAAATTCCGCCACGATCAATCGCATCGAGTGGACTGGTTCTTATAATCTCGATGAAGCTTATGCGACTGACGAGTTTGTCATTGAGATCTTTGAAGGAGATGAGTTCTCTCCACTCGGTGATTCGATCGCAAAATTTGAAGTCGGCGACGAAGTCGATCGCTTTGAGACTGGCAAAGAGTTTGAGATCGACGAAGCGATGTACGGCTACTCGGCCACAATCGACTTTGACGCGGAAGCCGATACGACTTACTGGATTTCAATTTATTCGACGAAGCAAAACATCAGTGCACCCAACGAGCCTAGTAGTTGGGGCAATACTTGGCAGTGGGGATTGAGTAACTACTACTCTTACTACTATGAAGGCATTGATTTCCCAACAGATATCGTCACTGTCTATTCCTACCCCGGCTCTGAGAACAACACGCCGCGAGGCTGGGAAGTCGTCGATGGCGGGATCATGGATTTCGTCTTGTATTCTTAAACCCGACTTAAGCCGACTGAAACCGAATCTCAACAGAAAGCGGCAGCCCAACCTGGTTGGGCTGCCGCAACGTGCTTTCGAACGAAAACGCCTGTGTTACTTGCTGCTCCGGCGCAAGCTGTCGCCTGTCCGCTTCCGATGTGACTTGATCTTGCGATGCACGTCCGGAAGCTGTTCTTTTTCAACCGCCGCGCCAATGCGGACGACTCGCCATCCATCTTCCCATTGATCATTGGCATCTTTCAGCCTCACGACTCGATTGGGTTTGGCAAACTGAATTGGCAAATAGCTCACCAGGTGTGCGGTTCGATCTTCACCAAGCTCTCGTCGAAGCCCGCATTGGCGATAAAAGTTGCGATTCGTCATCTTTGGCTCCTTTCAGCCCGATAAATTCGGTGAGCTAAATTGTTTGAAGTTCAAACAAGATGACAGGCATGTGCTAACCAGGTTCGCAACTGGTTGAGAAATGATAATTGTTCTGGGAAGAACTTAGTGCCATGCTGACACTAAGCGCCCAGTTGGAACTAAGCAATCAGTCGGACTAAGCAATCAGTCGGACTAAGCAATCAGTCGGACTAAGCGCTCAACTGGAGCACGTTCCGGAGCGTCGCCAACTCTGTTGCCATCGCAATCAACTCGGCCGCTGACGTGACAGCGAATTTTTTCATCAACCGTGCTCGCACCATTTCGATCGCCCGCTCAGTGATCGATAGTCGCCGCGCGATAAGCTTATTGGGTGAACCACTCAAAACCAATTCAAGCACAGTCTTCTCGCGCTCTTTCAACGTCGATTCTACTTTGATTAGCTCTTGAAGACGCTCACTAAGATGACTCTCGTTAGTAACATCCTGAGCGATGGCATGGTTAGCGACGACGTTTCCTTCGTCATCAACTTTTCCATAGGTTTGAATTTTGAGAACTCGCTTTTGACCACTTTTGTCAAAAACGACCCTAATGGATGTGTGATTGGCATCTCCATTGAATCGTCGGGATCTCATCGCTTCCACGTCGCTGTTGCAGCCGTTATCAGCAACTAGAAAATCGGAATAGTTCTTGCCTACCAAATCAGCTGGTTCGTAACCAAGCACATCCTTAATAGACCGACTGACGTACAAAATTTCCGAGTCCTGGTTGTTTGAGAAAAAGAAAAATGGGCTCTCAAAAAAATCCAAATCTGGTTGGGCAACAGAACTAGGCATATTGGTGACTCCTTGAAAGCAAATTGAAAATTTTGCGATGCGTCAAAAGCAGGGAACGTTGCCGTGCAAGCAAAGAACTCCACTAACCATTGAAATTGCAATCAACGTGCCAACTTCGGAAAACCCAATTTTTTCCAGTGTTTTCATCAAAAGCAAGAATGAACGGTTCTCGAATTGAGATTCGGAATTCCGAAATGCGACGAAAAGACGATTTCCGCTACGATTCCGCAGCAGACTGCGAATTTGTCTTATATTTCGCTGAAAACACAGTTGCTCACAAAAACGTTTAGTTCACGTGATCCTCCCCGATACTTTTGGTGGACGAAGTTCGCCAAGGATCGGTCGCCCGACTCGGCATTCTCTTTCCACGATACTCGCCGATGATTGCCCGAACTTGTCGCCAGTGGTTCGCATGCCATTTGCTATAAATTAGATGCGGGATCCGTTGGAGTTTTCGGATGGAGTTTTGAGATGCTTCAGATTTATCTTCGTATCGCTTTGCTAGTCTGTTGCCTGCTTGGCTTCGCCCAAAATATCGTGTCCGCGCAAAGCCTCCAGCCAACTCCAGATACGCCCAAAGGCTGGAAAAGAACGACCGAGGGGCGAAAGGCAACTGTCTTCACCAAGACTGGCTTACAACGCGGCGACTCGTTAGTCGTCAAATTTTATCAACGAAAAGTTCTTGAGACAAATCAAAGCCTTGAGCAATGGGTGAACCAGCGATTTGTCTTGGGCAATGCCCCCAACAACGGCGTGTGGGTAAACGGACCAAAAGTAATTCGCCAAACAGGCAACATGACTGAAGGCTGGCGAGATTTCGAAGTCGGCGGAAAGAAACATACCGTTCGTGGACTGGCGGTTGGCGTCGACAAAGTGCATGTTCGTTTTGCCTCAGCCATCAGTAGTGACACTCAACAAGTTCGGAAGTACAAACCTGAAACAGATCGTTTACTGTATCGACTGCTGGTCGTCGAAAGAGACGCGGCGAGAAAGGAAAACCGCGGCACGTCAATTGAGTTGCCTCCGCCAAAAGTCAAAAACCTCAAAGCCGGCGGGCCGATCAAGCCCGGTCGCTACGTTGGTAGTTCTGTCTACTTAAAAGATCAAAAAGTCAGCGGCACCTTTGATCTGGTTTTATTTGACAACGGCGAATTTGAGTTTCTAAAAGGTGGCGAAAAATACAAAAAGACTGGGCAGATGATTTACTCTCAGGCGACGGGCAGGCTTAACATTGGCAGCAAGCTGGAAAACAGTGTCCGCGATCACGAAAACGAATATTGCGTTTACGGAAAAGAAGCTACCGGGAACATGGTGATCTTCGCCAGAGATGGTCGTTGGCAACGAAAACTGAAGTGGGTCTCCTCCAGCGAACGTTCTTCGCCCGCCGATATTAAACGAGCTGAAGCAATCGCTAAGGCCGAAGCGGAAAGATACAAGCATGTCGTTGATCCGGGCCAAGGTATTCAGCCAGATGAAATCGAGGCGGTGATGTATGTTTGGGAGACGGCTTATCGTTCCGGTGCAGTGCAATTGGATCAAGAAGGATTCTTGTTGATGAAGGATGGTCGAGTTCTGGACGGTCTGCCCACAGCCCCCGACACGCTTGATGTTGCCGTTTCGCGCAGCCGCGAACCAGATCGTTGGGGGTGGTGGAAGAAGGAAAAGGAAAATTATGCGTTCGCTTGGCCCGTTCGCCCGAGAGATTACCGGCAACCCAATGGCAAACAAGTCATTGGATTGCCGCTTGAAAAAGGCACCAAACTGGATGGTGATTTCGGCATGGCCCAAACAACCGCCAACCTCATGTCTAATTATTCCTCGATCAGGCGATGGGGTATCAAGCTCAACCGAAATGGTCGATTTCTCAAGTACCGAAATGGTTCGACTCAGATGGGTGGCGTGCCCGGCATGGAATCCCTTGCGACTTCGGTCTGGGACGATGAAGGGGCAGTCACCTCAATCACCGGTTTGAATGCGACGGCTCTCTCAAAACGCAAAAACAATTCGAGCGGTTCCGATCGAATGGGAACTTACGAATTCGATGGCTTTCGCCTAACACTGACTTTTGATGACGGACATGTTGAACATCAAGCCACCTTCACTGACGAAAAACAGAACAACATTTGGTTCGAAGGATCGAACCTTTACGAGCGCCAAGAAAATGCGCGCCCCGATAAGAATGAGAAAAAGTGAACCGCATCTCACGATTCAAGACACCGGCTTGAACAACTTCTCTAATCGCGACACACACCATTGGACGAAACCAAATTCGGGGAAGGCTGTTCATCATTCGCTTGCTTGCCTGATCAAGAACCGCCTCGCTCTCTTGTCACGCGCCCCTCAGCCCATCGCTTCAATCCGTTCAGTCGATCTCGGCCACGTTGAAAATACATAAAAGGCAACGCCTTCAAGTGCGTTTGAAATGCCTCATCACTATGCGCTTCCCAATCATCAGCTACCGAGATTAGCTCCAGAGAATCCAGATGTTCAACCAAGAGTTTGGCAAGCAACTGGTGGCCAAAAATCGTCGGATGCACGTGGTCGACGAGCGACTCTCGCCCCGGAATTTTATCATCGGTTCGATCTTCAAAGAATTTCCGGGCATCCACCAACGGCGTTTGCATTTCGTTCGCGACATTCCGAATGATGTCGTGCATTGGTTCCAACATCCGCAAGGGACAAATATCATTCTCTTTGGCCAGCAAAAAATGCTTCTTCGCCAAATCAAATTTCCCACTCGCATGATAAGCTTGCGCTAATCGAAAATGGGTCAAGGCATATCGCTGATCATTGGCCAGCAGATCCTCAAGAATTTCGATTTGCATTGCATCACTGACGGCAATTCCTGTCGATTCATTCTCGGCAAAATTCAACCATTGCTGTTCGCAGTTCATCAGAACTGCCTGGCTAAGTCCAGCGCTGTGCTGGCTTTTGAATGGCTCAATGTTTCTCAGGTTACTTACGGGATTGATCAAGACGATCGGGATATCGGCCTGTTTTGCGATGCGGATCATTCGTCGCAAATTGAATTCATAGTGCTCGATGACGTTGGCCTGCCACGGGTCATCTCGCTGATATTGGTTGAGCCCGTTTCGATAATCCAACCTGGCTTCCACCTCGGCAGGCAGCTCAGACAGCGCCTTGTCTTGAGAGCTCCTGGCCCCGACTTGCCTACCGCCTTTAAAATAACTTCGAACCAATCGGTAGGTCTCCAGCTTCGACATCAACCGATGAGTATTGGCTATCAAGTCAGCCGTCGCCTTAACGTTTTGATAGGTTCGGTCTTCCAAGAACTCGTTGTGTCCGGTGTAGAGAACAATCAGATCTGGCGAATACCCAATGACCTCTTCTAGAATCGGCACCAGTCGGTAACTCGCATAAGAAACCCCGCCACAATTGACTACGTCAACATGTTGCTTGGATCCGCCTGAATTCAAAGCCAACTCCAGCCACGTCGTGAATGAAGTTTCGATAGAGTAAGGCCGTCCTTGAACCGTCGAACCTCCCAAGCAAAAAATCCGATACTCTTCGGTTGGCTTTGTCGCCATAAACGAATCAGGTTGAAACAACGGCTGCCGATTGGCGGCGACTTCAAGCATGTTCCCTTCTGCCGATGCCACAAACAAAGGGTTGAGCTCGCTGAATCCCACATACGGATCACTAATTTCCGTGGTCTGATTGGGCTCATTCCACCCCACCGTTCGCAAGACAACTTCTGTGATAAAAAATGGCAAAAGGCCAAGCAAGACAGCGGCTAGGCGAAAGAGGATCTTTCGTTGGTTCGAAGAACGATTAGTCATTGTTTCAAATTGATCTGAAGTTGAGTCACCTTCGATTATAGATCAAACGCAGCGAAGCAAGAACGCAAGATGACGATAGCCATACTCGATTCAAAGCAATTCAATTCAAAGCAAAGCCGGTATCCGCGAGAACGCAGAGACGCTTCGAAACAATCTTTGCGACTAAACGACGAAGCTTCTTCGCATTATCGGCTCAACTCTCGACAATTTGCATCAAGTTCCCACCGCCCTACTGTGCGGCTTATCACGGCCATTCACGAAATCCAGTGACTCACAAAATCCAAAGAGCCTTAGAGAATTGTTTCACAAAACCGTACAATGTTTTCGTCAGTCAAGTTCTCATTTTAAATTTGGTGCACACCCAGCCCAATTCGAAAAGGAATGAAAAATGAAACGCCGCGAATTCCTCAAATCATCAGCCGCCGTTGCTGCCACTTCGACCATCGCTACCGATTCCTTGTTAGCTAACACCAAACAAGATGACGACAAACCTGCCACCGCACCCGCTTGTTGCGACCGAACCTACGCATCGCCGGCCGATGCGATGCAGGCTCCGCCAGAAACTGTTGCCTACATTCCAGCGATCTACGCCGGTACCGAAATCAAGAAACCAGACTACTTGGCGACCGTCGACGTTGATCCAAAATCGAAGACCTATGGATCAGTCATCTCGCGACTGGACATGCCAAACATTGGCGATGAGCTCCATCACTTCGGCTGGAATGCGTGTAGCAGTTGCCACGGCGAAGAAGGCAAGCACCGGCGCTTCATCATTCTCCCTGGCATCGGTTCGGGAAGGATCCATATCGTCGATACCGAGGACGAACGTGCTCCTAAAATGCACAAGGTGATTGAGGCGGAAGAGATCGCTAAGAAAACCAATCTCTCAGCGCCGCACACTTGCCACTGTCTGGCCGATGGAAACATTATCATCTCGATGCTTGGCGATGCTGCTGGCGAAGGCCCCGGCGGATTCTTGTTGCTTGATTCTGAATTCAACGTGGCCGGCCGATGGGAAAACAATTTGGCTGGCATGAAGTTCAGTTACGACTACTGGTATCAACCACGTCATAACGTCATGGTCTCCAGCGAATGGGGTGCTCCGAATACTGTTTCGCAAGGATTCAACCTCGACGATGTCAAAGCCGGAAAGTACGGCAGCCAAATTCATTTTTGGGATTGGGAAAAGCGCGTCATCGATCAGACAATTGACTTTGGCGAAGAGGGCATGATTCCGCTGGAAGTCCGCTTCCATCATGACCCTGACAGTGTGCATGGGTTTGTCGGAGCTGCACTCAGCAGCACGATGTGGCACTGGTTTAAAGACGAAAAGAAACCCGACTCCAAATGGGAAGCCAAGAAAGTCATCTCGGTCGATCCAATCGAAACGGAGGGCTGGCCGTTCCCGGTTCCCGGCCTGATTACCGACTTGGTTCTCTCGATGGACGATCGCTTTCTCTACTTTTCCAATTGGCTGCACGGAGATCTCAGACAATACGATGTCAGTGATCCTGCGAATCCAAAATTAACCGGCCAAGTTTGGCTGGGCGGAGTGATTGGCAAAACCGCAGAGTGCCAAGGCAAGCCGCTCGGTGGCGGACCACAAATGCTACAACTCAGCCTCGATGGCAAACGACTCTACGTCACCAACTCGCTGTACAGTCCTTGGGACAATCAGTTTTATCCGAAGATGGCGAAAGAAGGCTCGTATCTACTGCAGTTGGATTGCGATACAGAGCAGGGCGGTTTGAAGCTGAATGAAGACTTCATGGTTGATTTTGGAGCCGAACCCGGCGGTGCTGCCAGAGCTCATGAAATTCGATTTCCCGGTGGTGATTGCACGTCCGACATCTGGGTTTAAAACGCGAAACTTTGAACCCCCGCTGTCCAACCACAACAAAGTTCAACGAAGTAGCCGAACTCGTCAAGAGTTCTGATAGGCCTTGCTCGAAAGGCAGCGGATAAACGGTTGAAAACGAAAGTCTTGACGACGTCCGCTACGAGATTTCAAGTTAGTTGAACGGAATTGTGGTTAACCAATACGATTGGAATTTAACAGACGATGAGAATCCAATGACTGATTTAGTAACAATCGAACCCCACCCGCTACTCGATGTGCGGTGTTTTGTTACCGAATTCCCGCGGACATTGGGGGAAATGGGAACCCATGAATCGGTAATGAAGTGGCTTTCGGTGGAAGCAGTAGCTCCCATCGCGCGGCCCGACGACATCAAACAAATTGGGCGAAACCTGCTTCGTCACGGCGGCTACAAACCAACGGGCCGTGGCAAGCCGGCATCCGAATATTTGATTCGTGCCGTGACGGAAAACAAGCTGTCGTCCATCAATTTGGCCGTCGACATTTGCAATGTCGTTTCGCTGCACAGCGGATTACCAATCAGCGTCGTCGATTTTGATCTGGTAACCAAGCCACTCAAACTGGCAATCGCACCAGAGGGTACAGAGTACGTTTTCAATGCCGGCGGGCAAACTATCAAGCTCGACGGATTGCTCTGCTTGTTTGACAGAACCGGAGCCTGCGCCAATGGCGTCAAGGACTCTCAGCGAACCAAGACCTCTCCGACGACGACCAAGACGCTAACGATCATTTGGGGTACGAACGAAATTGCAGGCCACTCGGAAGCAACGCAGCAATGGTATCAAGAATTGATTGGCCAAGCCGGAGCGAAAATCATTCGATAGACTTCAAGTCAAACAGAATTCAGTTCTTGCGAAATTTCAAGAAATAGTTCTCCTCGAATCCATCGATCTGCTTTTCTTCAACCAGCGTGAACCCGGCCGCTTCGACTTCCGCCAGAAAAACTTCCTTGCCAGCCCGAACATGCCCCATCAACCATTCTCGAGTCTTGCCTTCGATGCGATCGAAGTCAATCATGATCAAATGCCCATCTTTTTTGAGAGCACGATTGATTGAAGCAAGCGTCGATTTTGGAAATTCAAAATGGTGGTAGGTATCACAGATGAAAACGACATCAGCGGACGCAGGTGGAAGATTGACACTATTCTCGGCACAGAGCACGCCGGAAATATTAGTCAGCTTTTGCTTGGCAGCTTCGGCATTGATGTGCGAAAGAAAACGCGGCGCGATATCAACAGCGTAAACCCACCCATGTTCGCCAACCGCAACGGAAAACAATCGCGTAAACAGACCAGTTCCCGCGCCAACATCGGCAACCGTGTCGCCCTTTTCGATTTCGCAAGCCGCTAAAATTCTCTCGCGATTCAAGAACACTTCACGGCTTTCGATTTCAAAACGCTTCACGTACGAATCAACGTCCAGATTCGGATCAATGAAACTTTTGTTCACGCCTGGTTTGACGCTTGATTCCCCTCCCATCGCTGGAATTGCTTGCATGCGTTCGATGTAGTCCAGCGCCTTCTCTTGGATGAAAGGCGTCCTCAAGCCAATTTCTTTTGCTTCAGCAAGCGCTTTTTCAACGTCGACGCCTTGGTCTAGTACTCGGAAGGGCAACCAAACGCCTCCGACTCGATTTGCTGATCCACAATGAAATAAAGTCTTCTTGGCGTCGTCTTTTAGAAGTCCACGAATTTCTGCGAACACTTCGTCGGTCAACGTTTCGGGAGCCTTGAAAGGAACTTTGACAAACTCGATGCCAGCATTCTCGATCGCAGATTTTTCATCCCAGTCGATTTCCCCATCCGTCCGAAGCGTAATAACGCGAAGAACTTTTTCATCTTTGATCTTTGCAACATCATCAGGTTTGAACTGACCGGCGAAGATCAAATCGCCAAGTCGATGAACATTCTTCGTCCCGCCCAGTGACGAAGCTTGAATCGCTCCGTCTTCTTGAGTTGATGCTTGCGTCGGAACTTGATCTTGAGCGACCTGTTGCCCCAATCCCACATTGCCAATGACCGGCACCAACACCAAACACACAAACGGTACTGCCCCAAAGCGGCTCAAGAAATTGAAGTAGAAGTTCGACATTTGCTATTCTCTTTGACTATTTGTGTTCATCTGGACGTGCAGATCGCGACAGATCAAACAATCTCTCGACGCAATCAACTTATCGCATTCTACTCGATCGAAAGTTAACACTCTCGACTCCAATTTCGCTGTAGCAAACTGACGCATCGTTTTTGCAAAGTGGTTTTCAGACCGCATGATCGCGTCGCTTACTTACCGTAAACCACGCCGCGATTGAGATGGAACGTTCCAGCTCCGTCCAACCCGACGCGCAAATATTTCGCCTGCGTGCCAGCCGGCAAGTCAACCATCCAATCGGCTTTTGACTTGTCGGCTGCCCAAACTTTCTTAAACTCTTTTCCGTCAAGACTGGCCCAGATGGTCAGCCCATCTGCGCGAGAATAGAACTGACTGCTCAAACGATTCTGCAGCCAAATGTGGCGAACCTCCGAAACCTTGGGGAGTTGAATGGTGATCGCAGGACTCTCAGTCTCATGAGCCGAGTGAAACACGAAATCCATCTCGCTGTTTGACTTCACATCCTGCAGAAACAAATGCGAATCCGAGTGCCAAGTTGGATTGGTCATCGTTTTGCCAAGCTGAATCGAACCGTCACGCGAAATTTCCTTGAAACCTTTGTGTTCACGTAGCTTCGATGGAGACTTCGTTTTGGCTCCAATCCAACCGCCGGCCCGGACATCCATCGAGATAGCTTTCAAACCTTCGAGGTACTTAATCAAATTCAGAAACTCGATCGGTGCGATTTGCTTGATCAATCCCTCCGGCATCGAACTCGCCTTCATATCTTTTCGTTGCTCAATGTCTTCAAGCAGGATATCGATCTGCTTACCGTCAGCAATTCCAAGAGACAGCGTGGTGTCGTCTTCGCTAATGATAAATCCATTGTGAAAATCGCCATCGAATGTCAAAACGGAGATCGTCTCGTAGCCTTTTGAAATCGTATCATTGGGCAACAACACGGAACGGATGATTTCTTCTTTGTTCATCCGAACAGCAAGATCCGAAAGGTCGGGACCAAACTTCTTCCCAACACCCTCCAACAAATGACAGGCTGAACAAACTCGCTTAAACACTTCCTTGCCCTGCTTTCGATTTCCACCGCGAATTCCTGTCAACGTTTTGACGGCTTCCATTCGCTGCCACAGCGGAGCGTCGACGTCTTCCGCGATCTCGAGTGGACGAACTGCCACTCCGCCCGGACTGGAGATTTTAATGTGTCGCTGGAGATAACTCTTTGCTTTCTCTGACGACCCAGCCAAAAGCTCTTCAGGATCGGCTTTGCCCCAAAACGGCTTTAAAGCATGGAGCGTGTGTTCAAGCGTGTACTCGATCCAATAGTCAGTCGCATGATCGACAGCACTGAGTGCGATTCCAGTTGCAGCTTTGGAGTCGAGAAAACTCACTCCGCGAATCGCTTCAAGGCGAACACGCGGATGTGGATCGGCGATGCTTTTCTCAAGCCGTGCCTGAAAATCGCTTTGCCGTTCTCGTTCATTGGTGATCGTATGAATCGCAGCCGCGCGAGCATGAAAATCATCCGACGCCAGAATTCGATCGAGCAATTCTCCATCGACATCTCGAAAGCTTTCCTGAATCCACATGGCTTCACATAGAAGCATTGGATCAGTCACTCCGTCAATCCATTTTTCAACGGCAGCGAAGACCTCGGATTTTTCACGATCGCGAATCTCTCGTCGCACACGATATCGCCAACGCAATTCATGAACTTTTAATTGCTCCAAAAGCTCAGGAACCGACTTGTCGGCTTGAGTAATTGGCTCAAGCAAATCCTTCTTAGTATTGACCAGTCTATAAACGCGACCGTGTTTGTGGTCGCGATTTGGATCGCGTTGCGAGTATTGCATATGACCAATCAACGCATTGCACCAATCGCCAAACCAAAGCGCTCCATCGGGACCGATTTTAGGATCAACAGGACGAAAGATCATGTCCGTTGAATCCAGCAGGTCTTCCACCCGTTCACCTTCGAAGCCCGCACCATTCGCCTCATCTCTTACATTGAAACGTGGCATCCCATGCATGTTGATAACACACGCGTAGATGAACTGGTTCTGCATCTCATCGGGAAAATGACGAGACAGCAAAAATTCGTTTCCAACGGCTGGCCGCATGCCTTCATTGTCGAAGACAGGATTCATCGTCTTGCGAGTCTTAACTTCCAATCCAGATAGCGGGCTGACCCAATGCTGTTTCGCATTCGTCCCATCACCAACAATCCCGTTGCCCCAGCGATCAAAAACAAGGCACCACGGATTTCCATAACCCGGCGTTCGATAGTGCTCTAACTGTTGCGAGTGTGGATCGTAAACATAACCACCGCCAGTTCCTTTATTCCGAAAGGCTCCCCAAGGGGTTTCCATGGTCGTTGAAAGAGCAATGCCTTCGAGCATGTGCAAATGCCCGCCGTGCGAAAACTCCCAAGCTCCGACCGTATGATGCGTGTCGTCCGTGGCGATACCATCAATAATTTGCTCAACGTAGTCCGCCCGGTCGTCACCGTCAGTGTCCTTCAAAAACAGAATCCGTGGTTCGTCAACAACGAGGACTCCGCCGTTCCAAAATTCAAATCCAGTCGGGCAAATGAGTTTGTCATAAAACGGCGTGCACTTATCCGCCATTCCATCGTTGTCCGTGTCTTCTAAAATCAACAGTCGATCACTTGGCTTTTCAGTGCCAGGTTGCCATTGCGGATAGTTGACCATGCAGGAGACCCAAAGTCGTCCTTGATTGTCGAAGGCGATTTGATTCGGGTTTGCAAGTTCTGGAAATTCCCGTTCTGACGCAAACAGTTGAACTTTGAACCCTTCCGGAACCGTCATCATTTCGATCGATTCTTCAGGCGTTGGGTACTTCAAATCTTTCGGCTCACGCATCTCGCGGAAATTGTCGTCGCGAGTTCCAAACATCGTGGCCGGCTCGTAGACCGTTCCCGTTTTTGAATCGTCTGGCTCGGCAGGAACTTCACGCCCTGCAACTAAATCCCAGATGTATTGATCTCGGACGGCCGCAATGTTTCGAATTTTCTCGTACTCAGTTGGAAACGTTTCAGTGTCCCAAGTCCGTCGACCACCATAGACATACCAGCCATTAAGCATTCGATAGTCTTGAGAGTGAAACCAAGACTTATCGATTACCCATTTCTGAATCGTTTCGAAATTCGAAGTCTTAACTCCAGTCGGATGCCCACTAGCAAAGAGCTTGCTATCGAGAAGCGTTCCGATTTTCTCATCGCCCAATTCGTTTAGATGAGCTCCGTTGATCGTGAACTGAACGCCTTCTTCGGCAGCGAACATAGCTTGCGATTCGGTATACAAATCTACGAATCGGTGGTTGTCTTCTGCGGCCAATTCAGCAATCGCACTGGTGATCGCGGCGAGGTTCTTATTTTCTTCAACTCCCGAAGGCTGGAGTGGATTCCCAGTCGCCTCAAAAGCGATTGGGCTGACCAAAACGAAAGTTGGTTTCTTCTCGTCTTTGGTAAACCGCTTTTCCATACCTGCAATGTAAGCTCGGTAGTTCTTCTTAAACGTTTCCAAGCTGCTGGCGTCAGATCCGGCAAACGATTCGTTAAAACCGAAGAAGCAGATGAACATCTCTGGAGCAAACACTTCGAGCGGATCATCAATCTTTGTATAGTTGCTCGGTCGCTGTTGATTGGCAACTTCGTCTGCTGGCCAGCCAAAATTTCGAAATATCAATTCCTTGTCAGAGTGGCGGGTGTGAAGCAGTGTTTCGAAATGACCGAATAAGTTCATTCGTTCAGCCAATGAATTGCCAACCATGGCGATGCGTTGATTCTTCTTTAGCTCGAGCGCTGGAGACAAGGAAGGATCGTCTGCTTGCGTTGAGCCAGTCGACGTCAACGCGACGATGGCTGTCAGGACAAACGTGCTTAACAGGCTTAAAAAGCGATCAACAAATGAAAGTTTCATTCTTAATTCCGCACAAAGATGTTTTCGTTAAATCACCCAACAAGACGAACACTTCGGTTCACGCTGGCGAATCGACACGTAAACGTTCGGTTGAGAATCATCTAGGATAGTCGGAACAAGATAACTTGCCGAGTTCGGAAGCCCCAATGAACGCCTTGGGTAACGAGATTCACTGCCGTGCGTTTTTTGGGCAAATCGTAACCTGCAATCGGTCAATCAAATCTGTAGAACCACTAACTTTCGCCAAACTCATAAGCCGGCTCCAATTTAGCGGTTAACGTTTTGCCTCAATCACGTCGACATAGAAATTTCGATCAACTTCAAAAGTTGCAATCTCAAATTCGAATTCCATGGTTTGCGGCTGATCAGTCGCTGTCAACGTTACCGTGGTTCCATTGACTGTCGCCACCAAGGGAATTGAGAACCCCGGCACCACTTTTTCAAAATTGAATGTCAAAGTCTTGCCAGACTTGCTGTATTTCAAAACAGGAATATCAGTCCCGCGCAAGTATTGGTCGAACACTTTGTCGAAATCAAAACCGGCCTGCTCGCTGATATAAGTTTCGACCTGCTCTGTTGTCACTGTCTGATGCCAAAACGTTTCATTTAGTCCTCGCAATATCCCTCGCCATTTCTCATCATCGTTAACGATGTGACGAATTGTGTGCAGCATGTTGCCACCTTTGTAGTACATGTCGCCAGAGCCAGAATTATTGACGTTGTAGACTCCAATGATCGGACTTCTATTCCGGACTAGCTTACGGCAACCGATCACATAGTCTTCCGCTTCCTGTTTCGAAAAATGATGTTCAACGAACAGGTTTTCCGAATAGTTGGTAAAGCTTTCATGAATCCACATGTCCGCCGTATCCTTCATCGATACGTTGTTGCCAAACCACTCGTGCCCAGACTCATGAACGATGATGAAATCGAACTTCAACCCGACTCCAGACGCACTCAGATCTCTTCCTCGGTATCCATTTTGAAATCCGTTGCCGTAAGTGACTGAACTTTGATGCTCCATGCCGAGGTAGGGCACAACGACCAGTTTGTAGCTATCTTCATAAAACGGATACTTCCCAAACCAATGTTCGAACGCAGCGATTGTCCGAGGAGCCTCCTTGAAGTGCTTTTCTGCCTTCTCACGCTGATGAGCGAGCACCCAATAATCCAAATCTAGCTCACCGAACTCACCGTTGTAGCGGTCTTTGAAATTGACGTAGTTACCAATGTTAACGTTGACTCCGTAGTTATTGATCGGTTGCGTCACACGCCAATGAAACGTTTTCGTTTGCCGCTCGGTATCGTGAACCGTTTTGCTTAACCTACCATTAGAAACCGCCGACAAAGTATCCGGCACCGTCACGTTGATATCCATCCCGTCGTCTGGTTCGTCGTAGCCATGGTCTTTGCATGGCCACCAAATACTCGCGCCGATGCCTTGGCATGACGTTGCGATGAAGTGATTCCCGAGGTTGTCGCGTTGCCAAGAAAATCCACCGCTCCACGGCGGGTTCTTACTTTCGACTGGGGTTCCTTCGTAATAAACCTTGATCTCGTCGTTGACACCTTTGACCAGTGGCGTGGCGAATTCTACTAAATGAACATTCCCGTTTCGTTTGAACGACAATTCGCCGGACGAATGTACAACTTTCGTGATCGACAACGGTTGTTGCAAATCAATTTGCATCGTCGATCCAGTTTTCAAAACTTCAAACTTGACGACATTAGAACCTTTCAACGTCCTCCCTTCCGGATCGACTTCCAAATCCAACTGGTAGTGCTTCAGATCCCACCAAGCTCGCTCGAGCGTTATGGAACCGCGCAAGCGATCTTGTTCTGTGAACTTCTCATCGTCAGATTGGGAAACACCGTCGCCCAAATTCTTTGGCGGTTTCAATCGCATGAAGAACTTGTTCAACGACGACTCGAGGGCAATTGCATTCTCGCGCCGCTGCTTGAACAAGTCGTTGGCCTCGTGAGGGTCGGCCGCCAAATCAAACAGCTTGGTTGATCGATCTCCCTGCATGTGACGATGGATACCGCCATAACGCCCGGCTTGCCCATCAATGAATTTGACGATTTTTTCATTACCTGAAATACACCATTGATAAAGCAAAGACGTTTGGGGCTTATTGATGTCCGCAATATCATGCGCGTAAATTTCTCCGCAGACGGCCTCGCGGTTAAGGGGTTTGCCTTGACTGACATCCATCAAATTCAATCCGGTCATCGAATCTGGCTTTTCGATTCCGGCAGCCGCGAGAATCGTTGGGGCCAAATCAATACTCGTTACCAATGTTTCCGAATCCAGTTGAGCGGGCACTTTGTTTGGCCAACGCATCATGATAGGAGTTCGAACTCCACCCTCGAAAGGCGACTGCTTACTACTTGGCGCGAAGCTCTTGCCCCAATTTTCTGGCGCGTCGGACAGCGGAGTTTTTTGAATCCAACCGTTGTCCGTTACATAAAAAACAATCGTATTGTCGGCTAAGCCTTTCTCATCAATATGATCGACCAGTTGACCGCACGTTTCATCGAACCACTCGCACATCGCGAAGTACTTGGCCAACTCAATCGGGCGGCCGTCTGCTTGATACTTGTTCAGCAGCCTCTGCGGAGGATTGTGTGGCGTGTGCGGCAAGAATGGGGCGTACCAAACAAAGAACGGTTTATCACCGGCTTCTTCAATGAAGTCAAAAATTGGGTTCAAACCCATCTCTTGGTCGCGACCGATCTTCAACCCAACATCGCCATGACGCCCGCCACGCTTTGGATCACCATGCGTCATTCCATGGGTAAAGCCACCGTCTTTATACGAGCCCTCCCACCACTTGCCGGATTGATGGCTGACGTAACCTTTTTTTGCGAGCAGGCGTGGCAGTGTGTCGAGCGACTTGATCTTCGAATTCAATTCTGAAACTAGCGCCCGATACTCTGGCGACTTGTTTCTTTGCTTCGGACGGACACCTTTGGGAAAAGCCGGGTCATTGCCTGTGATAAAATGTTGTGCCGGATAGAGTCCAGTAATGATCGATGCCAGGGAAGGGCGGCATAGACTGGTTGGAACATAGCCACGTTTAAACGTCAGGCTTTCCGATGCCAGTTTGTCGAGGCAGGGCGTTTCGATCACCGGGTGCCCCATGAAACCGTAGTCCGTCCAAGCTTGATCGTCTGAAATAATCAAGACAATGTTGGGCAGCTTTTCAGGTTCAGTCTTTGGCGAATCGGCGACAATGCGCGTCGCCCCAAAAGCGACAGCCAACAGCATCATCAACGCCATCGTCAGCGTACGCCGGAACGTTTGCTCGGACGTTCGCCCCAACCTTATTTTTTCACAGCAGAAAATCGATTCATATTTATAACTGAATAGCGGCTGGCGTTTCATCGTCGTTGTCCCAAGTCACTTAAGATGATGCAAAATCTGCAATCATCTTAACCCGAATCTCCGATACGATTAAGGCTGCGAAAAAAACAGTTGACTTAAAAAGACAGCGTTGACAAAGCAACCCTTACACCACTTCAACTTGGTCACTGCCGGACTCTACGAAGCTTGTCATCCAATTCACGAAAAAAGCAAATGACGTCGCGATAGCCAGCAAGCCATAGATTGGCAGGAAGCCAGCCACAACACTCACTAAGCCAACTAAGAACAAACCAACGATTGCAATCCCACGCATAGCCGCATTTCTTCCGGCACGCATGACCAACCAACACAGCAGCCAAGCGACAAACGCACAAACGATCCCAATTCCAGCTGACATGATACGGCTCAACGATCGGGTTTCCAGCGGACGAACGGTCACCGTCGCCTTGCCTCGTGGAGACTTGAAGTAAAAATCCATTCCGCGTGCAGGCAATTCAATATCCAAACTCGTTAACGAAGCATTCATCGCGTCATCGCCCACACCTCGTGAACCGTCCCGCCAGGTGCCTGCCTGAGCTGCTGCCTCTTCGGTTGCAGAGCGTGAAAAACGGAAACCCAAACCGTCTGAAGGCGCGACCAAGCCCGGAGCACGCTGCACTTGAGCTTCCAACGACTCACTTTGGAAACCTTGCAGTTCCCCGCCGCCCTCTTGCTGTTCTTCACCTCCCATTCCCCCGCCTCCACGTCCAACTCCACCGCCTCCACCCCTCATTCCACCACCTTCACCTTCCATTCCTACTCCCATCCCACCGCCACCTCTTCTTCTCATTTGTGCTTCGACCGAGCTTCCTCTACTCGTGCTTTTTCGATCCAGGTTTTCTCCGCCCCAACTGCTGCCTTCCAATTTCCGATTCTTGTCATTCAATTTTCTCAACTCGTCTTTGTCGACTAACGCAAGTTGATCCATTGAATTGAGAAAATTGATTTCGCTTTGCTCCTGGAATCGGCTTCGATTTCCACTTCGATTTCCGCCTTGGTTCTTGCCTTGGTTTTTGCCTTGACCAAGCGATTCGTTATCAACAATTGAACCTGACGTTTCGATCAGCCCGTCCCCTCCTGGTTTTACGTTGTCCAAATTATTTCGGTTGAGCCAGCGACTGTCGAATTTGCCTTTGCCTGCATTGCCTCCAGCTTGCTGGCCATCTCCGTTGGCAAACTGAGAATTTGCATTGGGTTCTGGATTAGGCATCTCCCTTTGCTGTGCCGCTTGCTGTCGAGGCACGTTCATCCTGGCTAACTTCTGAGCCTCCAGCTCCTGAATAAAAAAGTTCTGCCCGCCCCGTCCACCAGTGATCGAATTACGTGCAATTTTGGCGGACTGATTCTTCACCAAATCGTTAAACCCATCTCGATTGTCAACTTGCGCGCCAACTGATTGCCCGGCTTGGACACTGTAATTCTGTTGGGCTCGTTCAATCGCCGCTTTATTACCTTCGATCAGCCCTTGCAAATCCTTGCCGCTGGAATAATCACTCCTACTTGCGCTCTTGCCAGCAAAGCTCTTCATTTCGCTTTCTAACGTTTTCAAGTTTCGGTAAGCCCGCGATTTCGAAAACGAGCCGAACTCCGACGTTGAGCTTTGGATTTGTTCGGCAAGCTTTTGAATTTGCCGACTCTTGTAGCTCAAGTAACTTTCCTCCAAACCGCCACGGCTGTCGACTTTGGTCATCGTGCCGGAAAAATTCATCCATTGGTGAGTCTCTGGCAGGCGTAAATGCAACTGACTCAACTGCACGTTAATGTTCAGCGTCTCAATAACCGGAAATTCAATCTCTTCAAAACTGGCCAGCTCGCCCGCCGCCAATCGACCCGCATATTTCAACTGAACTGGGTAGTCCAGATCACCCAGTGGCGTTTTCACTAACGGAATTCGCAAACGCCGATCATTCTGCGCCGCCGGCCAGGCGACGGGTTTAACCGGCTGGTTCTCAACCACCACAGTCAGCAGCTGAGCCCCCTCCGGCAACTCAATTTCCAAATACTGTTCGGAGCGGTTATTGACCTGAAAATTTTGCAGCGCGCGATAGGCACCGCTGGAATCGACAACCATCGTCGTTTTGGAAAACTCAATACTGGCCGCCACGGTATCAATGACTTCCCGCTGCTTCATTTCGTATTGCAGCTTTGGCCAGTCGTTCTGGCCGTCCACAAAATACGCCAACGTCAACTCACCGCCGGACAACTTCTGTTGCAGCTTCGCGAACTGACTTAGCTGTCGATTCAGTTTGCGAAAATCTTTAGTCGGTAGCACCTCAATTTCGTCTCGCCCTGAGTTTTGCAATGTGACATACCGTTGCTCCGTACTCCCTGTCAAAACCAACGGCACCGGCACGCCCTGTGGCTCGCTGGCCAGTTGGCGATCGTTCTCGATAACAACCCGAAACGAATCGATCACTTCGTCATGTAGACCGAGGGTAAAGCGAACCGCATCCGCACCCTCGACATCTTCGATTTTCGTATCGCTCAAGAGCTTGGCAACGACTCGAGCATTTCGCATGTAAGCCGGCAACTCAAATTGGATCTCGCGAATTCCTGCCTGACGAATATCAAAATCCAACAGAACGGTTTCTTCGATAGCAAACAAAGTCGTCCGAACGTTCGTGATAGTTTCAACAGAAACGCGTGGCTGAATTTTTGTGAAACGCAAACTGGCTTCATATTCCGAACCTTTTGTTTCCAACGCTAATCTCGTTGAAGATCGCTGTGCCGGTGTTAGCCAACTTTCGATCTGCTGCATCAAGATCGTGGAGCAGTCCTCTAGCCCTTGAGTCGCGACGCTGATCGCTGGGTCGACTTGAATGGCAATTTGGCCGGACTGATCTTGAACATCATTTACTTTGACATGTGGAATGCTCCACTGATCACCGTCTTTTAACTCGTTGCTAAATTCGGTAAGAGCCGCCTCCAACAGGATCGAAAAATCACTGGAAACGCCGCGAGGAAAAAAGAACTGGACCCGCTTTGCTCCGTCGACATCTTCCACACTCCATGTTTCGTCAACGCCGGCTGAGAGTCTGCGGATCTCAGCGTCCACCGGTAAATCAAGGCTGAGTTCGTAAATAGGACGTTTGCCAACCGCAACATCAATTTTCATTTCCCAATCAGCTTCACTTTGGCCAATTCGCAAAACAGACTTTGTTTTCGCCGTTATGGTTCGCGGCACCAACTTCGCCTGCAGTCCGATGCGAAACGGTGTCGTCAGGAATTGTAGACACTGAAACGACTCGATCCCCAGAGGGCTGGAGTTCGCGTCGACGCCGGCAACGTCGATCTTGCATTCGCCTTGATGCTCATCAACACGATTGGCGGCACGCTGGCCGGTCGTCTTCAACTCGACAATCGGACTGCGCCGAACAGTGTAGATTCCTTTGTGCAAGGCAGCCCCCTCGACTGACAGGAAAGGAGCGTCGAACTTCCTTGCTCCCTCATCGACGACGAATTCGCGTTGGGAAAGCTCAACAGTGAATGCTTCTTGATCTTTCGCTGAACCTAACAATGTGACGTTGAGCCGTTGCTGGTCCCCAGACACCTCACCATCGGCTTTTACATCCCAAGCTCGAATGTTGTCACCAGTGACTTTCTCGACAAGGAAACCGGGCGGGAGAATTAAGGTAAATACATCGCGTTCAGAACCACGGAAATCCAAATCGACTCGCCAAGTCAAACGAAGTCCGTCCTCACGAACATCGAAGATTGCTTCGGAATTCGCAGTTAAACTTTGGTCAACCGTTCTTGCCGCTGTCGAAGGCTTCCACTGCAGCCGAAGGCTTCCGTCCTTGTTCAACACCGTTGCCAATTCTTGATTGGGTTTGGATTCAATCGAGCGACGATCAGATTCAGAACTCAGCCGGATTTCTGTCAATTCATCCGGAGACGTCAGCTTCAATCCGCGTGTCACTCCGACCGGCAACCGCGCGTTAAGCGATCGCCAACCGCCTTGGCGAATTGGCTTCATCCGTACGGTAAACTCAAACACCTTGGTGCCACGCCCCTCTAGGTGGAGCTTAACCACGCTTGCTAAATCAACTGATGGCTGGGCGCTACTCAGTTGCTGATTATTGCTCGATTGTTGTGCGGGAGTCACTCTCTTGCCTGGTGTGACAAACTGTAACTTTGCCGGTTTTCCATCGACCTTGGCGTCGGCCAAAGCTCCACCCAAGAGTGGCATCGAAACGGAAACGGGATCATCTGTCAGAACTTCGATGACCAACGTCCCCATAACCGAAACGTCTTCGTTTTGCGTCAGCTTCAACGCATATTCAGCTGAGGAGAAAACATATTCAGCCGGCGCGTCTTCGATTTTTCTCGCGGGATCTCGTCGGGATCGATTCAACAAATCCAGATAGTGCTCATAAGGGATCAAGCGTTTTTCTGCTGCCGCTCGCCCCGCAGGATCGCTGGGATCAAACGGAATAATGATCGCGTCACTGGGCAGTTCAACACTCGGATCGGTTTGCAATTCTGAAATCAATCGCTTGAGCTCTTTTGCATCGTTGACGACTTGCTGCGCGAAACCCTGATTTGAAAATGCAAGCGAAACCGCAAATAGGCAAACCATGATTGGAATTCGAGCGACAATGAAAGAAGCCGATCGGCCCAGCAAACCAAACAATGCCGCCACAACAAAGTAGATCGCGACCAAAACCGCAGCAAGAATAGACAGATCGACGACTGCCCTGAATGCGTCAAACGTCTCGCCCAACAGCGGCACCAAACAGGCGACAACGACCACGAGCAAAACGTAAAAGACTTTCGCTCTCAGCTTTCGATGGGTCAACATGACACCCAATAAAACAATTAACAGCGAGGTCGAGATAGCAAACCAGTTGACGCGCGACTGATTTACGATCGTCGTCGTCAACACAGGCTGTTCACCAAGGTTGTGGAAATCGATCGCGTTTTGGCTATCGGTCAATTCAATGTTTAAACTGCGCAAACCACTCAATGCCCAAGCTTGTCCTTTTTTTGATGGGACGACTGGCCTGCCTCTAACTGCGGATCCTTTTGTCCCCGCCTTTAATTCACCAACCTCTTCACTACCAACATCGGCCCCCAGCTCAAAAGGACTGTTCTCGCGCTGAACCATTTCCTCACCCCGCCCACCCCCAAAAAACTCGACATCTTCTGGATCCGAAAAAGGATCATCCGACGCGGGTTTTGCTGCGTCTGACTGGGGTAACGCTTTGGTCTGTGGCATTGCCACACCATCAGATTCCATACCTCCGATCGAACTCCAGCGTCGATTCGCGAGAACCGACGTTGGCTGCACTCGTCCAATCCCGCCTCCGAGTTGATAAATCCAATTTCCCAATTGTTCAAGCGGCGACCACTGCCCCACCAATTGATCGGATTGGAAAGATCCGTCACTGTAGGAGACAGCAAATCCATCAGGCAGCATCAACTTCCAATGCAAATCAACCAGCGGAACCGGCAATCCTTTTGCACTAGCGGATTGATCTAGCCATAGCTCTGGCGCGTATGACTTTATCTCACCAACAAAATTAAAGGGAGTCGCTGGAGCTTCGAACACCAATTGTAAATCGCGAATTTTGCCTGCCTTGTTTCCAATCAGGCTGATTAGCAGCGCCCCATCCTGGCGCTGAGGTTTCGCTGGACTTCCGTCAAGCTGCACCGACCAGAGTGTTGCGTCGGTCGGCAATTCGACGCGCAGAAAAGGCTGCTGCTTGGTCGCCAATAGAAATCGAGCCGCTGTTTGGGCTTTGCCGTTGGTCGAAACGGACGTCACCATTTCAGCCCGCTCTACAATCGCGCTTGGCAACTGATAGATCGGACGGCGCTCGCTCTTCACTGTCAAAGACAGGTTCTCATTCGGCCATGCGTAAGCACCCAGCATGTATCGACCGGGCTGATAAACCGCCTCGGCGAATTCGCCAACATCAACGGAACGGCTCTCCGTATCAATCTCGATATCCAGCTCACTACTGCCTTCTACCGTCAACATTGAAGATTGAAAGCTCACGTCGCGAACAATCACCGGAGACAATTCCAATGACTCCAGGTCAGCCTCTTCCATTGGAATACTAAAATCGACAAACAGATGAACTGTACCTTTTTGTGGTTTCGCCAGTTGGACTACCCATTGCCGCCGCGTCTCGGTGTCTTCACTTTGGTAATCTTTCAACGCAACCCCGTGCCCCCGAATGGAAATCGATTTAGGCGATTCCAATGGAAGGTCAAACTTCAATTCCTCTTGGCGCGCTTGTTTGATAGTGAAAATCAATTCGGCGTGAACGTTCAACCGATTCGGTTGAATCTTAAAGTAGTTGTAAGTTCTGGCAGTAACCACCGGAACCAATCGCTCGGCACGTAGCTGCAACCGGTAGAGCCCTCCGATTCCCTTTTCTAGCGTGGCTTCTCGTGCCAAATTCGAACCGCCGAACTGATAGGCCAGTTGAGAATAGGCTTGACCAAGCCCAAACTTTTTCTTGTCAGCTTCATCCAACAAAGCCAAACCCTCGGCAATGACTGGTTTGATCACCATGTCCTCATCGGTGGCGACGGCGATCGCGCCCGAATGTTCTGTCTGACCTTCGATCGAAAGGACTGGAAACTCAATTCCATTCGACTGCCAACTTTCTAACCAGCCGCTAGGCGTCATGCTGGCCTTGAAGAAAATTTTCGTCGCCTGGTGCTCACGCAATCGGGAAGGCAGACGCACAAGGAACTCAGATTCAGCTTCGCTGCTCAAACGATCGAATTCGATCTTCTTGCCTCCTTCGTCAGTCAGCTGATTGAGCCGCCAAGACTTGGGCAATGCGATTTTGAAATCAAAACGCGAGTCATGTTTGCAGTTCAGCGAAATTCCGCCTTGCAATTCCAACTGCTGGCCATCAATCACCAATCGCGAGTTCGACTTTACGATTAATTCTGGAGCGGGAATCGTAAAGTTCGCGGCGATCGAATAATCCTTTTGCGGAGCGTAATAGGCGGCAACAACTGCGACTGGGCTTTCCGTTCGAGAAGCCCGCAACGACTCGGGCAAAGCCGCCAACAAGAACGCATGGTCGATCGGAATCACCCCCGTCGATTCGAGCTGCGAGGACTTTAGACCAACATCCGCCAATACGCCAACCACAGAAACATGGCCAGCGACACCGATCGGACGCAAGTCTGTTGCTTTCCAACCGCCGACAGAACCCTCGTCAATCGAGGCTGCGATACTGAGCACAATGTCTTCCCGGGTCGGCTGACGAAGCTTGACAACCAGGCGGTCACCGCTGATTCGCCACTGGCTTAGCAGTTCCGTCGAGACATCACTGATCTGAAAGCCGGTTGGCACCTCAAACTCGATCTCCTCCATCGCACCATGAATAATGTCTAGCGAACAGGTCACATGCATCTCGCGGACGTGTGGCGTCAAACGATGAATCATCACGCTGCGTGAAACCACCACCTGATCATCTTTGAGCAATCGGTTGTTGAGCGACATCACGATATTCATGGGGCCGCGAGTTGGTAGCAGTTGAAACTCTGTCGTATCGCTCGCGTCCTGATAAGTTCGCTCGATCACCGCAGCGCCACTTTTGACTTCTACATTACCAGGGACGGACAACTCAAATTGAGCGGCTGCCGGCGCGGGAAGTTGAATCGCCATCGACTGGCGGGCTGCCGTCGTTTGCATGGGGATCGTCAATTCCACTTTCAATGTTTCGCGAATCTCACCCGACATCAACAACACGATCTCGCCTTTTTCATTCCGCCAAAGATTGGCCGGTTGATTCCCAAGCCGCGCACTTCGAATCGCAACGCCACTGAATGGGAGCGGAACCTGCACCAAGCCTTCGTTAAGCGGTTCAACGATCAGCTCGCCGGTCATCATCGCAACTCCGTCCGACACGGTGCCGCTGTATTTAGCAGAAACAACAGCACTATCCAGCGGAGCCCTTTTGACCTCGCGCGTTCGAGCTGATTTAAGTAAGTCTTCATACTCCTTGTTGGTCAGTAGGACCCGGTTCGAATTTCCATCGAGCAGAACATCAAGGCTCTCAAACGGTACAAAAATTTGACGATGAAACCTTCGGGAGTCTTCCGACTTCTTCTCTTGTGCCGGCACTCCTTGGCAGCAAATCAACAGCACGATCAGGCACACAAGCCTCGGAAAGTTTTTGAAAAAAAGCTGGCGTTTCATTGGGCACCTCCTTCACTCGCATCTCCCCCGGCTGGCGGTTCAGATTCATCATCTCGAACAACCGGAACACGACCACCGGCGACCGCCATTTCGATTGGCATTCCAACTGGCTGGAACATCGCCTCGCGTGCCTGCTCTCGTTCGCTTCGAATTCGACGAACCTCATGGCTCCACCGCCCAAGATCTGAAAACAACCACACCAATCCGACCAAGCCTGCGGTGATCAATAGCGCTTCACTGAAGAGATGCTCGGTAACGAGGGGAAAGAAGACGCCAACGGCCATCAGAATCGCGACCGCTAATAGCGCGCCGGCGATTTGCGTCGTCACTTTCGCTCTTATCAACAACAATCCAAGCAGCACAATCATTCCGCAGACCAACACGTTTAAGAGCGTCATATTGAACGTTCTCAAATGCAGCGACCCAGCCGGAGCTGGCTCAGGGCGGAGCGCCGAAAACACATAGGGCCGGCCGTCGACTTCGAATTTTTGGCTGGATGAAGAATCGCAATCAACGCCTTCCGCCACCCAATTAAGATAGGTCTCAACATTTTCTGATCTTGGACGAAACATTCTCGAAGACAACGAGTTACTGCTGCCGCGTGCGAGTAGACCGGCGATCGAGACTGTGTGTTCATCGATCGCTTCGTCCGTCCAGTCACCAGTTTTATGCAAAAGCGCCTTCTCATGCGGTAGGTAGACACACAAGTAAACTTTCTGAACGGCGGGCTCGTCCGTAAAAACTGGCAAATCAATTTGGTGTGGATCGCCAGGGATGGTGTAACGAACCTCCAGCAGAAATGGCTCATCGGCGTTGTGGCCAGTCAGCGGAATATAAATCAAATCCTTGCCTCCACGTTCCGGAGTCACTCGCCGGCCATTGACTCGAATCGGCTGGTCGTCAAACGAGGTCGCCGCGTCGAATCCTGCCGGCATCTGCAACGAAATCCGCTGGCCAACACTTCGCATTTGATAAAGGCATTGGACAGAAAGTTCGTTTTGCCGCAATGCAACAGCGCGAATCACGGCTCGGGAAATGCTCGTCCGTTTCAACTCCTGCAATTCAAATCGCGTCGCGGTTAATCCCAGTGACCAATCGTCGACAAACTCAAACGCCATCGCCGCATTGTCGACCGATATGCTTTGAGCCAAGTCTGTTTGTGGATCAATCGGACGTAGTCCCGCCACATCTTCGTTGGGCCGAACGTCGATCGTTTCCGATTTTGTCAGCACAATCTGCCCTGTCGCACGATCGACTTCCGCTGGCAGCAACCGAGCCACATCAACGTCGACGCTTTCACCCAACGGCAAATCGGATGTTTTGTCTTCCCAGGTGTATCGAATTTCGTGCTTGCCAAAAAATTCGTTGTCACCCGTCATTTGCCATGCCGTGTATCCGTCGGGAACGTCGTCTGGCTGGGGCGTCATCGCTTGTTGATTTGTACCGGACGAACGATTTCGCAATTTATTGAGTAGGGCATTGGGAACATCAAGCCGCAACGATTCGACGCCGCTGTAAAGGACTTCATAAAACAGTCGGGCGTCATATTTGACGACGCCGGACTGAACGGTTGCGACAACCACCTGCTCGACAGTCACTTGCGGGCGTCTTCGTTTGGCTTTTAATTCAATCGAGGCATCGGTGTGTGAAAAGCTGTATGCCAAAATGGGGCGAACGCCAGGCAAGCTGGCTGATGGCTTGATTCGGGAAGAGGCGTTGCCGAAGCTTTCATTGCGCAAGCCTTTCGTTTCAGCCGCGTTGACTTGCAGGCTCTCGGGGGCAGAAACGATCAAATTCCCTTTCGAGAACTCAATCCCCTCAACCATCGCCTTGGGAACTGTCAATTTCAAATCCGAAGCAACTTCAGTTGGGCGGAGCAAGTTTGCATCACTGAGCTCGCGATCCAAGGACACTTGCAACCCGATTTTGCCCAACGCCTTTTTCCCAAGCGTCACAATCACATGATCTTTATTGCTGGGATCTCGATAATACGTATCGACGGGGACATTGGTTAGTCCCTTCCGAGAGAGCGGGCGGATTTCACGAATTTGATATTCTTTGGGGATGTTCAAATCGATCTGAAAGATCCCGGCCAGTTGAACATCGTACACCGCAGACAGTTCAACATTTAGCTTTGCTGGCCGAAGGGTGACCTCGACCAACTGATCAACATTGACCAATGGCTGAACCTTCTTAACGTTGAGAGCGAGGTCAAACGGCAGCGATGCATAACGATAGGCGAACTCCCACTTTTGATTCTTGGCGCTATCAGGAAGTTCGGAAACATCCATCTGCAACAAACCCGTCTTCTTACCCGGTTCGGCGCGTAAACCACGGGAAAGATTTACCAATACGACGCCACTGTTCCGAGAGACATCATTCGCTTTGATCTGCGGCATCGTGATCGCGGCACCTTCAATCTCGTCGATGAATTTCTCCAGCTCAATGGCAAGCCGCTGCTTGCCCGAGGTTGGCTCAAACAACTCAATCTCAATGGTTTGCATTGCCTGAACCTGCTGGCCACCGTTTTCTGATTCGCCCGCTGCATCGGCTTTCACGACGTTCCACTTTTTGACATTACGATCAAAAACACTGACTACTTTTTGATCGCTTGGCACGCTCAATGAAAGCTTGCTGATTTCTGCTCTGGAAATATCGAGCGTTACGTTAGCACTTGTTCGGGCAACGCCTTGATCGATCGTGAATCGCGATTGGGTTTCAGCTGAAACCAGGGCGGCTAATCCAGTTGCGCCTTCGGCTTTCGGCGTCCACAAAATCTTGACTTCGGGAGCTGCCCCAACGAATGCCAAGATCTCTTCGCCTTCGCTCACATCGTCTTGGGCAAGATCCACAGACTTTCGTGTGGAAGCAATCATTGGTTCAATTTGAACATCAATGTCCTTTTCGCCCGTACGAATCGTCCAACGATTCACGGGAGCCTGAGGGGATTGAAAAGCCACCGAACTTTGCCCGCCCGTCTTGGCCAGCGCTTTGGCATACGACAATTTCAGTTCAACCGTTTTCGATTCATCGCCGTTGTGGGAAATCAGCAGTTCATATTGACCCCGATCTGCCGAGACAATTCGGGCTTCTTGATTGTCGATCGTTGCGGTTCTAATGGCGGCCCCACTCAAACGTAACGGCACCCGGTGCCAGCCTTCTCGCAGAAGCTCAATCTTGACCGTCGCTTCGACCGCAACAATCTCATCGCCCAGTGTCGCCGTGCTTTCTATGTCTGTAATCAAGGCTCCCAGCGGAGCGTTCACTGGCGACTTTTTCGTTTTGTTCTTGCGGGCTTCTTCCCATAGTTTTTGAAACTTGTCGTAAGGCAAAAACACACCGCGACCATCTCTTTCGAAAACTTCTCTCAGTTTTTCATAGGGGATGTAGATCGTTTGTTCGTTAAGCGAATCGTCGTCGTTGCCGTCTTGCACAAACGCCATCGCCGAACATGAAGAAGCTGGCAAAACAGAAAGGTTCACGACGGGGGCGGCCAAGACGAACGCAAGGCACAGCAAAGAGACGCTGCCAGCAAAAGAGGCCTTCTTGGCTGCCAACTTATGAAAGGTGAAAAACTGGAAACTTCGCAAATGCGTTTTCATGGTTGGCTCACTAATCGAATTAAATTTTTGCCGACGTCAACTTTGAAGAGCTGCCGCCATCATCGCGTTTGATTCGTCTTGTCTGATTGGTTCTATACGGATCCAGTTGCGGAATCAGCCAACGAATCAAAGATAATTGTCACAACACCCGTGTAAGATTGCGAGTAAAGCGTGGAGCCAGAATTTGTGCGGGGAGTCCGCGCAAAATCCAGCCACCTTGAGTTTTGCTTTCAGGCGGTCACAATCGAACAACGAGCGGCGTCAAACTTTCTTAGTTACGAAAGCCAAAAATACGAGAAAAACTCTGATGGCTGACTATTTTGAGCGAAGCCTGATTGTTCATGAGCAGCTACGCGGCAAAATCGGGATCCATTCGAGGATTCCGGTCAACAGTAAGGCCGATCTGTCGATTGCCTATACGCCTGGAGTCGCCCGTCCCTGCGAAGCGATCGCTGCGGATCAGACGCGAGCCAAGGATTTGACAATCAAAAGCAATTCCATCGCCGTTGTCAGCGACGGAACTGCGGTGCTGGGTTTGGGCAACATTGGCCCTCACGCGGCCATCCCGGTCATGGAAGGCAAAGCTCTACTATTCAAGGAATTCGCGAATATCGACGCGTGGCCGATCTGCCTCGACACTCAGGACTCGGACGAAATCATCGAAACCGTTCGCCGGATCGCGCCGGTGTTTGGCGGCATTAACTTGGAAGACATCTCAGCGCCGCGATGCTTTGATATTGAGCAACGGCTTCAAGATCTTGGTATTCCAGTTTTTCACGATGACCAACACGGAACCGCCATTGTCTTACTGGCGGGCCTACTCAATGCCGCCAAAGTCGTCGGGCGCGATGTGACCGACATGAAAGTCATCATCAATGGAGCAGGAGCAGCCGGTACTGCCATCGCTCGTCTGCTGCGGTGCGTCGGCCACGATCCAAATGTTTGCCAACCCGTCAAAGAAATCGTCGTCTGCGATTCGAAAGGCGCCATCCATGCTGGCCGCACGGATTTGAATGACGAAAAGAAGAAATTGCTGGGTTACACCAATCGCACCAAGCAAAGTGGCTCACTGCAGGACGTCCTCCGTGACGCCGACGTTTTCATCGGCGTGAGCAAAGGCAATTTGCTTGACGGCGAAGCGGTTCGCTCCATGGTGAAAGATCCCATCATCCTCGCAATGGCCAACCCGATTCCGGAAATCATGCCCGACGTGGCACGGGATGCTGGTGCTGCCGTAGTTGGCACGGGGCGCAGCGATTTCCCCAACCAAGTCAACAACGTCTTGGTTTTCCCAGGAATCTTTCGGGGCGCGCTTGATGTCAACGCGGCGCGCATCACGGAAACAATGAAGATGGCGGCGGCGAAAGCACTGGCCGCGTGTGTCGAGTCTCCAACGGCGGAGATGATCCTACCCGATGCGCTGGATCGGACGGTTGCTCCTCGGATTGCCAGAGCCGTTGGCGCTGCTTACGATCCAAACGAATAAGTCAATTGAAAACGAACAAGCCAGGCATATCCAAGTTAGACCGCGCATGCAAAAGGCCAGCGATCGAAACCGCTGGCCTTAACAATTGTCCCAGTAACCCGAGCCTATCCGCGAAAGCTAAACGACCGTCACCGTCCACAGGTCATCTGATTCGGATGAACCTGGATCCCACGCAACGTCGGCGAAGCTGCCATTGGCGTCAACGATTTCGTTGTAGTACACGTTGTACAAATGGTACTGACCTGGCGAAATCTCGTCGAAACGCCAAAGCTTTCCGATGCCGGTTTGACTGGCTGACGTCTTGATGTTTCGCCGATCTCCATCCAAAAAGCGACCGTTGCCGGCATTGCGAAGGTAGTACTGGCCGTCGCCATCAGGATCAATCAACGTCCATTGAGACAATCCGTTATCAGTTCGGGTAGTTATCGCGTCTCGCGAATCGGACGCGAGGAAAGCATCGAATTGGACGTTCAACAGCTGAATTGTGTTTCCGTTTGCAAACACATCAACTGGTGCCGCAGTGACAGAAATCGTCACTTCCGCGCTGTCAGTTCCACCGTTTCCGTCGTCGATCGAATATTGAAAACTATCCAAACCAGAGAACCCCGGGTTTGGAGTGTAAACAAAACTTCCGTCGGAATTCACAACCGCTGTTCCGCTGGCTGGAGCCGTATTGCTGACAACGGAGACGACATCTTGATCAGCATCGCTATCGTTTACCAACACGTTGCCACTCACGGCAACGCCTTCGTCGGTTGTAAACGAATCAGCTTCAGCAACCGGATCGTTATTTGCCGCTGGATCGAACAGATACTGGAAGTAGCCAGCGTTGGTCAAGACTTCAGACTGCTTGAACCCCGGCACGACGCCGATGACGGGTTCCCAAGTTCCAGTTGAATAGGTCGTTGGAGCCTCCGTCTCATAGACCGTGTCGCCGATTTTTATATTGTCAATTCCGACGTTGTAGTCGATCCCATTGGCTTCATCGTATACATCGTTGATAAAGTTGATTCGTACGTCGCTCGCACTCACCGCAACCGGTGACGCGTAGGTTAGCTCGATGAAGTTGCCTGTCGCCAAGTCGCCAGCTTGGCCACCAAGCTCTGACAAATCGTAAGTCGCAACAACGGTACCCGCGATCTCCAAATTGAAGATTTCCAAGCCTGTCGTTCCAGCGGCACGGATCCGAACAAGGTTCGGGTCAATTACGGCGGGCTCGGCATATTGGAAGTAGCCATTGGTCTGCAAGACTTCGCTTTCAAGAAATCCTGGCACCAATCCTGCGGCTGAATAAGTTCCCGTTGAGAAAACAGATGGATCTTCTGTTTCATAGACAACCCCATTGATTTCAATTCGATCAATCGCCACATCGCGTCCGATACCCGTCGCTGGATCAAAACTATCATTGAGGAAGTTAACCCGCACATCACCTGGCTCAACTACGCCTTCGGCGATGAATGAAAATTCAATAAAATTGCGAGCCAACAGATCGCCGGCTTGGCCACCAGCGGCGCCCAAATCGAAAATCGAAAACGCGCCATTGGCCAATTCAACGGAGATGATCTCGTCGCCCAGTTCGCCGGCAGCAAACACCTTGACGGTACTCGTCGTCGCAACGACAGCCGAATTGTCTAAGCCAGGCGTTCCATTGATTTGGTTGCTCGCTTGCCAGTTTGAAGCCACATCGTTGTCCTGATTGACGTCGATCAAAGCCAGCGTGAATCCGTCTCCGTCCGGCGACGTTGCCCATGGCGCCGCGTCATCATACGTCACTACGTCGACAACAACTCCATCGGCATCCAGCAAGGTGACCGTCTCGCCACCACCGCTCAAGCCACCGGAGTACTGTCCACCGACGAATATATTGCCGGTGTACTGATTGCGGAACTGAGGCATGTTGTCGGTAAATACGATTCGCTCATTGGGTAGCAAAACCGTTCCAAACTCGATATCCAAACCGATTCCGTCGATCGCCCAACCACTGAGATCGATCGACTCGTTTGAATTGTTGAATAACTCAATGAATTCTGCATCATCGCCCGCCGGGTTGTAGTGCAACTCGGTGATAACAATGTTGGAACCTCCAGTTGCTGTTCCCGGTAGACGCGATTCATTGGCGAATGCGTCCGCTCTGGCTTGCAAAACTTCGACCCATTCGTTGGCGAAGAAATCGGATACAAAGATGTCAACGCGTCCCCACTTTTCAAATTCCAATGTTGAGTTCGTTGCACCAATTTCGTCGATCAACTCATTCCGC
Source organism: uncultured Pirellulaceae bacterium (assembly GCA_964589435.1). Taxonomy (GTDB): domain Bacteria; phylum Planctomycetota; class Planctomycetia; order Pirellulales; family Pirellulaceae; genus Mariniblastus. The sequence goes on from CAZPTT010000005.1 coordinate 40,733, forward strand.
CTGGCCACTAGGGCAGCTTGACCTTCAGGCGATAAATAAGTGTCGACCAGCGTCTGCATTCTGCGCCAGTACATTTGTTCAAACTCTGGCACCGCGAAGATCGCATTCATCAATGGCTCGTCAATGAAAGAGACATCAGTGAAGTCCGTCGGTGAATCCTCATTGGCAATCCATAGCCGATCGAGATCCCATTCGATTATTTCCCATAACCCGGACTCTGCATCCAACGCCATGTAAAAGTTCTGAAACCGTTGGTCGTCGTGTCTTGTTAATGCCGACAAAGCCATGTGGTTGACGACGGCTGGCACGTTGACGTTTTCATACAGCCACGCTCGCTTGGCTTCTGAGCCATCGGCGAACTGAAACAAGACATCATTAATTTGAGTGATGGAGCTTAAATCGCCATCGTCGGGCGATTTCTTGTCGAAATTTTGAAACTCACCAAACCCACCCGTATCGGCTTTATAAAATTCGTCGTCTTTGAAATCGTTAAATGTTCGCCAGCCACCGTCGTAGAGTTCTTGAAATCGGAACACTCCGTGGAAGTCACCATTGTTCTCAACCCGCAAGTTAAATGAGTTGGTTTGAGATTTTGATTCGGCGTTCCAAACATCCCAGGTAATGTCCGTTGCTGCGAATGTCCAGTCACTGTAGTCCGCATTGATTCCGAACTCATCGACGCCATAGCCAGTGCCAAAATCAAGCGTGTAGCCTTTGGGAAGCTCGAACTTCAAGCTCTTTTTCGGAAAGTTCGTTCTCGAGAAATCGCCACCGCGTACTCGAACCGTTGCGTTATCGAGGACTTGGTCACCATAGACCACGACCGCAGCAATTCTGGTGTTCGTCAACGCCAACTCGGTCGTAGTCAACGTTTCGAATTCAGCTTCATCAACGAAGAACTGAAAAATTGGCAAGTTGTTATCAACAATGTCCGATTGCGCAACCACGACACCTAAATAGTTAATCGTATCTCCAGCAAACGGTGCCACCGCCACATCAGAATCAATTCGATAACGAACGAGAGCTCCAGCATCTTGACCAGGCACGGTGGCTGACCAAACATCCCCGCCAACGTTGACCATATCTACGACTACGTCCTCGCCGAACATGACCTTATAAGTCAACGTTGCGGTGGTGGCTCCTTCGATCGTTGCTGAGATTGCAAAATCGGTGTTCGCCAACGGAGTTCCCGGTGTCACGGCGATGTCGCTGATCGGACTACCAACCTCGCCACCAAAGATTGAGTTTTCAGCCGCTGGCGTTGGATCACCGTTAGACGCTCCCCAGCTTTCCGCAAGTGTATTGTCGAGCGTTGGGTCAATCAATTCGAGTGAAGGTCCATTGCCGTCCGGTGATCCAGCCCAAGGAGCAACGTCGTCGTAGGTGACTTCATCAACAACGGTGACGCCGTCAGCGGCGAGTAACTGAATGGTCTCGCCTCCACCGGAAATTCCACCACCCGCAAATTCGGCAATCGGAGTCACGCCCCACTGAGCCTGTGCGATTGCGATCGACGGTGAAACGATAGCGTATTCGCCAGCTCCCAGCGTCGTGCCAGCGGCGAATGTCAGATCAAATCCTGTGAACGACATGCCAGACAAATCGACCGTACTGTCTCCGGCGTTATACAGCTCGACGAATTCTGCATCTGAATCTACAACACCGTCAGGGCCCGGGTTGTAGTGAATCTCGTTGATCACAACGTTGACGTCGCCACTTGGAGGCTCAACCGCGCCGCCGGCAAATTGAAAATAGCCATTGGAATGCAAGATCTCAGACTGACGAAAGCCAGGTTGGACTCCGTCTACAGCCAACCAGGTACCCGTCGAAAATACCGCCGGGTCTTCTGTTTCAAAACGGACGCCGTCAATACTGATCGCATCCAAGCGAACGTTCGAATCGATTCCAGCGTCTGGATCATACTGATCATTGACGAAGGCAACTCGAACTTGATCGGCGGCAATCGTATCGGGAGTTTCGAACGTCAACGTATCGAACTGCCCAAGGGCTGCACCATCATTCAACGAGTAAGTCTCAACGGCGACGTCGTCAACCAGAAGTTGAATTTGCTCGGTGCCTTCGAATCCGGCTGCGAACAACTGAACCGTTGACAGCATCATTCGCGGCTCAAGGGTTTCACATGCAAGGGAGCTTGGCCAAATGGACTTCTCAGACGGAGTGTTAGCGCGACTTTTTTTGCGGAACATGGGTGCTTTCTCAAGGGTGCTTCTATGTGTGCGGGCATCTAATTTGCAACGAATCGCCGCAGGAAGTGACATTCGAGCCACATCAGAATAATACAATTGAGTTACTTATCAATAAACAACTTGTTTTTTAGCCAACGAAAACCAAGGCTCAGAATCCAGAATTGCGTCCCCCTATACCTGATTCAGATTCACAAAAACGATGTTGAAAACTCGTTGAGAATGCGGAGAAGTCACTCTCAAACTTGTCACCTGCTGCCAGTCTCTTTAAGCGGCTACCATGGGATTCTATTTACACCTTCCCACCCCAAAGCCATTGCAGGCCGCAACCAAGCTTGACTGGCTTGGTAGGGAAGGCCGACAAATGACCAGCCAGCCGCCAATGATCCAACACCAGAAAACGACCAGTCAATTCAGCGTGGTCTATTTAGTCTTTTTTCTCTCTGGGGTTGCCGCCCTGATTTACGAAATTTCGTGGGCGCGGCAAATCGGATTGTTGCTTGGGCACACCGTCCATGCGTCATCGATCGTCTTGGCAAGTTACTTCTCGGGAATGGCATTGGGGTATTGGTTGGGTGCGATTTGGACAGGTTCAAGTGGGACAGGTTCAAGTGGGACAGGTTCAAATGGGACAGGTGCGATTGGGAGCCGCCGCATTTCGCCATTGACCGGCTACGGTATTGCGGAAATTATCGCCGCGGTTTGGGCAATCGCGATTCCGTTGATATTGCACGCTTCCGAATCAACGTCCTTCGCACATCTGCTGCATAACTCTTCGCCTGGACTCCAGACATTTTCGCGAGCCACGTTTTGTTTTCTGTTGTTGCTCCCGGCGACCACCGCGCTCGGATTCACACTTCCAACGATTGCCGAGTACTTCTTCCAAACGAGCGTGCCTGTTGAAATTGAGGGCCAGAATCGTTCGAACGTCGACCCAACAAAACGCGATGCACCGTCGCGACTTTCGTTTGCTTATTCTCTCAATACGGCTGGCGCGTTGGGGGGCGTTTTACTGACGACATTTTGCCTGCTCGTTTTTGTTGGCGTCGTAAAAAGCAGTTTTGTGGCTGCCGGAATCTCAATTCTCTGCGGATTGATTGCGATTAATCTTTCGAAACAAAACCAATCCACCGCAAAGGGTGACAAACCAACCCGTGTGTCTTCAACGAGTATTGGCGTTGGTACGCAACTGACAATGCTAAGTTTCGCCAGCGGGTTTTGCACACTGGCCTTGCAAGTACTTTACACACGCATGTTTTCGCTGGTGTTCCACAACAGCACTTATACATTCGGCATCGTGGTCACCGTCTTCCTGGCTTCCCTTTCGATTGCCGCAGCCGTGGTCGCGAGTCTTCAACGACGATTTGATATTCGCAAATTAATCGGGATTACCGCCATGCTGGGCGCTATCTTGACGGTCGCCTCAATAATTCAATTCACTTGGTTGACCGAACTAAAATATTTCACTTATGGAAATAGTTTCGCAAGCTACATGGGCGGTGCCGTCGGATTGGTTTCCATCGTCGTCGCGCCAGCGATCATTTGCTTCGGAATGACATTGCCGCTGGTGTGGGCAATGGTCGGAGATGGGAGCGAGCGTAAGCGCGAAGGGAGCGAACGTAAGCGCGAACACACTCCAATGCCAACGAACAAAACCAGCCAAGCCGTTGGCAAGTTGACCGCCATCAATACACTGGCAGCCGCAATTGGAGCCTTGGTGGCCAGCTTTGTTTTGCTGCCAACAATCGGACTTTGGTCGTCGTTCGTGTTGGTCGCTGGCATCTTTTGCGCGGCTGGGTTTTGGCTGTTGGGAACCGAACGTCCAACGACAAAACAATTCCGATGGCCCGTGCCAGGCCTCCTATTGGGGCTCGTGTTCGCAACCGTATCCATGTTTGCGATTGGCAGTCCAATTGAATCTCAACACGAGCAAAATAAGTATGGAGAAAAACTGATCCAGCGATGGAATTCTGCTTACGGCTGGATTGACGTGGTGCAACGGGAGAAAACTGGAGCCTTTAAGATCCGCCAGAATTTGCATTACCGCTTCGGCACGACCGGCAATAATGTCCGCGAATACAGACAAGCACACATTCCATTGCTACTCCATCCGAATCCAACCGATGTGATGTTCGTTGGCTTGGGAACAGGTTTGACGGCTGGCGGGGCGGTTCCCCACCAAGACGTCAAGAAGATTGACGCGGTGGAGTTGATTCCAGAAGTCGTCGAAGCAATTCGCGTCTTAGCCGATTACAACTACAACGTGATTGATCACCCCAAAGTCGAAGTCTTCGTGGACGACGCGCGTCATCATTTACTGGCGAGTGAACGAAACTATGACGTCATCGTGTCTGACCTGTTTGTTCCTTGGGAAAGTGAAACCGGTTACCTGTATACCGTCGAGCACTTCCAAACTGTCCGCGAGCGACTAAAACCGGGTGGATTATTCTGCCAATGGCTTCCGCTGTACCAAGTCGGCCAGCGCGAGTTTAAGTTGATTGCCAATAGCTTTGCCAGCGCCTTTCCCAATACGACGATCTGGTGGGGCCAATTGGATTCGAACAGTCCCGTGATCGCTTTTATCGGAACCGAATCTTCGATCAAAGTAGATACCGAAGAAGTTCGCAATCGAATTGGCCAACTGAAGCGCCATGTCTCGACGAATGACCACTCGATTTCATCACTGGGAAAGCTACCGAATCAATACATTGGTGATTGGCATGTCGGCTCCGGAGCCCGATTGAATACAGACGAGTACCCTCGCGTTGAGTTCTTGACACCGATCAGCAACCGCAATCGCGAGATGATTCGAGGAGCAAAACTCGAACAGTTCTTTGACGGAGTTTTAGAGACACTGCCAACACGTTCTGTTTCGTTTTCTGGCAGTGCTGAAACGGATCATCGACGCCGTCGCGCTCGCCAACGAGCATTGCTTTTCGGCAAATAGGCTTTCCGAGACTGGAGACAGTAACGGCTTGATCGCAAACCGTCAGTCCGGAGCTAGAAAGCGAAAAACCGCTCACGGGATTCTCGTTCAGCTAATCGTTAATTGACTGGGCGGGTCTTGAATCAGCTCTCTTAGCTCAGAGACGCCCGTCTATTTCGGCTTGCCGATTTTGGCGACTGAGGAAGCAATCGCCAAACGGGTTTGGTGAACGTCTCTTTGGGCGACGATTATCGACTGAAGTGTTGCCGGACTGACGTGGCTGTTTCGAAAGCGTTGTAACGCTCTTCTAGCTCAGCGAGCTGAACATCCATCCAGTTCGAAAACTGATCGAGCGTTTCGAATTGAACGTTTGATTTGTTACACGCGGAACAAGGTTGTTCCGAATTGCAATTGGATTTTTGATTGTCAGAGTTTTGTGTAAACATGTCTGCCTCTCATTCTTCTACGACCTATTCGTCAGATAGGTCGAAAGATTGTCAAATTCGTTTTGTTTTCGTCGTTTGAGTGATCCTGTAAGTTCTGTGTTTACTTCGCCTGTATTACTTCGATTTATCCCTTTGCATGTGGCCAACAACGTGTGGCTGTTTGTTGATTACGCAAAAAGGATGCCGGAATCAACATCATCTTGGCGAAACCGAAAAACAGCTCGCTCTGGGGTCCTTTGTCGTACAAATCGCCTCAGTTGGACGATTGAACTGCCAGCCGCTTACAAAGCAAAGTGATCACTCTGATAACAGAGAGAGATCAAATGCTCGCGGGTTCATGTTTTCCGCTGCGTAACTTCACTTTTAGAACCGCAAAAACGTTCCTTTTCGTTGCCAAAAATGTCCGATTTGATTGATTCTTTCCTTTCGGACGGCGGAATTTAACAATTTTATCGGCACTATCGGGCGATTCTGGCCAGCCATAATGGCGGCTTATCGTTCGAAAAACATGCCTTAAAGGCAGGCCGGCTGGAAGAATTGGCAACTTGCGTCACATAGACACAAAAGTGGTTCTAATCTGGTTAGTTCAGGTTGAACGAATACGCTTGAACACCGTTTCGAGATTGGTATCATGCTTCGCTAAATTGAAATCGGAAGCCCATTGGTTGGGCTTTTGTTCTTACATGTACGGAGATAATTGTTGTGAAGAATTTCAAAATGATGAGCTTGGCAATCGTTGCCATGTTGACCTTTTCAGTAACTGGCTGGGCACAAGACGCGGAAAACCTGGATTTGGATTCAATCGTTGTCGCGCCTGACGACGTCGACACGGAAGATGTTCTCGAAGCACCTTCATCGGTCGTTTCCAACGTTACTGACGAAGTGGTGACTCCATCGGTCGAGATGGCTTCGACAGTCGAAGGCAGTGTTGGATCGGTCGTCACTGACTGTGTTGGTTGCGGTCAGGTGAACCAGGTTGTCTCTGGTTGCCAAAGTTGCAATTCATGCGGTGGCGTTCAACAAGCCGCCGTTGTTTCGCCTTGCCAAGCCTGTGGTCAGGTCGGCATGGTTGCTTACCAGCAGTCTGTCATGCAACCACCTGTTGTCGCACCGAATTCCAATTCGATCGTCACGAGTGCTCCAGCACCTTATGTTCCCAATCCAACGATTGCGACACCGGTTTACTCAACAGGAAACGGGCCGACTTATGTACCCGGAACGGCTTATCCGTCTTCGGCTACGCCGGCTCCGACCAGCCCGACCATGACTTATGGCCCAACGACAAACTACGCTCAGTCAACGACTTATGCTCCGACGACGACAAACTACACTCCGTCAACCACTTACGCTCCGTCAACCACTTACGCTCCAGCGACAACTGGATGCAGCAACTGCGGAACAACAAGTTTCAATGGCGGCGGGGTGAGCTACGGAAGCAGCTCTTTTGGCGGCCGTACACGAGGCCGTTTGGGTTCGCGAGTCGGCGGACGCGTTTTTCGCCGCAATTAAGCTTATTTGAGCAAAATTGAAATGGAAAACCACGAAGCCACTCCAATTGATTGGGGTGGCTTTTTCAATGCCCTGACTGCAATCTGGTTGGCCCCAAAATTTTGCCCGCGATTTCTCATTTCTATATTCGCAAGCCAAACCGGTAAAAGGTGGAGGAAACCCAATTTCTGTGGCCCTTTTCCCGAGATGGCTTTTCCTGAGATGGCTTCCTGAAGCGATTCAACACTCCTTGGATGTGACGATCACCAAGGGAACTGCATCCCACGTTCTGATCGTGACTTTGCAGTTCTGCTGTGACGATCTGGCCAACGCTTGACACTCGCCCAATTCAGCAAGTCTAATTGGAATTCAGCAAGTCTAATTGGAATTCAGCAAGTCTAATTGGTTTTCGGAGTTCGAGAATCTAACAAGAATCTATCAAAGAAATAAGACAGCGAACGTTTCACCAATTAAAATCTTGAAACGAATTGTCGGTTGTTACGTCAAGTCGGCTTTGAACCTCGAAGCAACCTATCAACCGATTTCCCCATTAACCTTATGAAATTTCCTGGAGAAGCAATGAACAAATTCTTGACCCTCAGCATGATTGCTGCCGTGGCGTTGATCGCGAATCAAGCCTCAGCTCAATGCGTTGGCTGCAATTCTGGCCAACCCGTTTTCAATCAAACACAAACGTACAGCGCGCCGATGACCTACTCGGCACCTTCGTACCAATCGTACAACGCACCTGTTTACAACAGTGCTCCCGTTTACAACGCACCGATGAGCTACAGCGCACCAATGGCCTACAGCTCACCTGCTCCTGTATACAACAGCGCTCCGGTCTACAACGCACCCATGAGCTACAACCAACCTGTCTACAACACCGGCTGTGGAACTGGTTGTGGTCAAACGATGGTTAGCGCTCCAGTTTACTCATCTGGCTGTGGCACAGTATCTGACTGCGGTGGTTGCGGTGGCATGGTTTCTGGCGACATGATGATGGGCACACCAATGATGGGCACACCAATGATGGGTGAAACCGTTGTTGATCAAGGCGTTGTCACTGGCGAAGTTCAAAGCACTGTCGAAGGTGATGCGGTCGTTGCACCGTCTGACGATTCGACTCCTCCAATCCCTACTCCAGTTCCAGACAGCGAATCGACTCCGACGCCTGATGGCGACGGTGCAGCACCAGTCATCGACAACAGCGACGACACGTAATCTGCCTGAAAAACTTGGCTTGCCAAAATGGCAACCCATGGAATTTCAAATAAATGTGGCCGGCATTCGAATCGAATGCCGGCTTTTTTCGTAAACTGGGTGCTGGTGTCCAACGTCAGTCTTTTTTGCGAGCAACGAATACTTAATAATGCAGTTGCAGCGGAATTGCGTTGAGCGACTTCGACTGTCACTTTCTTTACGTTGAATCAATTTATCCTGGAATCAGTTCATGCGCATCCGAGTAGGTTATGGTGGGCCAAAGGATTACCGTCACGGACAGTACTTTCCTGGCGGCGGCCGAAACAATGGTGGCATGAGCGAAATTGAAAGATTGATTCATTTGATCGCAAGCATGCAAATCATGTTCGGCTCGCGACGTGGTGGGTTATTGTTACCGCTACTACTGGTTGGCCTTTGTGCTGGCGGTTGGTTCGCCTATCGCCACATGTATTCTCCGGAACGTGCTTTGGAACAAGCCCATGTCATGTGGGACTCCAACGATACAAAACAGCAAATCAAAGCGATCAAAGAGTACCGCGCGATCTTACAAAAAAAGGATCCCATCGATCCGGCTCGGCATTGGCTGAAAGACGACCGCGATACGCTTTACCGCCGCATCATTACCCATGACGTGAAGTTCACTCTCGACGAAGACAAGGCTGGCGAGTGGGTCATTGCCGCCTGGGACGATGGACTACGTGATCTGAGATTCACTGACGAGAAAGTCAAAGCGTTTTGGGACAAGGCCACCGAGCCTTTAAAGCGGAAGAACCGCTTAAAGAAACCGGCTCACTCAAACCGTTCCGACAGCTCCAACAACGAGGCTCAAAAACCCGAAGGTCGTTTCGAAAAGATACCGGGATTAGATGGGCAGTAGGAAGAGTAAACGTAAAAAGAACTCCCTACCGCCCATGAGTTAGAAAAAATTCAAAATTCAATTCAGCTTGACCGGTGATTCGAAATCACGCGGCTTGACCGTCAGTACTGAGCAGTCAACTTGACTGAGCGTCATCTCGGCCGTGTTCCCAATGAAGAATCCGGGAATTCCAGTGCGACACACGGTACCCATTACAAGTAAGTCAGCTTTCTCGCGCTCCACGAGTTCAGGAATCACTTCACCAGGTCGCCCCTGAATCATATGAGTAATCGCGCTGCCATCAGTGGCCGAATCAAGTAGTTGTTTGAGTCGATCCCGGTGTGTGGCAGCGACTTGTTCTACGTAAATTCGGATTTCTGATTTCGTCATCCATCGCTTGCTTCGATTCAAATCCCCGCCCACTGTATTCCAAGCGTGAACGACATGAAGTTTCGCTCGATGATTTTGGGCGATCGTTAAGGCTCGTTTCAATATCTCAACATTGAGATCATTGCGAGCCAAATCAGCTGAATCAGGGTCAACAGCGGCAAAAACATTGCGAAGGTTTCGTCGGCGGCTGGGCTTGATGATCCAAACCGGGCAAGGGCATTTTCGCATCAGGTGAAGCGAAAGGGTGCCAAATAATTGATCGCGAAAACTACTAACGCCATCTGCCGCCATCATCACAAGGTCATGTTTTTTCGAAATGACCTGTCGGATAACCTCAATAAATGGCTGACCGGACGCCACGACCACGCGAACCCGCAAGCCTTCAGCTTTAAGGCGTTCCGCTTCTTGCTCCAACTCACCCTTCAAGTCCTTCATCAGCAACTTTTGCAAGTCGACCGTTTTGCCCGCATCCGTTTTCACAACCGAGTCATCAACCATAGGAGCCACTGACATCAGCGTCAGTCTTCCTTGGCTACTCTTTATGATAGAAGAGGCCTGAGCGATTACTTGTTTATCCAACGGTGCAATTAGGAGAATGTTCTTGAATTGTTTCATGTCGATGCCTTATGGACTTAATCAGGTTGTGGAACTTCTGAATTACGAAACTGAAACTGCTCGATATTTTCAACAAATGATTCGTCATGCCCCAGCAGGTTTCGCGCGGCCAACACGTGCTCGCGAGCTTGCTCGGCCGTTTTCGCCGTGGCGACCATGTGCCCCATCTTGCGGTTCAACTCTGGAACAACCTTGCCGTACAAATGCAGTTTGACGTTGGGAATCGTAAGCCCAAGCTGCCAATTGGGTTCGCCATCGCTCCATTCTTGTCCCAGCAAATTGGCCATGGCGGCTGGAATCGATTGGCGAGTCGAACCTAGCGGCAGACCGCAAACCGCGCGCACTTGTTGCTCAAACTGATTTGTGACATGGGCTTCGATCGTCAAGTGACCTGAGTTGTGGGGGCGAGGTGCGATTTCATTGATGAGAATTTCACCGCCGCGACAAAAGAACTCAACACACAGGACTCCAACCGTGCCGAGTTCATTCATGATCTGGCAAGCGATCTTGGTCGCCTGCAAGTTCAAATTGGCGTTTAGCCCCGATGGCGAAATCGAAACATCAAGAATCTGGTTTTGGTGTTCGTTGCGAATCGTTGGATAAGCGGTAAATTGGCCGGCTGAATTCCTCGCGGCGACGACTGAAAATTCAAAGTCGTAATCGATAAACTCCTCAAGAATCGCTTCGTTGGTCTTGAGCGATTTCCAGGCGGCTTCAACATCATCAGCTGTTCGGATAACCGCCTGACCTTTTCCGTCATAGCCATCGGTCGTCGTTTTCAAAATTGCCGGCATTAGCTCGCTGCACGCAGCTTTCAATTCCGACAACGACCTGACAATTCGAAAATCACAGGTCGGCAGGTTCTGTTTTTGCAAAAACCCCTTTTCGAGGGCCCGGTTTTGAGTTGTTTGCAATGTCGTAACACCCGGGTGAACACGAGTGTGTCGGCTCGCTGCCACAAGTGTCTCAATAGGTACGTTTTCAAATTCCAGCGTCACAACGTCAACCTGTTTCGCGAAACTTTCGACAGCCTCGAGATCGGTGTAGGACGCTTGAATTTCCAAGTCAGCGACTTGCCCGGCCGGCGAATCGTGTGCAGGCGAAAAAACATGAACCCGATATCCCATTTGCTTCGCCGCAACAGCCGCCATCTTCCCCAATTGCCCGCTTCCAAAAATCCCAATCGTCGAACCGGGCAAGACGAGACCTTCGTTGGATGTATCGTCAGTTGGCTGATCATTTTGGTTCTGTCCATTTTGGCTCATAGTTTGGTTTTCTCCAAAACAGATTGTGTTTGTTGTTCAGCGAAATCCTTTAATCGCGCGCGAACAGCCGCGTCTTCATTCGCAATCATCCGAGCCGCCAATAGGCCGGCGTTCTTCGCCCCGGCATCGCCAATCGCCATTGTGCCAACAGGAACGCCGCCCGGCATTTGCACAATCGATAGCAATGAATCCAGCCCATTGAGCGCCTTACTTTGAATCGGAACGCCCAGCACAGGAAGCAAAGTCATCGAGGCAACCATCCCGGGCAAATGAGCTGCGCCACCAGCTCCAGCAATGATAATTTTGAGCCCTCGAGATTCGGCGCTCTTTGAATACTCAACCATCCACTCCGGAGTCCGGTGAGCCGATACGACATGAGCTTCGTAACTGACATCAAGTTGTGAGAGCATGTCAGCCGCAAGCTTCATCGTAGGCCAGTCGGATTTGCTGCCCATCACGATTCCAACGAGCGGAGCCTTGCCAGCCGTTTCAGTTTCGTTCTTTGTCATTGTGTTACGTCAGTTGTGATAAGCGAATTTAAATCCCGAACGATCTGAAGGCTCTCGCAATAAACGACGCTTGATCTTTCGACCGATCGACCTTTCAGAACGGTTGATCGCGCGAGAGATTGCTTTTGAAAACGTCTCTTCTTTGACAACCGCAACGACTTCCTCCATCTTTCGAAGCTTTACGACGATGCGACATTCTTTGTCGATGCCGCCGCGGGGACCATTGATGTCCTGCACAGTCATCTGAATCGAAATAATGTTAGCACCGAACTTTGAGAAAGCCGCACTCACCTTTTCGGTCGATTTTTGCCTGGCAGCTTTACCCAAATTTTTCTGTTTGTCGTTAATCGTAATCTGCATAAACTTACCTTCTGTCGGTTGAAATAAAAGGTGTTCGAACGCTCTGTTTCCATTTGTCACGTATTCGGCCAGCGGCGCAAGAAGACTTGCC
>CAZPTT010000005.1:53206-76417 GCA_964589435.1 uncultured Pirellulaceae bacterium
CAAGAAGACTTGCCGACATCAGCGGAGAATTACTCTAAAAAAAGCGATCTGCCAACTATTCACAGTATACGGCCATTTTGTATCATTGATCCAATAGATAAATCGGCTTCTTCGGATCGAAAAAAACAATAGGTGAAGAATCATGGATTGGTTGAACTACCACCACTTACTTTACTTTTGGACGGTGGCGAAAGAAGGGGGAGTTTCGCGGGCTGCCGAGGCCCTGCACCTTGCCCAACCCACACTCAGCAGCCAAATCAAGAAGCTTGAAAAAAAGATTGGGCACGATTTGTTTGAGCGAACCGGACGAAAATTGGTACTAACCGAAACGGGCAATCTTGTATTCCGCTACGCCGAAGAAATCTTTGGCCTGGGCCAAGAGCTTGCTGATGTATTGCACAATCGAACCCAGGAAGACAAATCACGCTTTCTGGTGGGAGTTCAGGGCGCGTTGCCGAAACTGGTCGCCTACGAACTGCTGCGGCCAGCGCTCGAATGCGAAGAAAACGATTATCAGATTGTCTGTTTCGAAGGCAAAATACAGGAATTGCTTGGCGAACTCGCTTTGCACCGGCTCGACGTTGTGATCGCTGATCGCCCCATGACACCAGAGTCTCACGTCCGCGCCTTCAATCACTTGCTTGGCAAATGTGGTGTCACAGTTTACGGAAGCAGCCAGCTTGCCAGAAAATACAAACGCAATTTCCCCGATTCTCTTTCGACCGCACCGATGCTGCTGCCGACACAGAACACTTCGCTGCGCAGATTGCTGGAGCAATGGTTTGAAGAAAATGACATCCACCCAATCATTGCCCACGAATTTGAAGACAGTGCCGTGTTGAAAGTCTTCGGCCAGTCAGGCCATGGACTGTTCGTCACGCCAACGGCAATCGAGGAAGAAGTATGCCGCCAGTATTCGGTGAAGGTCGTTGGTCGCATCCCTGAGGTCATCGAGAAGTTCTACGCGATTTCGATCGAAAAGCGACTGAAGCACCCAGCCGTCTTGAAAATTTCTCAATCGGCACGGGATCAGCTATTCGGAGAGAAGTAAGCTCAGATCACCTCAGACATTCCGATGCCCAGCACCCGACTGCGCTCGCTTTCTACCCATTAGTTCGAGCAAGCGGAAATTCACTTCCGATCCTCAAAATGTCCGCTTCACTCCACCAATCCGACTAAACAGGTCGATCGGGGGATGAATCGATTTTTTCTGCTTACTCCCCAAACAATGCCGTGAAAACGCAAAATTCTCTTTGTTTTCTTCGGTAATCGGCGTGGCCGCGATGGCATTCATTCAAACACATTTGTTTTTTGAATACATATGCCAATCTTTATCTATTGGATCAATACATGATATCAGACGTATAAATAGTTGACCGAGACGTAAACTCGATCGCATCAATCAACAATCTGACTTCCACGAAGGAGCTGCCATGAGTTCGATTCCACACCCAGCCACTTCAACTGCACGAGCAACAACGGGTTGGCGATCTTGCAAGCTAGCCAAAACTCTGGCCATGTACTTGACAATGGTGGTTGTTAGCACGACTGCGATTTATTTGCTTGAGCACGCGTCACTCTTTTGTGCATTTCGAACTGCACTGGTCGCAGCCGTTGGAAAAACGTTTGCCGCCAATTGGGTGTCGGGATTATTCAACTAGCGTTGGAAATTTAACTTGTTTCAAAACGGAAGCATACGATGAAAATTTACAGAATGAGTCGCCCCTTGAACTCAAGGATCCTATTTGTCTGGGACGGATCTGATAAATTTATCAAGAGCGCCGAATCTTTTGCTCAGTTGATTGAAGACAGGAGCATCTACGCGATTCATGCCATGCCGCATGAATCGATTTACAACTACAACAGCGTCATCAGCCGACCGGCCCCCAAACCACAGCCAGCGCAGGATCTTGAAGCCCAATTCCGCAAGCAGGTTTCTCGAACGAAGGCGTTAAAAGAAGCCAAATTCGAGATCCTGTTTGGAGACCGCGTCAATGAAATTCTCATCTCGGCTGCGCAACTGCAAGCCAAGTACATCGCGATGCCTAGATTCAAGCAATCAAATTTCTCTCGATGGATGCATGGTGACCTGAACGAAAAGATTACCAAAAAGGCAACGTGCCCTGTCATCTTTCTTGACGAAGAACCTGATTCCATACCGAGCGTCGATGTTTCAGCCGGTTACCACCAAGAACAGTCTTAACAACTTTTATGTTTAGAATTCCAGCCCGTGAATCTTCCGTCGTTTGGCGACTGTTTGCATTTTCGCTGACAATCGCCACATCGTACATCGTTGCGCGGACGGTGGGGGATAGCCTTTTCTTGTCACGGATTGGGAACCAACAGTTGGCATTGGTTTTCGTAATTGCTGGCTGTGTGACCGCATTTGTCGCGGGTGTGTGGTATTTTGCGACTCGTCATCTCAGCATTTCAAAAACCATTCAGATTTCGGGAGCTGTGTTCGCGATTCTGGGCCTCGGTGCCTGGTTTCTGCTGCCTGAGTTCCATCATTCTTTTTGGTTGCTGGCAGCAATCTACTTGCTGGCCGAAATTAAGGGCTGCATCAATGCGATCAACATTGTCTCGGTGCTCAACACAAAACTTGGACGCGACGCCAGCAAACCAGCTTGGGCCGCGATTGGCTTAGCAGCTCCCATTGCCGCCGTGGTCGCCGGAGGAATGTTTGCTATCGAATACCACTCATTGAGTCTTCGAACATGGCTGCTGGTTGGTGCATTGCTCGATATCGCGTCGTGTTTTTTCGGCGTTATTCTCGGACGAACAAGGGCTGTCGGAAAAACACTGGCGATCGCAGCGCCGTCCAAGCGGCCTGCCAAACCGATCCTGAATCCGGCCGACGATACGCTCGCTCGATCGCAACGGTCTTACGTCTGCTCTAACAAGTTTCGTTTTTGGATCGGTGTGCTGATTACCGCCAAAGTGATCGCCCTCACGATCGTGGCTTTCGAATGGAAGTCAAGCGTCAACACATTCTTCGAAAGCAACCCGGAAAAACTGGTACAGTTCTTCGGTACTTACTACGGCGTTGTTGGTTTAGTAACCATTGCGATCCAAGTCTTTTTGACCAGCCGTTTACTTGTCCGCCGAAACTGGTCGCTACCGATTCTGCTGATGCCGTTCGCCTTAGCTATCCTCGCGGTTTCTTTCGTCGCCGGGGCCGGATTGTTGGTCGCTTTGATTGCTGCGACGACGGGAAAATCTCTGGAGGCATGGCGTCGCAGTGTTCACGACACGACGTTAAATTTGCTCTACACTCGGATCAAGAGAGACGGACGCCGCTCTGCCATTTCTTTGAACAATGGAGTCATCAAGCCTTTGGCAGAAGTAGCTGCGTCGAGCGTTATCTTTCTCGGAGCCGCTGGATTTTATCGGCCTTTCTTCCTGATTGTGCTGGGGATATGGATTTTGGCAGCCATGCGGCTGATTCGGCTTGTGAAGACACCGCGGCCGTCCGGAAACCAAAATGATGCCTCAGTGCATAAGATTTTGCCTGAATCAGAACCTAGAGTTTGGCGTTCTAATCCAATTCGAGTTTGAAGATCAATTCTCATAGTTACGTAACCACCTACTCCCTTTGCAAACAACCATTTGATGTCTCAGCCCAACCAACAAGAACGCATGACCAATGCTGAAAAGGCCGCCTTGATGAAACGCATTTGCGAACATCTTGGGATCCCTTTTTCGGCGAACAAAGTCTTCCCGAGTCTTGCGGACTTGAATCAGCCTAGCCAACAGGTCAGCGAGGTTGATGAACTCAATGCGATCGGCAAGCATTTCGGTATCCGCTTCCGAGACATGGTCGGCTCGTTGCGTGAACTTACGGATACTGTCAGCGACTCCGGCCTGGTACTCGTCCGCCCCAAGTACACCGATGGCAAGAACAGCGACAATGGAATTCTGGTTCTTAACACCAAAACACGCCGGCGTTTTCTTATTCATCAACATGATGAAGACCAAACGGTCTCGACCGGCTGGATGCGGCGAAATCTTGAGCAGGGCGACGACAGACTTTATCGTTGGCTATTGATCCAACCCATTCTGGCTGCCGAAAATGCGTCGCGTTTTCACTACCAAAGCGGCACACAACAAGAACCCATGAGTCCGCTTCAGCGATTCATGGCGCTACTGAAACCAGAAGCACAAGACATTCGTTCGATCCTGGTCTTCTCGATCATCATCGGCCTACTGAGCCTGACGACGCCTTTGGCCGTTGAAGCCGTCGTCAACACGATCGCGTTTGGACGTTATTTGCAACCGCTGATCGTCCTGTCGTTGATCATGCTGATCTTCCTAGGGTTCAGGGCGGGGCTGAACGTTTTGATGACGATTGTAACGGAGATCATTCAACGAAAGCTGTTTGTTCGCACCGTAGAAGATCTGGCCTACCGACTCACACGCGTTCCACTTTCAACTTGGAAGAAGTATCACGGGCCAGAACTGGTTAATCGTTTCTTCGATATTGTTAGCGTCCAAAAGATCACGTCCAAACTGTTGCTGGAAACGCTAATGCTGCTCCTTCAAACCATCATTGGTTTGACGGTGTTGGCATTTTATCACCCGTTTTTACTCGGTTACGATGTCGGCTTGTTGGCGATGATGTCGATCGTCCTGTGGGTCATGGGACGAGGAGCCGTTAAAACTGCCAAAGCGGAATCTCAGTTGAAATACGAAACAGCGGCTTGGCTGCAAGAGATTGTTCGCCATCCATCGACATTTAAATTCAACAATGGCCTTGGCTACGCTATCAACCGTGCCGACGAACTGGCCGCACAGTACATCACCCAGCGTCAAAAGCACTTTAGTATTTTGATCCGTCAGATTTCATTTGCGATGGTGATGCAAGTCATCGCAGCGACCGTCCTGTTGGCACTGGGTGGCTACCTCGTGATCGCAGGAGAAATGACGCTCGGTCAGTTGGTTGCCGCGGAATTGATTGTGACAGTCATCCTTGGCTCATTCGCGAAGCTTGGCAAAGATCTCGAAAGCTATTATGACTTAATGGCTTCGGTGGATAAACTTGGCAAGCTATTCGATTTGCCAGTCGAACGAGTCGACAAACTTCAACTGGCCCGGCGCCCAGGTGCCTACGGTTTGACTTTGGTTGACATGAAACTGGACGGGAAGTCCCAGCAGAGCGTCAACATTGAATTTCCGGCTGGCAAGACGTACGCCGTTTACGGAGCTTCGGACTTGCATCGTGGCAAATTAATTGAGGCATTGGTCGGGCAAATAAAACCGAGCGCCGGCCATGTGCTGCTTGATGATTTTCGCGTCGACGCGATCAGTGCAGAATCATTGCAAGAGAAAATCAGCTTGGTTCGAGAAATCGAACTGTTCGATGGAACAGTTGATGAAAATTTGAGAATGGGTCGCGAAAGCGTGGGTTCAGCGGAAGCAAACGAAGTTGCCAATCGAATGGGGCTTCGCAAAACACTTGCCGCATTGCCAGACGGATGGAACTCACGTGTCAGCATTTGCGGCTATCCACTTTCAGAAGACCAAGCCATCAGACTTGTTCTGGCTCGAGCCCTGATTTCCAAGCCAGCGGTTTTGTTTATTGACGGTTTGCTGGATCGACTTTCTGACGACAGCACCGAGGATGTATTGAGCATTTTAGAAAGTTACGAGACTGACACGACCATTGTGGTTTCAACTGGTCGCCGGGCAATCGCACGTTGGGCCGACCAAGCATTGGATGTTGGCGAGGCGAAGTGGAGCTTGGATAAGTATTCCAACTAGTCCAATTCGCCATTCAATTCCACACATCGCAAAGAAAAGAAACGCTGAGAAATAAGATGACAACCAACAGCCCCAATAACTCATTCGGCACGACAGCGCCGGCAAAAAAACGAACGGCTTCGATTCACCTTGTTCAGTCGTCTCGATTTGCGCGAACGCTGGCGAAGCTACTTCTCATCGGCCTGTTTGCTTCGATTCTTGGGATCGCCTTTCTACAGTGGCAACAAACGTCACGCGGTAACGGGCAAGTCGTGGCTTATGCGCCGCAAGAAAGACAACAGTCGATTAAGTCACCGACGAAAGGAGTCGTGTCACGCATCGCTGATGGATTGGTTGAAGGAACCGTTGTCAAAAAAGGCGACTTTATCCTTGAAATTCAGCCATTCGCCGCCAATATGGCTGACCAACTAAATGGGCAGTTAACGGAACTTTCGACCAAAGAAAAAGCAGCAAATGACAAAGCCGACGTTTATGGGCAAATGGTCGTGGGGTACAGCGAAGCGCTCGAATCTGGCGTGAACATGGCGACTGAAATGGTTTCTGCCGCCGGAGCGAAATTAGAGAGTAAGCAAAAACAGGTGACTGCGTACGAAGCCAAAGAACGACAAGCTCGACTGAATTTCGAACGACAGGAATCGCTCTTCAAGCAGGGTATCAAACCAGCCAAAGAAATCGAAAAATTGGCCAAAGAACTGAATGTCGCGAAAGCAGAACTTGAGTCGGTGAAACAAGATGTCTCCGGCCTGAAGAATGAACTGCAGGCAAAACGAGAGCAACTGGATGAAAAGAGAAGTACTGCTCAAACGAAAATTGACTACGCCCGAGCAATGCAACAAGATGCCCTTGGAAGTGCCGCGACCATTCGCAAAGAGAAACGTGACGTCGAAATCAAACTGCAGGAGATGACTCGTTTGACCATCACCGCGCCGCGAGACGGGACGGTTTTTCGATTGAACGTGAACGAACGAGGTGACGCAATCAAAGTCGGCGATTCGTTGCTGACTCTCGTTCCCGAATCAACTCAGAAAGCGGTCGAACTGTACGTCAACGGTAATGACATGCCGCTGGTCGAAGTCGGTCAAGAGGTTCGTCTTCAATTCGAGGGCTGGCCTGCCGTCCAGTTTGCCGGTTGGCCTTCAATCGCAGTCGGAACATTCAGTGGTACGGTTGCCGTTGTTGATTCGACAGACAACGGCAAAGGTGAGTTTCGCATTCTCATTTCTCCCAATGAGGAAGAGCAGCCGTGGCCTTCGGATCGTTATCTCCGCCAAGGAGTCCGCGCCAACGGATGGGTGATGCTGCGAAGAGTCTCCTTGGGCTACGAAATTTGGCGGCAGCTGAACGGCTTTCCAGTGATCGTTTCAGAAACCGAACCAAGCAAAAAAAAGTCGGCGAAACCACCAAAATTGCCTAAGTAAATGGGGAAGCTGAAGCAACCGACGATGCTGCGTTGACTCACAGCAGGCCGTTTTCTTATCCGCCTCGTTCATGCCAATCCATCTTGGGAAATTCAATTTCCCAAATGGTCACCGCGTTACTTCTCGTCTCCAACCATTTATTTTGCAGTAAAACCCAGTGCTTTGTTCCAATTCAAAGTTCCGGTTCTTCATGTGAGCCGTTTGGGCGCTAGCCCCGGTTTTTCCGACGAATCCGTGGCTAGCGCCAAAACGGCTCATCCTAAAATCAAATTGGAACAATGCACTAGCATTCGAATCACTGGCGACAAACTTGCTGACATTCCGTAAATTTGGCTCGGCTTTTCTGACGTCGCCACGCTCCATACCGAAAGACCGGCAAAGCGCATTCTATTTCAGAGAATCCTGATTTGAGCACGCCGGCGCTGCCGTCCCCAGCAGCATCTTGAGGCTACACTCTTCCAACCTCGTTTGATGGCAACTCAGTCAATTCGCGACGCAACCTTTGCGCACGAACCTGTGCGCACACCTTTTCGTCAAACTTGGCAAGCAATATTGGCGAGCTTCAGTGAGCATTTTGAAAACGAATTGGTCTCTGTTGAACAACGCTATTTAGAATCAAAACGGTATTGAAATTTGTTTGGTCGTATCGCAAAACTTGGAATACTTGGAATCTTTCCCGTGGCCATCGTCATTGGAAATTGGCTCTTGTTCGAATATTCAAATCGTCCTTCCGACAGCGGCCAGATAAAAAATCACCTAAGCCAGATCGATAGCCTCCCTGATGCGCTCACAAACAAAAATGCATCAAGCGAAAAAAGATCGACCATCCTTGTTTTCTACCATCCGCATTGTCCGTGTACCGTCGCGACGATCCGAAATTTGGAGCGGAGCTGGACAAGGCTATCGCAGGACTCGACGATTTTGGCATTTGCCTATCGTCCTTCCGAAACTGGCGATTCGTGGATTTCGTCAACAAGTACTGGAATACTGAAGCGAATGGGAGCCAACGTAATCGTTGATCCCGACGGACAAAATTGCACCAAATTTGGCGTTCTTACTTCGGGGCATCTACTTGTTTACAACGACGAGGGTGCTCTGCAGTTTAGTGGAGGCGTCACTTCAAGTCGCGGCCACGAAGGCGATTGTCCGGCAATCTCCGATCTAGTTCAAAAAATCAGCAATCAGTCCAAGCAAGCCAAACAGTGGCCAGTTTACGGTTGCCAAATTACTTCCGGTAAGGTCGTGCTATGAGTATTTTACAATCAAACTGCGATAGACGCGCTCATGAGCTGTTCAAAAGCCGGTACGAAAAAGAGTGCCGCCAAGTCAATCAATTCATGGTTTGGTTAATGCTGGCGCAGTGGTGTGCGGGCATCGCTTTCGCGTTGTTTTTCTCACCGCTAACATGGATTGGCCAAGCCTACGAGGTTCACGTTCACGTCTGGGCCGCTGCATTATTGGGCGGTGCAATTTCTGGATTTGCTGCTCTTTGGGCACACTTATTTCCAAACTCTACTTCGACCAGACACGTGATTGCGATTTCACAAATGCTGTGGTCAGCATTGTTGATCCACTTGACCGGGGGGCGAATCGAAACTCACTTCCATGTATTTGCTTCCTTAGCGATCCTGAGCATTTATCGGGACTGGAAGGTTCTGATCACGGCCACGGCTGTTGTCGCAGTAGACCATTTCGCACGCGGTGTTTTCTTCCCACTTTCGGCATTCGGAGTCGCCACGGAAAGCCCGTATCGCTGGATCGAACATGCCGCCTGGGTACTGTTTGAAGTTTCATTCTTAGCACCCGGCTGTGTGATGCTACGAAATGAAATCTTTGAACTTTGTGTTCGTCAGTCCGAGATCGAGGAGGCGAAGCAGACGGTCGAACTAAGAGTTGAACAACGCACTGCTGAATTATTGTCAACAAACGAACTGCTCGCCACGAAAACATTGGAAGCCGAAAAACTGGCATTAGTTGCTCGCTACACGGACAATGCCGTCATTATCACTGACGATCAAGCCAAGATCGAATGGGTCAACGATGGCTTCGAAAGGATCACAGGCTATTCAAACGAGGACTCGATTGGAAAGCGCCCGCTCGATCTTTTGAACGGCCCGGAAACGTCTGCTGATCAAATTGAAGCAGTGGAGAACGCAATCAAGAACAAGCAGGCTTACGATTTCGAAATGGTGCGTTACCGCAAAAATGGCGAACCATTCTGGATGGCGATCGAGGCTCGCCCAATCATCGACGAGACGGGCAACTCAAGTCGCTTCATTTTGATCGAAAGCGACATCTCGGCTCGTGTTGACGCAGAGTTGGAGCGTCAACGACTAAACGAGCAATTGGTTGAGGCATCGCGGACAGCCGGCATCGCAGAAGTTGCAACAGGAGTACTTCACAATGTTGGAAATGTACTAAACAGCGTAAATGTTTCGGCATCACTAATCGACAAACAAATTCGCCGGAGTGCCTTCGAAAAACTCGAACGCATTGCTTCATTGATCGAAGAAAACTCCGAAAATTTTGGAGCGTTCATATCCGCAGATTCGCGCGGGAAGAAGATCCCCGATTACATTTCAAAAGTCACCAATGCGTTGAAAAACGAACGCACAAAAGTCAGCAACGAATTCAAGGACTTGCTTAGTAACGTGGAGCACATCAAAGAGATCGTTGCGGTTCAGCAAGATATGGCGAAATCAACCGGTTTGCATCAGACAATTACCATCTCGTCGGTAATTAGTGATGCAATGATTGCCAATCGCGGCACGCTAGCCAATCACAACGTTGACACTCATATCGATGTATCAAACGATTTTCCAGATTTCGTTTCCGACCGTCGCAAAGTGCTCCAAATTTTGATCAACCTTTTGAGCAATGCCAAAGACGCCATCGTCGAATCAAACCAAGAGGAGAGGCGAATTGAAATTACTGCATTGAAGGCGAATGACTCCGTTCAGATTGATGTCACTGATAACGGCCCAGGAATTGCGGCCGAGAATCTGAGCAAAATCTTCCAACATGGCTTTACGACTAAGAAAACTGGGCACGGTTTCGGCCTTCACAGTAGTGCCAACGCTGCCACGGAGCTTGGCGGAACTTTGGTTGCCCACAGTGATGGCTTGGGAACCGGAGCTACGTTCCGATTGACTTTGCCTTTGAATTCTAAATCCAAGACAAAAATTGCAAGTCCGACAGTTGAAGCGACGCCTAACCTCGCAGGTATAAAGTGACAAACATTGACAGAAAAGTTGATCAAGAACGTCGGCTGCAAGAATCGCTCGCACTGTTCGGTGGCTCGTCGGCTCTTTTGCAAAAAGTGCTGGACACAATTCCGCAGTCCGTCTTTTGGAAAGATCGTGACAGCGTTTACCTCGGGTGCAACTATCGTTTCGCGCAATTTTCCAGCGGCAAGTTGACAGCGTCGCCTATGACGAGCCCGCCAAACGAAAGGATTCCCTGGCTACACATTTAAAACCACCGGTGTACTGAAGCAGGAACGTTCTCGAATTCGCGACTTCTCGCGACTTGTAAATTAGCGCACCACTCGTTTCCCAAAATCGTACTCGTACTCAATGAAATGGTACTCGTACTTGTACTCGACTTCATTGCCAATCGAGTACGAGTACCGCCGAAGGCTGAGTAGGAGTACCGCCGAAGGCTGAGTAGGAGTACGAGAAAGAGGAAGCTGGGCTCCTCGGCAACGTTTACATGGTGTTGTTCACCGAGAAGTGTCAAGAATTCAACGATTTGCGAATCAACATCGAACACGTCAAAGAAACTGTCGCCGCCCAGCGGGAGACTGCGAAATCAAATCAGTGGCTTGACGGAAGCTGGCAGCCAAAGATCTTCTCGAAGTTCCATCCATCAAAAAAATAGCTTCCCGAGTTGGCCATCGACAAACGGAAGATTTTGCAAATTCTGATTGGCTTAGTTGACAATTGGGGGCAAGCCCTCGCCGGTCAAAAACTTGCTTTGATTCGCCCCATTTTCTTCAGGATTATTTCACAAAGCACTCCGTTTCCTCTTTTTGCACATAGCTGTCGCAATTCAGATTTTGAATACCGAAATCAAACTCTTTGCCTTTTCCCTAAACGTCAATCGGAAGGCTTGGCAAAAATGGTGGTACCTTTTCTCGATCGGCAAACCTCTCTTCTCTACGATCAATTCTTATCTTTGTAGGTGACTAGTGAATTCTCACAACAGCATTTTGCGAGGTGCGAATGGCCCCGCTTGTTTCGTGGATAGCACATCTCACGAAATTGGAAAACGCTCTACTATCAGCGTTGGGCTCAATTTGCGTACAGAAACTGGCAACTTAGTGCGTTCAATCGCGCGCTCAATCGTACCGTCCTCGTTTGAATCATTCGACTCGATTGCGACTTCGCATCTCATGACCGAGGAGCCGTCTGCATGAACGCTTCATTACGTAAACCCAAGACGTTTCTCATGCGAGGCGTGCGCCGGATCGTTGGGCTCCTTGAGCACTCTGTGGCTGCCTGGACGATCTTGGCCGTTTCGTTGCTCTTAACGTTTGGCGCCTGGTTGATCTCGAACCGAATGTACAAGAAGCAAATGCAGGATCGATTTGCTTTTCGCGTCAGTCGAGTCGTCGAATCCATCGAAGAAAGGCTACTTGAATACGAGCAAGTGCTCCGGGGTGGCGTCGGTTTATATGCGGCCAGTGACAGTGTTTCTCGAACCGAGTGGAAGAGTTACGTAGACAACTGCGAGATTTCAAAATATTTCCCGGGCATCCAAGGCATGGGCGTCGCCGTGCCCGTAACGCCAAATGAGAAATTGCAGCATGAAGCAGCCATCCGTAAAGAAGGCTTTGAGGATTATCACATCAGGCCAACGACAGCTCGAGATTTCTATACCTCGATCGTTTATCTTGAGCCTTTCGATTGGCGGAACCAACGCGCGTTCGGCTATGACATGTACTCCAATCCGATTCGCAGAGAGTCGATGGATCGGGCGATCGAAACCGGCCAGCCCTCTATGTCGGGCATGGTGACTTTGGTTCAGGAAACCGAAACAGACGTGCAGCGGGGATGGTTGTTCTATCTTCCAATGTTCAAGAAGAGTGCGCAGGGTGAATCGCTTACGAATAAACGCACCTCTCCGAGCCGAGAGAATTTAACGGGATTCGTTTACGCTGCATTTCGAGCCGAAGACTTGATGAAGGGCATCCTCAACGCCGACGACAACGACGTCAAGTTCGAGATATTTGATTCGAACCAACCGGAAAAAGATCAGCTCTTGTTTGACAGTGATAAAGTATGCCACCTCGATAGCGGTGCGAAATCGGCTTTTTCATCCGAGGTGAACATGAGTATTCGCGGACGCGAGTGGACTTTGTTTTTTGAGTCTTGTCCGGCGCTATTTGTGGCGTCCGGCAACCATCAAAGTTCGTTCGTAGCATTTGGAGGCTTGACCGTCGATTTCCTACTGTTCCTGGTTATCGCGGTGATCGGCCATCAAAAACGTAGAGCCGTCGAAATCGCAGATGAGATGACAAAAGACGTCCGAGCAAGAGAAGAGTTAATTAGTGAAATCCTGGCCAACGCTTCAGAGGCGATCGTCACGATTGACGAAAACGGTTGTATCGAACTTGCCAACCGAGTGGCGATCACAATGTTTTGCCTGCCAGATTTTTACCAAGGAATCAGGTTCGACAATTGCCTCGAAAATCAGTCTTGGGTCTCGCTTGCTGACAAACTTGAACGGGCCCCAGACAATCAATACAAATGTACGGTCGATGCCAAACGCGGCCACAACTTGTCGTTCGTTTGCCGGCTAAATTTAGCGACGTTTGTTGCCAACAACAGCACTTACCACATCCTTGTTGCAAGAGACGAAACGAATCGACTTGAATCCGACCGAAAGATGGCCGAGATCAATGGCGAATTGATCAAAGCGTCCAGTACGGCGGCCAAAGTGGAACTGGCCAATGGCGTTCTTCACAACGTCGGAAACATTGTTAACAGTATCAATGTTTCGACCACGGTCATTAAGAAGCAAGTCCAGCAACTATCCGTTTCAAAGTTGGATCGTGTTTGCAAGTTGATTGCCGAGAACGAAACTGGCTTTGGAGAATTCGTTCAGAATGATCAACGAGGCCAGAAAATCCCCAACTATCTCCTCAAGGTCAACGACGCTTTAGTTGATGAGAAACTAAAGATAGACGAAGAACTACACGACCTTGTTAAGAATGTATTGCATATCAAAGAGGTGGTCACCGCACAGCAGTCTGCCGCGAAATCAAACGCAGCGATTCGATTGCTTTCTCCGGAAGAACTGCTTGATGATGCCGTGATCGCCAACAAAGCGAACTTGGCCAACCACGACATTGAGATCACCAAAGAAGTCCAATCAGCTTTGCCTGAGCTCTATTCTGACAAACACAAAATTCTTCAGATCTTGGTCAACTTGATCAAGAACGCGAACGACGCTCTCGTCGAAAATCAATCGGCCAATCCCCAGATCATCACCAAAGTCAAACGTGATAACGACAGCATCGTGTTTGAAGTAGTTGACAATGGAATTGGCATTTCTCAAGACAAGCTGGATCAAATTTTCCAGCACGGATTCACCACGAAACAATCAGGCCATGGATTTGGGCTGCACAGCAGTGTGAAAGCCGCGACGGATCTCAACGGCACTCTCAACGTTACGAGTCAAGGCATTGGTCAAGGTGCGACATTCAGACTTTCGATTCCGATTTCGGCACCGGCCACTCCTTCTCCAACCTCGACAAAACGAGAGCCTAGTACTCAGTCCGAAGCTATTCAATCCGAAGCTATTCAGTCCGAAGCTACTCAGTCCGAAGCTACTCAGTCCGAAGGTAATACTCACGAAAAGGCAATGCAATGAGCACTTTTGACAACGAATTCAATTCAATTTTGATAATTGATGACAACGAAGCCATTCATCAGGACTTTGCAAAAATCTTTGCCCACTCGGACTCCGACAGCGAACTGGATGATTTAGATGCGGAACTGTTTGGGGACGCCAAGCCCTCCAAACCCGCGCCCTCGCAATTCCATTTGCAGTTTGCCTCCCAAGGCAAAGAGGGCCTTCAGGTCTTGACCGATGCCTACAAGAAGAACTTGAGGTTTGGCGTAGCCTTCGTTGACATGAGAATGCCTCCCGGGTGGGATGGTGTTGAAACGATTGAACAGCTCTGGAAAGTTGACCCCGATCTTCAAGTTGTCATTTGCACAGCTTACTCCGATAGGAGCTGGGATGAAATTTTTGAAAGACTAGGTAAAACCGACAACCTGTTGATTCTAAAAAAACCTTTTGACGAGATTGAAGTTGTTCAGTTGGCATCTTCTTTGAGCAAAAAGCGCCAATTGCTTGAGCAAGCCAGATCGAGAGAGATCAGCCTTAAGAACGTCGTCAAAGACCAGCGAGCCGAACTGGTTGAGGCGCATCAAGATGCGGAAGTTCTCATCGAATCCATGACCAGTGTCCTCATCAGTCTTGACGAGAATGGGGTCGTTTCCAAATGGAATTCCGTTGCGGCAGCACTATTTGGAGTAACCATTCACGACGCCGTTGGCGCAAGCTTTCAGACACTACCGATCGCCTGGACGCAATGGGAACTCATTGAAGCGGCTTTTCTTGATTGCCAAGTCGTCAACCGAAATCAGCTTGAAATACAGTTCACTGACAGCGAAGGGATTTTGAGAACTCTCGACACAACGATTTGTCCAATCCTCAACGATGCAACGTCGAAAGCCCGGCTGTTTTTGGCCAATGACATTACTAACCAAAAGGCGCTTCAAACGCAACTTGATCAAGCTCTGCGACTGGAGTCTGTTGGACAACTTGCCGCTGGCGTGGCCCACGAAATTAACACACCGATGCAGTATATCGGCGACAATGTTCGCTTCGTGGCCAAGTCGTTGAAGAAATTGGATCCCGTCCTTGAGTGCTTGCACCTATTGGCTGATCCGGAAGTAACAGACCAACAGCTTAGTGAGATCCGAAAGGCAATTCCGGAAACCACAAAAGCCAAAAAGGTCAAATCTTCACTGCAGCAGATTCCAGACGCGCTTAACGATGCAATCGAAGGTGTCGTTTCTGTATCAAAAATCGTAGCTGCGATGAAAGAATTCTCGCACCCAGGCAGTGACCAAAAGAGCCAAGTATGCGTCAACCATGTGCTTGAATCGACAATTACTGTCGCGAAAAACGAATGGAAGTATGTGGCAGAAATCGAATTAGATTTGGATGAAAACCTCATCAAAATCGACGCCCTTCCGAGCGAATTGAATCAAGCGTTTTTGAACATCATCGTCAACGCGGCCCACGCAATTGGCGATCGTGTCAATGCTAAGGAATTCGCGAAAGGCTCAATTCGGCTGACGACGAAATCGGCTGACGACCATATCGTTGTCACGGTTCAAGACAATGGTGGTGGGATCCCTGCCCACGCGAGGGAAAAGGTGTTTGAGCCATTTTTCACGACAAAAGATGTGGGTAAAGGAACTGGTCAAGGCCTCGCGATTGCCTTCGGCGTGATCGTCCAAAAACACCAGGGTGAACTCTCATTCACCGTTGAGGAAGGCGTTGGAACCACGTTTAACATTATCCTGCCGCGAGATGCAAATCCTGAGCCAGCAAGCGTAACGGTAGGCGGGCCGGTCTTAGAGGTAGTGAAATGAGAATTCTGTTGGTCGACGATGAAGAGCAAGTCCTCAAAGGGGTTTCACGTATCATCAGCTGTGAAGAAGACGAATGGGAAGTTGAAACGGCTCTCTCCGGAGAGGCTGCACTTAAAGTTCTCGAAGAAGAAGAATACGAAGTCATTGTCACTGACATGCGGATGCCGGGCATGGATGGCGCACAACTCTTGGGCGAAATCGGAGACAAGTACCCTCGCATGTTGCGTGTGATCCTGTCAGGCCAGTCGGATCGAGAAACGGTTCTCACCGCGGTCAAACCTATGCACCAGTTCCTATCGAAGCCATGCGATTCCGAAAAGCTTTTCGAAGTCATCAAGCGTGCAGAGATTTTTCAACAAACGATTGGCTCTGCGGATGTTCTGGCGGCCATCAGCCGAGCCGATTGCTTGCCGTCGTTCCCTGAAATCGTCAACGAAATCAATGCTGAAGTCGATTCAGACAACAGCACGTCCGGCTCGTTAGCAAAAATTGTTTCGAAAGATCCAATCTTGACCGCTCGTTTGCTACAGCTATCGAACTCGGCCATTTTTGCTTTGAGTCATCCGGTAACTGATATCGATCGTGCAATCTCGATGGTTGGCTTGAGTACCACTCGCTCGCTGGCGATGTCACAGGCGGTCTACTCGGAGAACGAAAGCAACGACCGAATACTGTCTGCTCAAAGCCTGCTCGACCACGGCCTTCGCGTCGCGGTTATTGGAAATCAATTGGCCAAACTAGAGAAAGCATCAACTGACGACGGCAATGCGGTATTTGCTGCGGGATTACTTCACGATGTCGGCAAACTAATCCTACTGAATGCCTTCCCCGATCGCTATGAAAAGGTCTTGGTAGCCGCGAAGTCCGCCGACTGTCCTCTTGAGGAATTGGAAATGGAAGAATTCCAAGCGACCCATCAAGGGATTGGGGGGTATCTATTTGCGCTTTGGGGACTGCCATCTGATGTTACCGAAGCAGTCGTTTCCCACCATAGCTTAATGGCCAGTGCGTTCACCGACTCACTCCCTACCAAATTAGTATTTGCGGCAAACTGGATTGCAAAAGGTGACGGCGGAGTAACGACCGGCAAAATGCTGGAAGAATCCAGCCAGGCACCTGAGACAGAAGAGTTTGCACGCCAATTGTCCGATTGGCAACAACACATCAACAATGCGAAAAGCGAAGGATAAGACAGTGACAAATACAAGAATACTTTGCGTTGACGATGACGAAAAAATTTTAAACGGCATCCTGCGCCAACAAGGTGATGATTTTGACATCTCGATTGCCGTTGGACCGCAAGCTGCCTTGGAGATGGTGGAGGAAGAAGATCCGTTTGCAGTCGTGCTTTCTGACATGCGGATGCCGGAAATGAACGGCGTCCAACTCTTATCTCGTATCCGAGATAAATCGCCGAACACCGTCAGGATGATTTTGACAGGATTTGCCGAACTCGACTCGACCATCGAAGCCGTGAATCAAGGTCACATTTTCCGATTCCTATCCAAGCCGTGCGACGAAGATGATTTGGCATCCGCCTTTCAAGCTGGCCTTCGCCAATATGCGCTCGTCGAGGCAGAGACTGAACTGGTCGAAGGAACGCTTCGCGGAAGCGTGAAAGTATTGAGCGAAGTCCTTGCCCTTGTCAGCCCGCTTGCGTTTGGACAGTCAACACGCGTCAGCGCTACCGTGAACGGCATCCTCAATAGAATGCAGGTCGCAAACCCTTGGCAAATCGAAATCGCGGCGATGCTTTCTGCACTCGGCTGCCTGACGTTACCCCAAGAGCTATTGGAGAAGAAATTGAATGGTGAAATGTTATCGAGTGCTGAACGACAAACCTTCGCCGGACATCCTTTGATTGCAGGTGAATTAATTCGTTCCATTCCCCGACTTGATTTCGTTGCAGATATTATCACCTATCAAAATGCAAAGGACTCTTCGGAAACACTGGACGGAACGGAAGTACCACTCGAAAGTCAGATCCTTAAACTTGCAACAGACTTCGACCTCAAGGAACTCAATAGCGAAAGTTCGCTGCACGCGTTGGCTGAACTCAAAAAGTTTTCCAGCCACTACAACCCGCAGGTTTTCGAAGCACTGAGTGATTACGTCAAAACGGAACGCAATCTTCAGTTTGCCGAACTGATGCTTCACGAACTTCGCGTAGGCATGGTATTGGCACAAGACATCAAAAACGTCAGCGGCACATTGCTAATGTCAAAGGGCCAAGAGATCACTAAGTCTGCCAGCCGACTTCTCGAGAATTTTTCCGCCAAGAACTCGATCAAGGGGCCCTTCAAAGTCGTCGTTTCAAAAATGCAGCCCGCAGCAACGGTCTAAACCGCACACCACCAAACCGTCATCCCCAACAAACTCAATTAGGAACAAACATAGATCACTCAACGCTAACACAAATTGACGTTCTAATTGTCGACGACGAATCTGGCGTCCTCCGCACCCCATAGAAAGTGGCCTGATTTTAGAACTGGCACTCACATTCCCTAAGAAAATGGTGCCGCGCCGAGACTAGCAAAAAACGATTTACGGTTTCCTGCCTATCCAAACCTCAGAAGTTGCTTTTCGTCTTCGCATCGGTAGCATGGACAGAGTCCCTCGCTAACCCTCGACATAGGCGCTAGGATGCAAACCAAGCTCACAGTCTTTTTACCTTTCACGATCCTATTGGTAAGTTTGAGCGCGCTGCCGACTGACACTCTAGCTCAGAAGACGACCGCCAATGTCAACGCAAAAGCAAGCCAAGACGTAACCCAATCTGCTGGCAAGTCGAATATTGGCTCATCACTCATACTCAAAGAACCAATTGCAAGTCAGGATGCAAAGAAGACTCAAAATATTAGTCTCGCCAAGATTGACAATAGGCACTGGTTGATTGGCGCAGACGGAAAACCATTCTTCGCTCACGGCATCACTCACATTGGGAACGTCAGGTCAAAGCATGACTTCATGAAAGTTTCGGCGGCGTGCAGGAAACTCGGATTCAATGCCTATGGTGTCAGTTTGCGGGTTAAAAGCGGCCACGAAGTTCCTCAGCAGCTGGGAAGGTGACAAAGACGCGTCGCGCGATCAAGCCTTTCTGCGGTTGATTGCCCGCGAGTATTTTCGTGTCATCGGCACTGCGAACAAAAAGCACGATCCAGACCATCTGATCTTCGGCGACCGGCTTTCGTTTTACACGTATGATGCTGATGTATTGGAAGAGATGCTTCCCTGGGTCGATGCGATCGCCTTTCAACCTCATTTCTGGGGCCCCTTCCCGAAAAAGGAGCTTGACGAGATTCATGAACTAGCTGGCAAGCCAATTTTACTTTGTGACTTTGCCATCCGATTCAAGGACGGCGACAAGGACGTTCGCAACTGGAAGCTGGCCGACGATTCGGTTGCCGCAGGCAAAGCCTACACGGAATATGTGAAAGCAGCTTTGGATACTGACTACATTCTTGGTGTGTTCTGGTGCAATCCAATTGATAGCGAAAAAGGATTTGGAAACTCAGGAGTTAAGCAAGGATTTTTTGGTGATGGATTGACGGAACGCCCAGGTCTGCATGAGGCTGCCAGAAAACTGAACCTTTGCCGAACCAAAGTCACGCCGAGTGTCAGGGCGCGGGTCAAACCGGCCACACGTTTGCGGGTTCGAAGCGGCCACTCGATTCGACGTAAGTCTTGTAACTTTTTTGTCAAACGCCCCCATAGCTGGGCGCGGGGCATTCGAAAAAAAAGTTACGTCATTTGGGGTGGCAGAAATAACCCGCAACTTCGTGGCCGCAATCAACCCGCAAACTGACAGCCGAGCAAGCACAAGATTCCTTAGAAGCTTTCTTCGGGCAGCTTTACAACGCCAACGGTCAGCAGAAGATTGATTTAAGAATACTGAATTTCTTTTAGCCTATTAAATTCCGATACAGCCAAGTTTTAATTTTGCAATTTTTGCCTGTTGAAAAACGAGCGATTCTTTGGGTTGGGTTTGGTAAATCAAGGGGTATCTAAAGCTGCGGGATCCATGAATAAGTTGACGGGTATACGGGTATAGCTGCGAAGGAGCGGTCGCACTTAGCTGCGGGTGGAAGCCCGAAGAGTCAGTGTTTCGTCGCAATGAAGTAACAAAGTGATGCTGGCAAGACGCCGTTGGTTTGCGGTCGCCACTTCGTGGCTTTGGCTATCAAGTCAAACTACACCGCGGGCTCACACCGCGCGGCTATAAGCGCTCGCCACTTCGTGGCTAAAAAATTGCGAAACCACAACTTAGCTTCCCGCAGGTGTAACTACTGCCGACGTCTTGCCAACTTCCGCTACATCTCGACTATTTCTTCTTTGCCGCTTTTTTCAACTCAACCAACTGCTTTCCTTCCGGCATGTCTTTGTAAAATTTGTCGAGCGGATAGCAGCCCGAAACGACTCCGTTTCGCGGTGCGGTCGTGCAGTCACTGAAAGTGCGGCAAATCAACTTACGTTTCATCTCGCCGGTGGCCAAAGTACTCGCTGGCAAATCAGGGAACGACAACACCATCCTGCCCAAGCCAACCGAATCGACCCATCCATCTCGGACAGCGGCTTGGGCGACGTGAGGCAGATAGTCTTGCAGATAACTGTAACCGGATCCGACCAATGGAAGATCCGGGTAAGCCTCTTTGCAGCGGTGAACAACTTCCATTTGCCGAGCCACTCCCACCAACGGATCTTCGGGCGGTAGGTAACCATCGGAAGGCGGGAAGATTGCTGGCCGTTGAATGTGCGGATTGTAGTACGGGCTTCCGCAACTCAAATTGATGGCCGCCACTCCCTTTTCCTTGAGCATACCAATCAACTGCAATGGCTCCGTCAAATCGTAAGCAAGCGGGTCACTCGCCGATGTTCCAAACCCGTATTCATACGGAGACGCTGACTCCATCGGTTGCCCCACATCGACACTCGTCTTGTACGGGAGTATGTCAAACACACTAAGTCGAACAAGAACCATCAAGTCCGGAATCTCTGCATGAATTCTTTCGATGACGGTGGTCAGAATTTTTGACCGGCCTTCCAGATCACCACCAAATTTCCCAGGCCGCGTTCTTGCACTGAGAAACTCGTGCAGTAGATAACCGTGACAGGCTTTCACGTCGACAAACCGAAAGCCAACTTCACTGGCGAGCTTGGCCGCGGCAACATAAGAGTCAATCAATTTTTCCAAGTCATCATCCGTCCAGACAACCGAATCATCTTGGCTATCAATCCCGAACTTCTCATCGAGAAGCGGATGATGATAGGCGATGCGTGGTTCGAGTTGATGCGTATTGGGTCGGCAAAAACGCCCTGAGTGTGTTAGTTGCGCGCCGACAAGCAAGTCTTCAGTCGTGCCAAATTTCTCGCGATGGGCGGACTCTAAGACCTCACGCAAATCACCGAGTGATTGACGACTGGTTTCGAGCGCCATCAACTGGTTGGCATTGGCGCGACCATCTGGCTGGACAGCCATCGCTTCGCCGCCCCAAATCAGTTTGGCACCACTCTCGCCAAACCTGTGCCAACGACGTCGGGTCAACTCCGAGGCTGTTCCATCACGATTCGCATCCCAACCTTCCATGGGATGAATGCACCAACGGTTTCCGACTTTGAAATCACCGATCATGAGAGGATCGGCCAACGGCGAATCTTGATCGGCGGTTAGGATCGTATTATCGACTGGTAGCTCAATCGCCAGTTCTTGAAGTCTCGCGCGAAAGTCTTCGACAGTTTTCAGTTTGACGACTTTGGTATATTTCGACATCTGTAAATTTCGTTTTGAAAGTTAAAAAGTAGCGGAACTCGTCAAGAGTTTCGGCTTGTTTGATCCTCGATCACGAAAGTCTTGACGACTTCCTCGCGGCTCCTCAACGGCTACCGCCTCACAGCCTGTTCATGGTCAGTCCGCCGTCCACATAAACCACTTGCCCGGTTGCGTAAGGCATGTCGCCCCGAGCCATCGAGGCGGCCAGTTTTCCGATATCTTCTGGCAAGCCCCATCGTTTTTCGATCAACAGTTCCGTGTTGTCGATCAGGTTGTCGTATTTCTCGGTTACGCCCGAGGTCATGTCTGTTTTGATAATACCCGGCCGAATCTCGAAGACTGGGATGGCGAACTCACCCAAGCGGGCCGCAAAGAGCGAACTCATCATGCCCAAACCTGCCTTGGAGATGCAATAGTCACCTCGGTTGGGCGAAACGACTGTCGCGGAAATGGAACCAACGTTGATAATACATCCACTGAAAGCTTCGTCGGATTGCTTCTGCGCGATCATCCAGTTGGCACAAGCTTGCGTCAGGAAATAGGGGCCTTGCAAGTTGATCTTCATGATCCACTCAAAGCTGTCTTCGGCTGCCTCGAGAATGTCTGCTCGGATTTTCGGTGCGACACCCGCATTGTTCACCAAAACATCCAGCCGCCCGAAGCGATCTTTGATCTGGGCCAACATTGCAGCACGATCTTCGGGTGACGAAACATCGCCGGAGCAATAAAGAACTTCCGCTCCCATGCCTTCAAGTCGTGCCACTGCATCGGCAACTTTCGAAGCATCCGAACGGCCACTCAGCACAAGGTTGAAGCCATCGCCTGCGAGCTTTTCGCAAATTCCAAATCCAATCCCTCGGCCACCGCCTGTGATCAATGCTACTTTTTTGCTCATTAAAATATTCTAAATGAAAAGCGTTGCTATTCCCTATTCATGCTACTCGTCCCACCGCACTGCAATTGCGAGTGAGAACTCCTACTTATCCTCGTACTCGTACTCGATTCGTCGAATTCCTATCGGTAATTTGTGATTGAAAATGAGTTCGGCAATTGAGTCCAGCAATAGTGCTCTGTTTCGAGCAGGAGTACGAGTACCGGGCGGCGCCCTGAGTACGAGTACGTGCAACTACGAGTATAAGTACTTACTCCTACTCAGCATCGCGGTACTCGTATTCGATCCCGAAATTATATGCACCACGCGATTCAGAGACGACTTCCGATCGTGCGATCAGCTTCGTCAGCATCGATACGATCCGATGCAACGAACGTTTCAGCTCGGCCGAAGTTTGACCATCCAGCCCGCCAGTGGCATTCAAAACATCTTGGACTGCGGCACATTCCAAAGCCGAGCCACGCGCAATATCGAGAAACCGACTGCGATCTTTTAGGCTACGTTTGCCGTTACCCTCGGCGATGTTTAGAGGAATTGACTGTGCTGCGCGAAGCCATTGATCCCGAGCGTGACGATGCGAACCTTTGAGCTCCTTGGCAATTTTGAACGATGATGCGACATACTTTATCGCGAGACGATAAACGTCGAGGCGGTCGTGGTCGAAGATAAGTATGGCCATTGGCGGTGCTCCGCTTCAAG
>CAZPTT010000006.1:0-5654 GCA_964589435.1 uncultured Pirellulaceae bacterium
CCATTTGTCGATTGATAGCGATGCGGATTTTCAAAACGCTCAGTTTGAGTAGCTAGGAAAACCCGTCCCCGTCGCTACGGCATGCGCTCCTCCCCAACTAGGCCAGGTAGGAGAGTGGCGAAGCTTTTAGAATTCGAAAATCACCTGAGAGTACTCAACTTTTGCTCACAAGAGATAAGCGAAAAGTTGCGAACCCATGCCTACCGAATCTCACCAAAGATTTCGTCAATCGACTCGCCCGCTGGCAAGGCTCGTTTTTCTGGTTTCTTTTTGTCGATCAGTACGCGCTGCGGAACAGGAATCGGTCGCTGTAATAATTCACGACAGGCAACCAGCATCGCCGACACGATGACGGCCAGGCCGCCCATTGCAAACAAGAAGAACCAGCCTGTCTGCGCATAAAAACCGGATCCATCCGCGACCTCCATGACCGTCCAATACCAATGAACAACCAGCGGTGCCGTGTAAGAGGACGAATAATTTCGCGTCAGATTGAAGTGCAAAATCCAAGATGCCAACATTGGGACAACTACAATCACAACCCCAATGATTAAGCTCACGAGCGGCCCGGTTCCGGTTGGCATTTCAGTGCGACGACGAAGAACAAACCGAGCCACCAAGAATACGAGTGACAAATACAAGGACACATAAAAACAGTTCATTGCCATCCCAATACAACTGTTCGTAATTCGGACGGTTGTCCAGCGCCCTCCCATCGTCACGTTTTGCGTTTGATCCGGGCTCATCAACAGGTAGTCTTGCAAAACAACGCCCAGAATCAGCGCTGCACTGCAAGCGAACATCATCGTCAACGCGAACAGAAATCCTCGACCTGGCCCAGGCATCAAGAACGAAAACAGGCTTCTGCCCAGATAGCTCTTGGGAAGCGAACGCTGAACTCGCCGCGAACTTTTACCCGATTCACCAATCATCAAGAAACCCATCGCTAACCAAAAGTGCCCGGCAAAGAGAGACATGACCAAGTACATATCCGCCTGGTAAGGAACGGACTGAGTGAGTGCGACAATAAATGCGAGGAAGAGAACCTGCTGAAAAAGCATGGTCACCCGAATTTTTGTCGAGCGGTTGTCCGATGGAAAAGAGATTTGGGATGCCGCCGTCACTAGCAGCAAAATTGCCATCGATCCAAAGAACGAAACGATTCCGAATGTTGCGACAGCGACCTCTGGTTCAGCGAAACCAGGGAACGGAGATCCGATTAGCTCGCCGCAAAGCCAACACCAACAGTAGTACAGCCATCCCAGAAAGATCGAAAACAGTACGGAAACGCCAACCCCAAACATTCGTGAACGGATTGCGCCAGCCAGGAATAAGCCCAAGATTGTCAAGCAAATTGAAGCGCCAACGCAAATCATCAGTCCCAGAAAAATCTGAGAAAGACTGACTCCACGCAGCAAGTAAGTAAACAAGATACAGGGTGCCAACACCGACAAGTAAACCAGCATTTGCAAAATCGCGCTGCCAAATTTACCGATGATGATCTGATGCGGCTTCATCGTCGTAATCGAAATCAGATGAATCGTGCCGTCTTCATATTCACGGGCCAGCGAACGATAAGCACTAAACGGAATGATGATGCCAAGCGGAAATCCAAGGATCACCGAGAACCCCATCAACAAATCCTGACCGGCATTGTTTTCACCGTAGTTTAGATCACCAAACGCGATCCCGATGATTGTCCACAGCGCGACACAAACCAGCAACAGAAAATACGTCCACAGAAACTGCTTACTCTTAAGAGCCTGCCGAGTTTCCTTGACGAGAATCGAGCTGCACCATTCGCTAATCGTTTCGTTGAGCTTGCCAAGCCAACTGGTTTTCTCAGTCGCAATGACGTACGAACTCGATGCGTTCGACTCTTTATCTGACGCTTTAACGCTCATTGCACCCGCCCCCGTGTCACCGTCAGGAATACCTCTTCGAGCGATTTTTGTTTTCCAATGAAGCTGGCAACTCGAATTTCCTGACCAACCATTCGCTTCAACAGATCGGCTTGGGCGTCTAAAGTTGCGTCGTACGAAAATTGAATCGTCGCCTGAACCACACGAACATCTTCAACGCCGGCTTCCTGCTGAAGCCATTGAACTGCGGCCTCGGTGTCCGACAAGACAACGACAACGATTTGTGTAACACCGTCGGTTACTGAATCATCCGTCTGTTCGCTGAGAATTTCTTCGACCGTTCCAACCGCCAGCATCTGACCTTGCTCGATGATTCCGACTCGGTCACACATCTCTGCCAATTCGGTAAGAATGTGACTGCTGATCAGCAGCGATTTGCCTTCATTGGAAAGCTCCGTGATCATTTCCCGCAGTTCAATTCGAGCTCGCGGATCCAGCCCAGCCGCTGGCTCATCGAGAATGAGAACTTTGGGATTGTGAATCAGAGCGCGGCTTAGGCACAGCCGTTGCTTCATTCCTTTGCTAAGCCCATCGACCGGTTTTTCTGCCAATTGATCAAGCTGCGTAAAGCCCATCACATTGCGCAACGCCCGCAAGCGATCTTTTCCTCGCAGCCCGTAGGAACGTGCAAAGAAATCAAGATACTCCTCGCAGTTGACACTCGGATAGGTTCCGAAGCCGTCGGGCATCCAGCCCAACCGCTGCCGAACTCGATCTGGATCATCAACCACTGAAAATCCATCCACCCACGCTTCGCCGCTGGTCGGCACGTCCAGGGTGGAGAGTATTTTCATGCTGGTCGTTTTGCCGGCTCCATTGGGGCCAATGAAACCGAACACCTCACCTGCTTGTACATGAAACGAGACATCGTTGACCGCGTGGGTGTTCCCAAAAGTCCGCGTGACGTGGTCAAGCTGAATCACGGTGTCGTCATTGCTGGTCGAATGGATCACGTCAGAATTTCTACTTTCGAATATTTCACGTCGCGGTGGTCAGTCGCAAGTCGCTGGTGCATTGCAAATCAACGCTTAGCTCTTGGCGACCATTTCCCGATGACAATGTGAAGCTGTTTCTTAAATTTGACTTTCTCGATTTGCGCTGCGGTGACCGGAAATTCTTCTAAGATAGCGAGATATGTATTCTCATTTTCCAACAACTTAGAAGCCTCTGTTGAGTTGATCATCTGGACGATCCGATTTTCTTCACCCCAATAGTAGCCATCGGAATTTCTATTCCATGCATTTGCTCGATAACGACTGACATTTGATGAGGTGGATTTTGAAAATTCGACAATGAAACCTTTCAGTAATCCATCCAGTTCGCCGCCACTAATTTTTCTACCGTTTTTCTGTTCGCCTTCGGCAAGATTCTCAATGAGCACCAATCCTTTGTCAGTCATCGCGGCGGCGAACTTAATGTCGGCACCGAGCAAATTTCGCATCGAATGAGTCGGTGCGCCTGCGGACGAAGCCAGCTTGTTCGAGGCGGCTTCGTCGTCCGCCGTTTTACTTCCAGCCGCCTCCCCATTTGCGCCACGCTGCTTTAGCGCGGGTAAGACGAGCAATCGTTGGTCTGCTTCGTGGCTACGAACAGAAACGACTTGATGAGGCGAACGGGCTTTGATATCCCCGCCCGAGACCTCGAGGCCTTCCTCTAACTTTCGAGTTCTTTCTGGATTGGAGTGGGAATAGACTGGCGCGATCGGAACCGTGTCAGGCAAAAATTGATAGGGACGCGGCTGAGTTCCAGAAAAGTATGCGGCCCGCGCATGAGTGACTGCTGATTGAGTATCTTGATCCAAAAAAGTAACGGACTGAGCGATTCCCCATGAATCGAATCCATCGACAAAAACTGCGTAGCTCAACAGCCCCAAACAAGCCGTCAGTGACATTGTCGGAACAAGAATAAACAGCAGTTGAAGCTGTTTCGAACGACGCAACACAACGTACATGATTGGGCCAGCGACAATCACAAACAAACTCATCAAAATTTGAAAGGCGATGACGGGCGGTTCGCCAACGCCAGGAATCGCAAAATAGGCCAGTCCATAGGACGGGTTTCCAGTTCCAATTTTGTTTTCCAACGGAGCGGAGTCTAAATTGATCGCATTCAACAAGCTAATCCAACTTGGCTGATCCCATTTCGCCATATCATCATTCACACAAACAATTTGCCCGTTCACGAATCGACTAAAACAAAAGCCGATATTGGTATCGAGTTCATCGTCATCACGAGTCACAAATAAATTATCTTCTGACAGTTCAGTTTGCTCGAAATCGACGAACGTATCCTCGTTGTAATAGTAGTTTGAGGAGTTTTGATTTGGATCTCGCACAAGTTGATCCACCGCCTGGAGTGCTTTTGCTGGCTGGCTCCAGACTTGCTTCAACGGGCCTCGCTCGGACATCTGAAGCTTTCCGATCAGTGTTGGCAGGATGCGATCGACTTCCTTAAAGTCGGGGCCCGAATCGAACACGATTAACGCTCCGCCTGCAGCAACCCATTTTTTCAACGTTGCTCTTTTCACTTCGTTCGCCGCACATATATTGCTCAGATCCGAGAAGGAAATCATGACCAAATCAAACGCGGTCAGTCCGATCCAGGCGTTGGGAATATCTTGAGGCCGGCAGTAGTTAATTTCCGAAGTACCAAATGTTGGGATGCCCGCGACGATGGGAGTCGCGGCACCTCCAGCGCTTTGATAAACATCAACCAACCCCGATAGAGCCGGAACCTTTGCGCCGACGCTAATTTGGGTCGCGATGCCAACACCGACTTTGCGTTTGTAACAAACATGGCTCATCGTATTTTGACCAGCCACTTGCGAAGAAATCAGCAGCAGGTTGGGCTGTGAAGTGGCTCGTCGAAAAACGTTTGAGTTAACGTTCGTGTAGAAAATATCCCGGCCACGATCAAACCGCCCGTTGCCTTGACCCCGTTCGACCATCAAATCAAGGTTCGAATAGTAATCAGGACAAGCCAAATACATCTCAACTTTTGCGGAGGTTTTCCCTGCCTTGATCATCATCTCGGCCGAAACTACTTTTCCCGGTTTGTTGTAAACGCGGTCTTTGATAACGACGGTGAACTGTTGATCCTCGGCCACTGGCTTCTTGGGATTGGTTTCGATCGTTACCCAAAATGTGCGGTAGCCGTTTGGCGAAACCGCTGATTGGCTAGAGTAGCTGACCGTGTATCCAGAAACTCCAGGTGGCACGGTAGTTGGTGCTTGGCCGAATAAACAGGCTCCACTGAAAGCTATCGCTGATGCAAATACTGCCAAGAATACACAATTCACGAAGATGGCATTGATGAAACAGTCAACTGACGGTGCCTCAAAGGGTTGGCGCGAAACAGCGAACTGCGACTGATTTAGTCTCACGATTGGACCTCGCTTAGCGGAGTGTTATTGAGCTGCGAGTCAGTTTTTTCACTGGTTGTTGGGGCTGATCCTTGGGGATCATTTCCGCTGTGGCGAGCGTTGGTCGTCGTTGTCATCACGGCCAATCCGTAGAGAGCCCAATAAGCAACCGCTGCTACGATGGCCGCGATCAAGAGTCCCAGTAACGAGACCGATAACCCAAAAGCGACATGACTGCCCCGAGCCGCGCCGGCCAAACAGGTAAAGGCGACGCCGAGGGCGATCATCGACAGCATCAATTGTTGAATTGAAAACCTAGCCCACATTGAATTGCCCACTTTGACTTAAATTTTCTGAACCAGAATACAAGT
>CAZPTT010000006.1:5754-63116 GCA_964589435.1 uncultured Pirellulaceae bacterium
CAAGTTGGTAAAACCGTTTCTTAAACGACAAATGATCGGCCAAGGAATGACCTACTAAGACTTCATTTTGTTACGACTGGTCGTGCTCGTCCTGGTAAATTTCTTCGGCAGTCATCCCCAGATCTTGCCGGCGGGCTTAACAAATTGTCAATTTTTACTCCGCCTGTCTTGCCACCACGCAATGTTTACATGTTTTACTGCACAATCCCGTTTGACACAAAAATTATCTCTCAATACTCTGAATCCCTTGCTTGCAGCGTTGTTCCGGTAATTTGAAATGACTGGTTTGAATCAATGGCCTCGGCTGGAATTCATCGAAGCCCAACCTGCACGCCAATCGATTAATAAGATTTGAGCAATCAAGAGAAACAAGTGATCTGTCGAAAACTCATTCAACTCGCCTTGTCATTGTTTGACGTCACACAACGACGCCAATACCGGCGGCGTTCGCTTCACCAAGCCTCCGGCTACGCAGTACTCGGAGCGCATGGAAGGTTGGTTTGGAAGGCATTTGTGCTCGTTGGGTTCCTTGCCACGATGCAAGGTTGTTTCCATTCCGATTCGACTGGGCCAACCCAAGCTGCTGACGCAAAAAAGTCAAAGCCGATTGAAACACAAATTGCCTCTCCGGACGAAACCAAAGCTGATCAAACTAAACAGGAAGTTCAAGGAGCTACAACAGAAAAGAAAGATACGACAAGAACTAGCAATTCAAAAGATGGCTCGAAAAATGATTCGAAAAGTGCTTCAAAGAGCGATCCTGAATCAACCAAGAAACAGCCGCCTGAGAAGAAGTATCTTGATGCCCAACTTCACAAGAATACAACGCTGCTTGTTTTGGCCTATCAACCTGACATTCGGGCCGATTATTTAATAAGTAACGTTCGAACGGTGATTGATGACCAGCAATACAAAGTCGCCAAAAAACTCGCCCGCCAATATGACGACCAATACAAGCGCATTCTTGACGAGAGAGCGGCGATTCTAGAGGTGGCGACGGACGAAATGGATGTGGAGGGGCCGCTTCTGGCTTTACGCAAACAAGTCGCTGACTTGAACGCTACTATTCGGATGCGCATCAGCCGAGAGGTTTTGACACGCGAACAACGCAAGAAAGTCGTCGAGCTAAACAAGCTGCGCTAAACAAACTGCTTTGGGGCAAGTGGCATTCGGGCAAGTGGCATTAGGGCAAGCTGCATTGGGAAGAGCCGCGTTCGTGTTGGTGCAAGCGGGAGGGTGTCTTAGCTTTTTCTTCGAGGCTCGAGTAACCGAGCCCGTACTCGTACTCAATGAAATGGTACTCGTACTCGACTTCATTCCCACTCGAGCCCGCGTACCGCCGATGGCTGAGTGGGAGAACAGGAGTACGAGTACGAGTACGAGTACGAGTACGAGTAGGCGAGCGAGTAGGCGAGCGAAAATGGGCGCCTCGGCAACGCCAGCATGGTGCTGTGCGTTCACCGAGAAGTCTTTTTTTGATCTTTGCTGGATACCTGCGCAGCGCCGGGGCTTGCAGTACGTAGTTAGGGTGCAGAGTGAATCAAGTATTCCCAACCCAACTCAGTGAGATAGATCATGCGTCAAATCACCACGCTTTCTGCCGTCATATTTCTTTGTTTGTTCATGAGTTTAGATACAGCAAGTGCTCAGTTCCGCTCTCCAAGAGCCAAGACAAGTTACCCCAACAAAAGGCAAAAAAAGGCGCCGATTGTTTACAGTTTGTACGCTCCCGTAGCTATCAACCTGCCGTTTTACTTCTTTGACGGGGACGATCGCGATTCAATCGTCAACTCTTATCTGTTGTCGCATCTCAGCATGGCTGTCTACAGTGCCAGTTCGGATCTGAGCGATTTTCAGGATGAAGTCGAAGAACGACTCGTTCCACTTGGTATCTCCGCAGGGAATATTCATGCTTTCAATTCTTGGACGGGAACCCAAGGGGCGGTCGTGGAAACGGCTGACGCGGTTATCGTTGTCTTTCGCGGCACCTCATCGGAGGGAGCTACATCGCTTGGAGGAGGCCTCGAAGACTTTATCACCGATCTCAACGGAGCGATGGTGCCTTACTCATTTCCACACTTTCCCGTTACCGGTGTTCACCATGGATTTCTAATCGCCTAGGACAGCGTGTTCGATGAAGTCCAGCTTTTGGTAGATGACGCAATGAGCCGAGGTAAAAAGCTATGGCTAACGGGGCACAGTCTTGGAGGTTCGCTTGCCGCATTGACTGCGATGAATTTTCACTACCGGCAATTCACTGAGGTACAGGGGCTGCAGACGTTTGGTGCTCCCTTTGTTGGTGATCCTCTCTTTGCTGCAGCTTCACGAGCGACCGGCGTTTTTGATGCAAGCCTGGCAAGTCGCACCGAGAGATGGATTATGGATGGAGATCCGATTCCGTTTTTTCCGGTGTTCTCATTCGCGGCTTACATGGCTCCCTATGCCCCGTTTGGAAAAACGAATCGAATTTTAAGAACCGGATCAGGATATGAATTTACGTATAACACGTCTGGTGTTCCAGCATTTCCTGATTTGGATGGAGCATTCGACGAGCATATGAGTTACGAAGAAGCGATGCTGTTTGAAATGCGTCGCCGAATGGAAGCGGCGGGTAATCAATTTGTAGCCGACAAAGTAGAGATCAATTAACACTGCGGTGCAAAAATATCGCGACGAGAACGACGTTGATGCATGCTCACCGCTCGATCCAAATGCGACAGTGCTGGGCTTGGAATTCAAGCTCAGCAACTGGATCTTCGGCGGCTTGGTCGAACGAGTCGAGCACCACCATAACCGGATCCTCGTTTTCGATTGTCACCGGAGCGGGCTCTTTCGAGGCTGCTTCAGCTGAAAGCAAGCGGGAGCAGATCACGACTCGTTCGCGCGGCCCTTCGTAGGTCAGCCAGAATGTCTCGGTGACCGGATCGTACTCGGTGGTCATGAACTCAACATCAAGCCAGCCCTCGGCGATGCCTTGTTTGCGCAGCTCAAGCAATTGTCGATACCACAGGTTGACGTGTTGCTTCTGCTGAGGCGGTCTTGATTTGGTTGCTAGAAACGCTTCCGGATCTGACGGCAGCGGAGAGC
This sequence comes from uncultured Pirellulaceae bacterium, assembly GCA_964589435.1. GTDB lineage: Bacteria > Planctomycetota > Planctomycetia > Pirellulales > Pirellulaceae > Mariniblastus. The sequence continues at coordinate 8,842 of CAZPTT010000006.1, forward strand.
CTTTCCAGTCATGGTGTGGATACTCGTCTTGGCGACCTTGGTCGACTGCTTTTCTCAATCCCTCATCTTCGAAATCGGCAAAGAAAGGAAATGGCGCTTCGGTTGCCCATTCTTCGCCCATGAAGATCATCGGGATCGAGGGGTAAAGCAAAATCAGTGGAGCAGCCGCCATTTGATATTCGACGCTGGTCAACTGATGAAGACGTTTTCCATGCGGATGGTTGCCGACACTGTCATGGGTTTGCAGAGCCATGATGAGTGACTCAATGTATTTGCGGTTTTCGTCAGCGTGATGTGTGGCGCGGATCTCATCGGTCACGCGAATCGCTTCCGGAGCGGCGAAAACGTAGGCGTGCTCCAGCGACTCAGCAAGGTCAGGTGTTCCCTGATAATGACGATTAGTCAGCCGCAAGTCCGGTCTGCCGTGAGAGTAGATCGAATGCATCAAGCAGTCTGACCAAACCGCGTCCCAGGTTTCGTCGCTGCCTGATCCATCGCCGACCAAGTGCGAATCGTAAATGTTGGATTCAGCGATCAGGTAGAGTTCGCGATCAACGGTCTTCTCGTAGGTCTTAAATCTTTCGCGGATTTCGTCAACGATGAACTTCTCAGAGTCGTCAAACATGTAATGGATTGCATCCAGTCGCAAGCCATCGAAGTGATATTCTTCCATCCAAAACAAAACATTGGCGATGACAAACTCGCGAACAAGCTGACAGCCGCTGCCGCCAAAATTAAGCGAATCCCCCCAAGGCGTTCCAAACTTCTTCGAGCGGTAATAAGCAAATTCGTTCAGGTAATTGCCTTCCGGGCCAACGTGGTTGTAAACCACATCGATAATGACGGCAAGATTTTTAGCATGGCAGGCGTCGATGAATGCTTTGAGTTCGTCGGGAGTACCGAACGTGTTGCGAGGCGCGAAGTAGTTAACTCCGTCGTAGCCCCAGTTCCAACGACCGGGCGTTTGCGAAAGCGGCAACACTTCAATCGATGTCACGCCAAGCTCTACCAGTTCATCAAGCCGTTCGATCGCCGCGACGTAGGTTCCTGCTTCGGTAAATGAGCCGACGTGCATCTCGTACACAATCAAGTCGCGTTTCTTGATCCCGCGCCAATCCTGGTCTTCCCATTGGTAAGCATTTGAATCGACGACTTGTGAAGGGCCGTGGACGCCGAAAGGCTGAAACCGTGAATAGGGATCAGGGCGACCCGGCTTGTCATCCAGTTTGAATTTGTAAAGTGATCCCGCGGGACAGTCCTCAACGATTCCGGTGAATATTCCCGTTTCGTCACGGACAAGAGAGTGGGCCGAGACTAACGTTTCTTCCTGGTCGTTTCGTCCGAAAAGTTCAACCGAAAGCGTTCGAGCTTTGGGAGCCCAAACTCGAAATTGAGTTTGAGATGCCGAGACCAATTTCGCTCCGTGATTAAGTTGCGGCGTAGAAGTAGCGGGCATGTTGAAATCCATTTCTGCGGGAAGTTAGTTTCTAAGGTGTTAGTCGATTAGTCGCGGATGGCTATCGCTGGGAATCTAAAAGAGAGGTTCGGCGATCGGTTGAACAATCGACGTAAAAGTGTAGCCAGAACTGACGTGTTGGGGAGAGCGCGAAGAATTAAATTGATCAGAAATTCACTTATCGACTTAGCGAAATGGATCAGGTTCCGTTTTTAGAAATGCACGCAAGTCGCCTGTCGAAACTGAAATGACTGGTGGCTGTTTCTCTTTGAGTTAGCATGCTCACGCAAGCGAGGGCATGGCGTCATAAAAAACTGGGTAAAAAAGAGACTTGTCAACTCGCTATTGGACAACCAACAACAGGCGGAACATTCTTGAGCCTTGGGAGCCGAACAACCAACAACGGATAGACCAGGCTTGATCTTTAAGTCAGCCGATGCGTGGGCTTACTCTTCTGGACGTTGAGCGTTCTTTTTTTCTACCACTTTCAGTTCGTGGTTTTCCACATCGTATTGATACTGCCGACCGCCAGGAAGTTTGGGTAGCTGAATGTTATAACCTTTGATGATCTTTTCCATAAACTCCTCATGATCTTTTGGGTAGCGTTCGTTCATCGCATGGAAAAGCTGCAGATTTTTATCAATTGTCATCTTGGAGATTTGACTGATCGCGAACCCGTAGGCTCCTGCTGAAGCAAGCGGACTGGCTGATTTAACTTGTAAGTCAGCTTCTTCGTCGCCTTCTTTGAACTCGCCGACTTCCTGTGTTTTTTTTCCGATGATGCCGGTCTTCTTTTCCTCTCCGTCGGCAACCGCGTCCGGGTCAGCGCATCCGATGACGACGACAAGCATTAACAAACCGAGCCATGTAAATTGGGCGGTGGAATTCGTTGCCATTTCAAGTGCCTTTTTCATGCTTCTGTCTCGAAAGATGATTGAATTTGAGATCAACATTGTATCAATTTTGCCACGGCCTTGGATTTGCATTTTTCCGAAAAAATGAAAGCCAGCGATTGACTTAGATCAGCGTAAAAAAGTAGCCAGCCAAACATTAAGCTTGGCTGGCTACAGTAATGATTCCGATCTTCGACTCAGATTCGGCAAAGTGGTCTACGCCATGTCGATATACCGGTTAACGATGTGCTCAAGCAATTCTTGGCGTCCACTTCCATTGGGTGAAGAGTCGCCTTGCGCCAACATGATCGCTTCAAGATCCTTGAATCCGACTGAGCCACTTTCGACTTTCTGGCCAAGTTCCGAATCCCAGCTTGAATATCGTTCTTTGACGATCGATTCAAGTGCATTGTCGGCACGGATCGCTGCCGCAATTTTTAGTCCGCGAGCAAACGCGTCCATGCCACCAATGTGCGAGTAGAACAAGTCGATTGGCTCGAAGCTTTCGCGACGAACTTTTGCATCAAAATTGACCCCGCCAGGCGCTAATCCGTACTTCAGCAAAACCAACATTGTCTGAGTGGTTAAATAATAGTCAGTCGGAAACTGATCTGTATCCCAGCCCAAGAGTAGGTCACCTGTATTGGCGTCGATCGAACCAAGTGCCCCCTGCATGCCGGCCGTTTCCAATTCATGCATCATCGTATGTCCAGCCAATGTTGCGTGGTTGGTTTCGATGTTTAGCTTGAAGTGATCCATTAGGTCGTTGGCACGAAGGAAGTTCAAGCAAGTCGCCACGTCGAAATCGTATTGGTGTTTCGTCGGCTCTTTGGGTTTGGGTTCGATCAAGAATTGGCCAGTGAAACCAATTTCTTTCGCGTAATCGACCGCCATGTGAAAGAAGCGGGCAAGGTGATCGAGTTCCCGCTTCATGTCGGTGTTGTAAAGGTTTTGGTAGCCTTCTCGGCCACCCCAGAAGACGTAGTTCTCACCGCCAAGCGAATGGGTGACTTCCATCGCTTTTTTGACTTGGGCTGCGGCATAGGTGAAGACATCTAGATTGCACGTCGTCGCCGCGCCATGCATGAAGCGAGGGTTGGAGAACATGTTGGCTGTGCCCCAAAGTAGCTTGATGCCGGTGCGATCTTGTTCTTCTTTCAATACTGCTGCAACGGCATCCAAGTTGGCGTTGGATTCAGCCAGCGAAGCGCCTTCGGGTGCCACGTCGCGGTCGTGAAAGGCGTAGTAAGGAACGTCCAGTTTTTCGAAAAACTCGAAAGCCACGCGTGCCCGGTTGCAGGCGTTTTCTACGGATTCAGTGCCGTCATCCCAAGGGCGTTGCATGGTTCCGCCACCGAACGGGTCACCACCAGTGCCGCGAAACGTATGCCAATAACAAACGGTGAATCGCATGTGCTCTTTCATCGTTTTGCCCTCGACGACTTCGTCCGGGTTGTACCAGCGGAAGGCCAATGGATTGGTCGACTTTGGCCCCTCGTATTTGATCTTTTCGATTTCAGGAAAAGCAGCAACAGATACATTCGACATAATTTTGGCCCTTAGTGATGAATCGTGATTGGCTCTATTGTTCCGTTTTGACGGCTGATTGCCAGTAGATGTTGCGCTAACTATCGTAGATATTTTACCGTCGTGAATTGTTGGTTTGTTTCGTTGATGCAAGTCCGAAACGTACATGGAATGACTGAAGATGGTTGTTTCTCGTTTTCGTCTGATATATTTGACGGTTTTGTTGACTGATGTCATTGACCGGAAAAACTGGAGAGGAGTTGGCTTTTGAAGAAGCGGCGTTCGGTAGCTTTGCTCGTAGAGACCTCCAACGCATATTCGCGCGGATTGCTCGAGGGCGTGATTGCGTACATGAAACAGCATTCCAATTGGTCCATGTTTTTGACTGAACAGGAACGGGGAGCTGAGCCACCGAAGTGGTTGTCCAAATGGGATGGTGATGGCATCATCGCTCGCATCGAAACTGAGAATATTGCCAGGGCGATTAAGAAAATAAAATTGCCGGTCGTTGACTTGAGCGCCAATCGCCACCTGAAGAATGTGCCTTGGGCAGAAACCGATGACAAGGCAATCGCTCAACTCGCTGTCAATCATTTCGTAGATCGAGGCTTCAAGCAGTTGGCTTTTTGTGGCGACCCAGCGTTCGCTTGGTCGGACGCGCGTTGCGACCGGTTTTGCGAGATCGTTTCAGGCAGTGGGTTGGATTGTCATGTTTACCAGGCAATCCCGCGCTATGATCGAAGCTTTTCACTCAACCGTGAAAAGCGCCGACTGGCGAACTGGCTCAAGCAATTGCCTCGGCCCGCAGCGATCATGGCTTGCTACGATTACAAGGCTCAGCAAATTTTAGATGTTTGCCGGGAATTGGAGATCGCCGTGCCTGAGCAAATCGCTGTGTTGGGCGTCGACAATGATCGACTGATGTGCGAATTTTCCGACCCTCCACTTTCAAGCATTATTCCTGATACGCGTCGAACCGGCTATGAAGCGGCGGAGCGCCTGGATCGAATGATGTCTGGCGAATCTGTCGCAACGCAACCAGAAATTGCGATGCCTTTGATTACCAAGCCGCTTGGTGTCGAGACGCGTGAGTCTACGGATGTGTTGGCGATAGAAGATGAAGACTTGGTGAAGGCGGTAAAGTATATTCGGCAACACGCGGTCAACAACATTCGCGTTGCCGACGTGCTGCGCCAAGTCAATTTGTCACGAAGAGTTTTGGAAAGCCGTTTCCAAAAAACGATGGGTCGCACGCCACATCAAGAAATTCAGCGTGTGCGAATCAATCGAATCAAGGAATGGCTTGTCGAAACTAACCTGACCGTCCATGAAATTGCTGAACGAGCTGGCTTCGAACACGCCGAATACATGGCGGCGGTTTTCAAGCGGGAAACCGGACAGGCACCAACGATTTACCGCGAAATGAAAAAGCGATCGTGAAACAGATGCGTTCTGGAGGGTAAGCGTTTTGTCGATTGGTTCGCCATGACTTTGAGGCAAAGCCGGAGGGCTTCGCCGGTTCCGCTAGGAAAAAGTAGCCTACCATTTTGATTGATCGCCTATTCGCTGCGTGCTCTTTGAATGACACGGGGCTCGTGAGCCGTAAAGTCTGAGCAAAGTTTGGTGCTGGAGAAATTAGTTCACATAGAAAAGAACAAGGTCTAGCGGAGCGGCGCAAGCCGCCCGGTCTGGTCATGCAGTGAGCAGCATGAGAACATCAGGTTGATATTCAACTCGGTTTGTTCTATCAAACTTTTCCTATCTTTGAATACTATGAATGAAGATATTCTGGCGTTCTTTATTACTTGGACCTGCTATGGAACCTTCCTGCCGGGCGATGGACGCGGGTGGACTAAATGGAGTCAGGGCGAGCAATTGCCGCAGCCTCGATTGGAAGAATGGTGTCGCCGGCAAATGGCTGGCTCTGCTGTGAGGCTGGATTCAGAACAGCGAGAAATTGTTAATGAGGCGGTCAAGGATCATTGTGAAATCCGGGAGTGGCTACTTCATGCAGTTAACTGTCGTAGCAATCATTGCCATGTCGTTGTTGGAGCTGAAAACTACAAAGGCGATCAAGTCCGTGACCAATTCAAAGCTTGGTCGACGAGACGGCTAAAAGCTCATCAGCGATCTCGTATCAAAGCAACCTCGGAAGTCCGCAATCGTTGGTGGACCAGTAAAGGAAGCGTCCAAATATTGTCCGATGAAATTTCATTGGATGCGGCAACGATGTATACTCTCGAAGCGCAAGACTTGGGTGGGTCGAACATGGGCTGAATCAAGTCGGAAATGTAACCCATAGGAAAGGTGCTATTTCTCTGGGCAAGACCGGAGGGCTCGCGCCCGTTCCGCTATGAACCAGACACACCGGAGGGCTTGCGCGCGTTCCGCTACGACTCGAACGCACTGGAGGGCTTGCGCCAGCAGTTCCGTAGGCCTGACCAAAAGTACTTTGCAGGCGCCCGTTCCGATGCAAGGTTCGATGAGAATTGATCAGCGAGATCAAGGCGGTCAATCAACCTGCCTTCTTCTTGTTTTTCTTCTTGTTTTTGTCCTGACGATTTTTATTCCTTTTATTCAAGTGTTGATACATGTTGAATCGTTCGGGATAAGCGACCTCTGTTTCGGTTGCCCACGTTTTCCACATCGCGATCATCTCATCCCGTTGGCCGGTTCGGGAATCGGCCAGGTTGTTTAACTCTGTTCGGTCTGACTCGATGTCATAAAGTTCCCAAGGTTTTTTGTACTCCCGTACCAATTTCCATTTCCCCCATCGCATCGCAGCATTGCCTTCGTGCTCCCAATACAACGGCTCAGTGTGGATTGGCTCATCGCTACCCTCAAGAATTGGCAACAAAGAAGCCCCAACACAAGCCGGAACATCATCCGGATATTTTGCACCGCTAAGTTCAACGAACGTTGCCATGAAGTCCGGCAGGTAGGCATGTTGGCGAGTGAGCTTGCCACGAATGGGTTGAGCGATCCCGTTGGGCCAATGCGCAATCATCGGTGTACAAGCTCCGCCCTCGTGGACAAAGTGCTTGTACAAACGGAACGGAGTATTGGAAGCGTTTGCCCAGGCGAGCCCTTGCCGAATTCCTTCGACCGTCTCGAGCGGAGAGTCCTTCTCCCAGCCTGGCTTGTACTGTCCAAGGACTCCACCTTCTTGGCAGGCACCATTATCCGAAAGGAAAACGATGATCGTATTGTCCAGCTTCCCCAGCGATTCCAGATGCTTCGTCAGCTTGCCAACGTTCTGGTCAATCGAGTCAACACAACCCGCATAGGCTGCCATGATAGTGTCAAGCTCGTCTTGTTTCGATTCGTCAAGTGAATTCCATGTTGGGCCAACGTGTGGAGCTGGCTCTAAATCATCTGCAAACAGGCCAAGCGATTTCTGTTTGGCCAATCGCTTTTTCATCAATGCTTCCCAGCCGTCGGTGTACTTGCCTTTGTACTTTTGAAAGTCATTCCATTTGGGTTGCAGCGGCCAGTGAGGTGCATTGTAGGCAAGGTACAAAAAGAACGGATCGTCGTCGGCCTGTGAGACTTCCGTGATGTACTGACAAGCCTCGTCGGTAAACGTGTCGGTTACGTAAAACGAATCGTCGGTTTCGATTGGCTCGTTGTCGCGCGACATGGCTCGATCGCCACCCGGCTTGATGTAATTGAATGCGCCGGTCAGCCCACCGTAAAATTTGTCGAAGCCCCGCTGGAGCGGCCATGTCCCTCTTGTGTTTGAACCAAGATGCCATTTCCCAGTCATCAACGTGTGATAGCCAGCGCTCTTAAGAACCTGGGCCAGTGTCACGCAGTTGTCGTTTAGAAAGCCTTGGTACGCACCGTTGATGCCGAGCGGTTTTCCGGGTGGAGCGGTCATGTGGCCAATGCCCGTTTGGTGTGGATGCAAGCCAGTCATCAAGCTGGCACGCGTTGGGCAACAGCGACCGCAATTATAAAATTGGGTGAATCTCAAACCGTGATCGGCGAGTCTGTCGATGTTCGGGGTCTCAATCTCGCTGCCATAGCAACCGATATCTGAAAAGCCCATGTCGTCGACAAGAATCACGACGATGTTAGGACGCGCGGCGGGCTGATCGGCTGAAAGATTGCCAAGGCCAAACACAAGCGAAAAAATGATCGCAGAAGTAAGTTGAAAGGAGTTCATCAAATTTCCTGTTCAGGTTGTGGGTGTCGACACCAGTATAGACGATTTCCTGTTCGCGATTATTGATCGGCTTCTGTGTTCTCCTCAGTCGAATCAGAAACGTTCATGGCGAACGAAGCGACAACTGGGCGATGATCTGATAAATCAGAATCAACTGGCGCATAAGATTCGATGATCCAGCCTGGTGGTAACATGATCCAGTCAATCGTTGATTTCGGATCATAAGAACTGAAGGTTAGTTCAGACGCGTTCGGAGGTGAGTTCGGAATCACTTGGAATTTTTCTGAGGCGATGAGTACATCCAAAGCGTTTTCTCCGGTCTGATTGCTTTGCGGATAGCCGGCTGGCGTCGAGTTGAAATCGCCTGCTGCAATCAATGGCACATCGCTTTGTTCAATCAAGTCAATGAGTTGCTTGGACGACTGAACCCGAACCGGCTCGCTCCGATGTTCCAAATGGACAGCGACAACTCGAAATGGCGGTTGGCCGGGCGGATTGATTTGACAGACCACTCCTCGCTTGCAGCCCACAAGCCAATCCTCCCATTCCTTGAGCGGCGGAAAATCGACTACGGCTGTTTTCGAAATCGGATGTTTGCTGAGAATGGCATTTCCGAAACTCCAACTGCCCCCGAAGTAGAATCCGAAATCAAGATTGCGCTGCTCGACATGAAATCTGTAACCCGCCCGTTCAGCGATCGAGCTGGCTTGATTCTGACGACCGCTCCAACTTGAATCAAAGTCGACTTCGTTCAGGACGACCACATCGGCATCCAGTTCTTTTAGAAAATCTGCGATCTTTGCGACTCGCGCAGCTTTGTTCTTTCCTGCTTCTTCCCAGTTGTCAACGGTCGGGCCGCGCCCGTGGGCAATGTTGTAAGCGACGATTTTGAATGTTGATTGGGATGGGATTTCAGAGGTGGAATCCAGTGGCTGTTCTTTCTCTGCTGCTGCAAAAATTCTGATCCGATTTTTTGGGGCAGAAAATCGACTGATTAGATAGGGCGTCAGAGCAGCCAAGAGCAGAATTGCGATGACGCGAAATGTCCGTTTCCAAACTTGCTTTCCTCTCTTTTGTGGGCGACTTTGTGATCGACTAACTGTTGCGGAATTGGAGTCGTTTTGGCCTGCTGGCGTCATGGGAATTCGATAGCGTTAAAAGGTTGGATTTAGAAAGAGAAAACGTATTGTTGCCGTGGATTGATTCAGGTGATCACTGAGGGCGTTGTTTTGAATTTAAAACAACTTTTTGGTGAACAGCACCATGTTAGCGTTGCCGAGGCGCCCACTTACGTTTTCCTGCTCTCCTTCTCAGCCATCGGCGGTACTCGTACTTGATTGGCAATGAAGTCGAGTACAAGTACGAGTACCACTTCATTGAGTACAAGTACGATTTTGGGAAACGAGTGGTGGCGTTAACCGAGAAGTCGTAAAAAAACCGATAAACAATTGTTATGAGACGGTTTCAAGTGTCTTATCGAGTCGCGTCGCGTTCGCGCGGTGTTTTCGACGAAAAGTAAACCACAGTCGTAAAATAGGAATATTGTGGTGTCTAGACTCAGTTTTCATGCGAATAGAATTTTTCTTATTCGTCTGAGGAAGCTTCAGATTTGCTAAATATTTGAATTGGCAACGTGATTCACATAGAATCGAGGGCCTGAAGTTGGTCATGCAAGAAATAGAAACTTAAGTGTTTCATGTTTGTTTGTGCGTCGAGTTTCTTTCGGCAACTTGCGAATGATGATGTTTGTGGTTCGGTTAAAACTGCTTCCAAGAATTGAGATTTTCGTTTGGTGACAAGAGAGGCTCGGGGATCAACGAAAGTTTTTTTTCTGTTCTGTTTTGGGGAGTGGCGTAATGCCGCAAGGTACTATTAAGAAGTTGACGGACAAAGGTTTTGGTTTCATTGAGGGCGAGCGAGGTGATATCTTTTTTCATCACTCGGCACTTGAAGAAACGACCTATGAAAATCTTCGAGAAGGTCAAAAAGTGGAGTACTCGGAAGGTCAAGGTCCCAAAGGCCCCCGCGCTGAGAATGTTCGTTTGGTAGACTAACCAACGACGCGAATGGAATCGAACACGGAAGCCGCCTGCAGTCAACTGCAGGCGGCTTCTTGTGTTTTGTAGTCGCTGACTGGATTTGAATGCTACTTCTGATTTTGCATCGCTTCGTAATCCCACGGTGCGACCGGATTTTCTTGAACCCATAATCCTCGCTTTGCTGCTTTGGCTTCGGCTTGCGCTTCTCGATAAAGATCATCGCCTTGAAATGTCGCGCCGTCATACCAGCCAAGCCCTTGCCGAATAATTTCATAGCCAACATCGATATTGCGATGGTGGCCTTTGAGACCAAAGGTTGATTCGGAATTCGTTGAACTGGAAGAGCGTTCGGAATCAACAGCCTCGGAGGCGCCGTCTAAATAGGCGAATCCAATTTCGCGATAATCAGGATCATGGCGAATGATGGTTACTTCAATCTCGATCCCGCGCAGTAGTTTCGCCAGTGCATCGCGAGATTCAACATAAAACGGTTGGCCTGGTTTAGGCGAATCGATACCTTCGAGAACGATGTAGTGTAGGTGCGTCCCTTCAAACATTTGGAAATTGTCGCCTCCAAAAACTGCTTGAGTGATGCCAGTGACTTGGTATGGAAAATCGGTTCGGATTGGAGCTGGGTTGGCTCGAATATTTTGAGGGTTTGATCCTCCACAACCTGGCAGCAAAGCCCAAGCAGCGGCAGCAAACCACGCTAGTAACAACGATTGGGTTGTCAATTGCAGGTTGGGTTTTGCAGTCATGGCAATTGAAATGGAGCAAAAGACTTGAGCTGTCCAGCGATTTGGCTGATGCTATCAGACGGTAATCGTCAACGGCAAGATGGGGATGACGAACAGTTACGTCGAAAAGAAGCGACGGAAGTCAGAGAATTAAGTTCGCCCTTCGAACATTCCGGATACCTCAACGTAGTGAGGCGTCGGGAAGAGGACGATGTGGGGCTGGTCAGTCGCATCGTGAGAAACGCTGGCGGACAAAGTGACATCGCCTGCAGCGAGCACTGGCGGACGCTCTCAAATCGAGCTAGCTTCGGACTTCAGTTTGGCCGATAAACTTAGAGGTAGTTGCGAAATAGATTCCGTAATTGATACACCGAACGTTATTAGCTTGGAAAGCTGACCGGCAATGTCGCTTGGTTCTCCGAAGTGAATGCCAGCCACGCTTGATGACCTCAAGTCGGGAAGTTATTTGGTTACTGTTTCTTAGTTCAAGTTTTGAAATTTTTGCCGAAGCCGCCATGGCTTTCGATCGTTGCAGACCACGATTTAGACTTAAAGTTGATCCAGTGAACAAGTCGTTAGCAATCTTGAAACGAATTTACCTCGTGCCCATTGCGGCACTTTTGGCGGCACTTTTGGGAAGTCAGTGTTTCGTCGGTACGGCTTGGGGCCAGCAGCCGAAATCAGCGCACCAGGAATCAGTGCCTCAGTATTCAATACTGGAATCAAATTCAAATGAACCAGTTCCCGCTAAGCAGGTGACTGATCTACCGAATCAATCAGTTGACGCCGGTGCAGAAATTGATGATTTGTTGACCAAGATTGTGCTGGCGAATATGCCTCGAGAGTTTGAGGAAACAAAAGACTGGGGAGGCCAAGACGAACGCTGGGACGGAATCAAGCTTCGCCGAGAAGGTTGGCGAATCGAAACCAAGCGTCGCAAGAAGATGGTGAACGATGGCACGTGGAAGAAATACAAAGCCAGCCTGCGCAACCCGGAAGAAGAGTTTTCGCTGCAGATAAAAAACATGCGCGAGACGGCTGACGGGAAACTCGCGTTAGAAACCCACGTCGCTGCTCATCTTGATATAGATGCCCGGCAATCCAAATGGCTCAAAGGCGTGCAAGTCTATAGCGTGAGCGCCAACGGTCATGCAAAGATCAGGTTACGAGTTGACATTGAAATGGAAGTCAAAATGGGGCTCGCGAATTTTCCGCCTGACGTGATTTTAATTCCTAAAGCGACTCGCGCCGAAATCGAAGTCGATGAGTTCCGGATTGATCGCATCAGTAAGATCGGTGGCGAAGTCGCGCAACGAATCAGCAAAAACGTCCAGGCTCAGCTGGAAAAGAAGATCGCCGAAAAAGAAAAGAAGCTTGTTACCAAAATCAATAAGCAGCTCGACAAAAAGAAAGACGATTTTCGACTGTCTGTCGCTGAAGCCATGAAGTCAAAGTGGTCCAAGCCACTACAGGGCATTCTGTCGAAAAGCGGCCAAAAGTAATTCAACTTATACGCCAATAATCGTTTTCATTCTCCAGATTCCGAGTTCACAGAATCTCTATTTGTGCGAAAATTGAAATCGCTATTAACCATGGGCGAGGCACGACTCGCTACCACCATTTTTGATCATGAACGACACGATGAGCTCTACCGCTTCACCTTCCAACGCAAGTTTTGACATTGCCGATTACCGTTCGCTGGAGAACGACGTACTCAGTTTGAGGATTCGCGCTGTCAAGCAAAACATGGGCGATCGCTTGCTGATTCTTGGCCATCATTATCAACAAGATGAAGTCGTCGCCCACGCCGATTTGCGCGGCGACAGTTTACAGCTCAGCCAACTCGCGAGTCAGCATGATTGCGAGACGATCGTGTTTTGCGGCGTCCACTTCATGGCGGAAACAGCGGACATCGTTGCCAACGCGCCGGAGCGACTTGCCGCGCGTGACGGACGTCGCGTTTCCGTGATTTTGCCTGACTTGGCGGCCGGTTGTTCGATGGCTGATATGGCGGCGATCGAACAGGTTGAAAATGCTTGGGATGATTTGGGAGAGGTGATCGATACGAGCGACATCACTCCGGTGACTTACATTAACTCCGCGGCCAGCTTGAAAGCGTTCTGCGGCAAGCACGGCGGCATCGTTTGCACTTCCAGCAATGCAGACAAAGTTTTGAAGTGGGCGTTCGAGAAATCGAAACGCGTGTTGTTTTTTCCTGATCAACACTTGGGAAGAAACACCGCGCTGGCGATGGGGATTCCAGATACGCAGATGCCAGTTTGGGATCCGTATAACGATGAACATGGCGGCAATACTGTCGAGGCGCTCAACGACAGTCGTGTGATTCTGTGGAAGGGGCATTGCAGCGTTCACCAAATGTTTCGACCTGAGCATGTCGAAACGTTTCGCAAGGAGCATCCCGGGATCAAAATTTTGGTCCATCCGGAATGCCCACGTGAAGTCAACGACATCGCCGACATTTCAGGTTCTACGGGTAAGATTCTAAAGACCGTCGAGGCTGCTCCCGCCGGAACCAAATGGGCGATTGGCACCGAGTTGCATTTGGTAAATCGGCTTAAGAAAGATCATCCGGATCAAGAGATTCATTTCTTGTCACCGGTGGTCTGCATGTGTTCCACGATGTACAGAATCAATTTGGCCCATCTTTGCTGGAGTCTTGAGAACTTGTTGGCGGGTACGCCGGTCAATATCGTTCGGGTCGATGACGAAACGCATCGGCTTTCGCTGGTGGCTTTGGAGCGAATGCTGGAGCTCGGGTAGGGCCTGGATTCTCTACAGCAAAATCTTATCAACGATTTCGCCGTGAACATCCGTTAGGCGGAACTGACGGCCTTGAAACCGGTAGGTCAGCTTTTCATGATCGATGCCCAGTAGGTGCAATAACGTCGCTTGCAGATCGTGAATGTGAACGCCATCTTTTACAACATTCATGGCCAGGTCATCCGTTTCACCGTATGAAATTCCCGGCTTGGTTCCGCCACCCGCCATCCACATCGTGTATGCATAAGGATGGTGGTCGCGACCCCAACGCGGTCGATTGTTGATGTCGCCTTGGATAAATGGAGTCCGGCCAAATTCGCCGCCCCACAGAACCAATGTTTCATCCAGCATTCCGCGTTGCTTCAAGTCTTTGACCAAGGCCGCGCTCGCCTGGTCTGTGTCTTTGCATTGCGCGAAAAGTTCGGTCGTCAAGGTGTTGTGCTGATCCCAGCCGGCATGCATTAGTTGAATAAAGCCAACCCCGCGCTCGGCCAATCGTCTGGCTAAAATGCAGTTGTGTGCAAAGTGTCCAGGCTCTAGCACGCCTGGGCCATACATGTCGAGAACGGATTGGGGTTCGTCAGAAAGATCCGTCAGATCTGGCACGCTGGTTTGCATCTTGAACGCCATCTCATATTGGGCGATTCGCGTTGCGATTTCCGGATCGCCGAACTCTTGCAAGTTCATTTGATTCAGTTGCGAAATGTCATCCAACCAATCTCGGCGCATTTTGCGGCTCATTCCATCCGGGTTGGACAGGTACAAGACCGGATCGCCGGAACCACGGAATTTGACGCCTTGGTGGTGGGACGGAAGGAAGCCGCTTCCCCAATAGAAATCGTAAAAGATTTGGCCACAGGTCGTGCCCTTGGTAATCGAAGTCATCACGACGAAGTTCGGTAAGTCTTCGACCTCAGAACCAAGGCCGTAGTCAAACCAGGCTCCGAGCGTTGGTCGGCCCGGCGTTTGCCCACCGGTCAAAAGAAAGTTAATGGCTGGTGCATGATTGACGGCGTCCGTGTGCATGCCTTTGACAAACGTTAAATCGTCAGCGATCGAAGCAGTGTAGGGGAGTAAGTCGCTGACCCAAGCACCTGATTGGCCACGCTGTTTAAATGGAACGATCGGCGCGAGCATGAGTTTGCCCTCGCCTTTGCCCGTCATGGTGCTGAACCGTTTACCCCCCACATAACTTTCTGGGACAGGCTTGCCGTGCATGGCCGCCAGCTCAGGTTTCCAATCGAACATGTCCGGGTGGGACGGCGCGCCGTTCTGGATCATCGCGATCACGCATTTGGCTTTGGGCGCAAAATGAGGCACGCCGGCAATGCCTTGGTCGGAGCCAGGAAGAGCCAGCCCGGAGCTTCCGGCTACAGCGCTCGACGTGTTCGCCAAGCCAGATTTTGCCAACAGACCAGCCAAAGCGGCCGTGCCGATACCGGTCGCGCTGCGGCCAAAAAATTCTCGGCGCGTAACGTGGCTTTTCTGTTGTTCAAAGAGATTCATTGAGTCGTTCTTTGTCGTTGTGCTTTGTCGTTGTGCCTATTGCCGGGTCAAAGATTCATCAAGGTTATAAATCGCCAAACACAACGATGACCAAGCCGCCAATTCGGTTGCTTCAATTTCCTTGTCGACGGAGGAATTGCCAGATGCGATAAATTTCTTGGCGTCATCAGGGTGGGCCGCGAATTGGGCGCGCGTGCGTTGCAAGGCCGCCAACAAAATTCGGTTTTCAGCCTCACTCGGTTGGCGAGCAACAACACTTAGATAAATTTGCTTTAGTGTTGCCGCATCGTCCAACTTCTTTTTCAAAACGCTCGTTGCCAACAGTCGCGAGGCCTCAACAAAAGTTACATCATTGAGCGTACTCAAAGCATGGAGCGGGGTGTTGGTTTTGAACGACTTGACGGAGCAAACCAGCCGATCGGTATTGTCGAAGAACATGGTCGGAGGAGCGATGCGTCTCCAGAACGTATACAGGCTGCGGCGGTACAGATCGTTACCTTCATCCAGACGATATTTTTTCTTTCCAAAGCTGGCTTCTTCCCAAACGCCAGCCGGTTGGTAGGTGTTAACGGGCCGGCCTCCGACGTCGCGAACCAGTCGCCCGCTGGCCGCGAGTGCGTTGTCGCGAATCATCCAGGATGGCATCCGGAAGCGAGAAGCATGTGACAACAGCCGGTTGTCTGGATCAACGTCGCGGGTTGTCGGATCTGATTTTGAAGAACGTTGATAGGCATTGCTCATCAGCATCAGCCGAATCATGTGTTTCGTATCCCAGCCAGATTCTTGATACTCGGCGGCCAGCCAGTCCAGCAGCTCAGGGTGGCTGGGCGGCTCGCCTTGGACGCCGAAGTCTTCTGTCGTTTTGACTAAACCGATTCCAAAGAACTGTGCCCAAAGTCGGTTGATTGCGACTCTCGCCGTTAATGGATTGGCGTTATCAAACAGCCAATTAGCAAGTGCCAAACGATCCGGTTTGGCGGATTTGGGCAGCGGATCCAGCATACTTGGAACACGTGGGAAAACCTCGTTTAGAGGCGATTGGTAGGAGCCTCGATCAAGCCGATACGATTTTCGTGGCTTGGGCATGTCTGCCATTACCATCACGCGAGGGACTTGTTGGTCAACCTTTTTCAGCTTTGACTGAACTCGTTCCAGTTTTTTCTTTATGGCGGCGACTTGCGCATCTTGATCGTGAAAGGCCAATCGGATTAGGTTCTCTTCTTGTTTCGATCGTTTCTCCGGTTCTTTCTTCAGCGCCGCGACTAAATCTGAGTTGGCTCCGAGCAGTTCGGGCGAATCGACCCAAGTCGTTGAGAGTCGGAAACGGCCCAAGTTATGCTGTTTATGTTTTGACTGATGTTTCAAAACGACTTGTAATTGGGCGCCTTCGGGAAGAGTAATGGGTTCGGCAAAAATGAAGACGGCTTCGTGCTCCTGGCGCATGTCTTTATCTTTTGCATAAACGGCCCAGCCCGTTTTCGGATCGTCGTCGATTGCATGGCTGACTGGAAACTGCTCAAAGTCTGCGATCGCCGATGCGATTTTGATGGGCTGCGGCTGACCACCATCGTCGATGATCGAGACTGAAAAATCGGTTAGCACAAAGTTTGAACTATTGGATCTGGATAGTCCTCCCTTCGTCATCGAATGGTGGTTGAGGGCCTCCAGTCGTATCCCGCTGACGGTGTTGAATTTTGGTCTCCCGATAATTCGATAGACGTCCGTGTTCTTGTTGGGGCCGGAAGCCAAAATCGACAAATCATTTTGCTCTTTCAGCTTGGCTGATTCTCCAAATGTGGAATCTGGATCAATGGTGAACCAATTGTCCGTTTCGAAAGTGCTTTCTCGTTCAGCCTTTTCCCAAGCCGCTTGTTGGGGAGCGATGTCACGTTTTTGCTGATTGAGCTTCGCCGTAATGCTAACGATTAGATTGTTGAGTTCTTGCTTCTTGGCCGATTGAGTTGCGTTGGGAACCGGCAATACCGGCGGCGTTTTCGCGTTGCCACCGCCGCCAGTCACAGGTGTCTGATCAAAAAAAGCGTACATGCTGTAGTAGTCTTCTTGGGTCAGTTGATCGTATTTGTGATCGTGGCAGCGACAGCAGTTGAACGTCAAGCCCATCCAGACGGTGCCAGTCGTCTCGGCCATGTCCATCACATAGTCAACGCGATTCTCTTCCGCGATTCGCCCGCCTTCACCATTGATGGGATGATTGCGATTGAAACCCGTGGCCAGAATTTGTTCGTTTGTTGCATTGGGCAAGAGGTCGCCGGCAATCTGCCAAATCGAAAATTGATCAAAAGGCATGTTTTCGTTGTAAGATTTGATGACCCAGTCTCGCCATGGCCACATCGTCCGTTCGTTGTCACCTTGGTAGCCATTGGTGTCGGCATACCGCGCTGCATCCAACCAATCCCAAGCCATCCGTTCGCCGAAAGCAGGCGAAGCAAGCGTTCGGTCGACCAACTTTTCGTAAGCGTCTGGTGAATCGTCGTCGACAAACGTTTGAACTTGCTCAGGCGTCGGCGGCAAGCCAGTCAAGTCGAGGCTGACTCGGCGAACGATTGTCTCGCGGTTTGCCGGTGGTGTGACCACGAGATTTGTGTCGTTCAATTTTTGCTGAATGAATGCATCGATTGGTGAGAGGCCGATTGGCTCGTTGGGAACTTCTGGACGTTCGATTGGTGAAAACGCCCAGTGTTGTTTCCATTCTGCACCTTCGTCGATCCATCGCTTGATAAGCAATTTGTCTTCTTCAGATACTTTTCGATTGGAATCGGGCGGAGGCATCAGTTCATCCGGATCGTCGGATGTGATGCGCAATATCAAATCACTGTTGGCCGCATCGCCGGGTTCGAATGTGTATGCGGCTTCCTCTTCGAGATCCAGTCGCAGATCGGCTTCGCGATGATTGGGGTCGGGCCCGTGGCAGAAGTAACAATTTTCGCTGAGGATTGGCTGGATGTCGCGGCTGAAATCGATTTTGGAATCTTGCCCGATGGATGGTTCTGGCATCAGGATCAGAATAGCACATGACAGTCCAGCCCATACACGCGCGACAAGAAACGCGACAATTCTATTCGCGCATTGAGGCTCGTGCTGATCTTGGATTCGCCCGCAATGTGTTGTTTCAGTTTTCAACTTTTAGAACCGTATCGTAATTTCAAAATTAGTATCGTCGTCTAGCGATTGGCCAGCAGCCGTCAGTCTTTGAAAACGGGAAGCGACTACCATCGTTTAGCCGCAATTCCGTTCAATGAAGAATGACTTCGGAGTTTTTTTGTCGTAGTGGAAAGCCGCAAGATTTCGCGCCCAGTGCCCTTATTTCCAAATGTTATTCGGGTCGATCGGCTTGCCTTCCCAGATCCAAGTCCCATCTTCTTGCCACATGACCCGGTGTTTACTTCCTGGAGCCAATGGAGCGCTGGTTTTCGGAGCCAATGCCGCCAGTTCTTTTTTCTTGGTTGCGTGAAGCGGATTGTCCGCCAGGTTTTTCCATTCGTTGGGGTCGTTTCGCATGTCATACAACTCTTCCGAACCGTCCGCGTAAACGATGTACCGCCAGTTTTCACTACGAACGCCATGGTTGCCTGGGTTGTGAGTCGTGATGGCCGGCCACTGACGTTTTGCTTCCACGTCGTTGAGTTGCGGAGCCAAAGAATGGCCTTCGAGTTCCGGCCGCGCCGGCAATCCGCACATGTCAGCAAGCGTGGGGTAAATGTCCAGCAGTTCGACAGGTTGGTTGCAGTTGGCGGCGTGAATCACACCAGGCCCGGCAAAGATCATTGGAACCCGAGCCGAACGATCCCAGAGCGAGTTCTTCCCTGTGATCGCTTTCTCACCTAGATGCCAACCGTGATCTGACCACAAAACGACGATCGTGTTGTCAGCCTGGCCGCTCTTTTCTAACGCATCAAGAACTCGGCCAACTTGGCTGTCAACAAAACTGACGCTTGCCAGATATGCCCGCACCAATGGTTTGAGCTGATTGTGCTCCCGCAGCCAACTCAATCGCGGCTCGGGCAAAGTCCAATGAACGTACCAGGAAAAATCTGGTGTGTCGTCGCGGTCGTCATCAAGAATAGGTGGCAACTCAAGAGTGTCGTTTGGATAAAGATCAAACCATTTCTGAGTGGCATAACAGGGGACGTGCGGCAGGAAAAAACCGACCGCCATATAAAAGGGCTGATCGGCTGGCATCGCCTCCAATTTCTCAACAGCCCAACTCGCGACGATCCAATCGCCTTTGTCTTCGTCTTTGTGAGGAAAAGTTCCCCAGTCCATCAGCTTGTGATTTCCCATGGGAGTGGGCGGAATGATTTTTTTGTCGGGTTTTGCACCAACACTAGCGCTTGGCCCCCAAACATCAAACTCTTGTTTTTTGTTCCGGCCATTGCCGCCGTGATAAATTTTGCCCGCCGTGTAAGTCTTGTAGCCGTGCTGTTTAAAGTGCTGAGGCATGGTGACCAGACTTTTCAATCCATCAACGTTTCGAAACCAGGGAGCTAAACCATAGACTCCGGTCGTTGATGGCCTCATGCCAGTCATCAAACTGGTGCGTGATGAATTGCAAAGTGGACTTTGGCAATGGGCATTTTGAAAGGTTGTTCCTCTCGCCGCCAGCCGATCCATCGCCGGTGTTTGAACTTGCGGGTGTCCTTTCAGTGGGCCGACCCAATCGTTGAGATCATCGATCGCAATCATCAAGACGTTAGGCGGAGCTTTCTTCAAGTCTCCCGATTGGCCAGATCCAATTTCTTCGCCGAAAGCTCGATTGGAAATTGTTTGATCGAAGAGCAATTGACCGCTGCAGGCAACAAGCAACATTAAGGTCAGAATTGAACGCCTCACAATAATACGCATTACTCAATTCCAAAAATTGGGATGGAAATTCGTTTACGAGAAACAGGCTGACGGCTAAGCAGTTATTCTAACAGGAACGTCGCTGGGTCAAACCTTGAACGTTAAGAAGAAGTAAAGCTCGAAGAAGCCAGTCTGTTGGTTTTAAAACTTTCACCTGATAATACAGATTCAGAATATAATTCGAATCATTCAAACGTTTTCAATCGTTAAGAAAATAATACACATGAGAATTGACTTGATGACCACTTTGAAGAATTGTTTGGCCGTTTTCGGCATCATTGTTTGTTTACTTATGATGATTGTGGAACGCCCGTTATTGGCGCAAGGTGCTGGCCAAGAAACGTGTCAACTTTGGCACACGCACACGGTACGTTTTGAAGGGCCGCAAACTTCTGAGCAAGCCGAACTGAATCCGTTTACAAATGTTGAGCTTGATGTTGTTTTTACCCATGAAGGTTCGGGGCAGCAATTTAACGTTCGCGGATTCTATGCCGCCGATGGAAATGCCGGTGAAACGAGCGCCGATTCTGGCAATATTTGGAAAGTTCACTTTTGCCCGAATCAAATTGGCAAATGGAATTACTCAGCCAAAATGAAACTCGGCGTCATCACTGCGGGCATTCAGGACTTTGCCTTGGACAACTCAACTGGTTCATTCGAAGTCACCGCATCCAAAGCCGATGAAAATGATTTTCGCGCCAAAGGTAAGCTGGGAATTGACGGCCATTACTTTCGATTGAGCAACGGGAAACGCTGGCTCAAAGGTGGCACCAACAGCCCCGAAAACTTTTTGGCCTTCGCTGACTTTGATGGGACTTATCGAATTTCAGCGGCCACTCGAGATGGTGAATCAAAAGCGACGACCGAAATTCACTCCTACACGCCGCATCTGAAAGACTGGAACGAAGGCGACCCTGTTTGGCAAAACAGCAAAGGCAAGGGGATTATCGGTGCGGTGAACTACATGGCCGCCAGCGGAATGAACTCAATTTACTTTCTGACTCTTAATATCAACGGCGATGGCAAGGACGTTTGGCCTTACGCCGATCCGAAAGACTTTTCCCGCTTCGATTGCAGCAAGCTTGATCAATGGGATGTCGTTTTTCAACACATGCAGCGACAAGGAATATTGATTCACGTGGTGACTCAGGAAACGGAGAATGAAAAACTTCTGGATGGCGGAGATGTTGGCCCCCAGCGTTCGTTGTACTATCGCGAGCTGATTGCACGGTTCGCTCATCATCCGGGCTTGATTTGGAATCTTGGCGAAGAAAACGGGCCGACGGAATGGTCGCCTATCGGCCAAGACTCAACACAGCAAAAAGCGATGGCGTCATTTTTAAAAGCCAATGACCCGTACAAGCATCCTGTTCTTATTCACACGCACAGTAGTATTAAAGAAAAGGATGATTTGTTGCCGCCGTTGTTGGGGCACCAACCGCTGGATGGGCTTTCATTTCAAATCAACTTGCGCGAACAAGTACATTCGGAGATTATCAAGTGGCATCAGAAGTCGGATCAAGCTGGGCAGCCGTGGTTGATCACGATGGATGAAATTGGTGAGTGGCACACAGGTGTCTTGCCAGATGCCGAAGATCCAAACCACGACACGATTCGGCGGTTTGCTTTGTGGGGCAGCCTGATGGCAGGCGGCGCGGGTGTTGAATGGTATTTCGGAGCCAAGCACGATGCCAATGATTTGACTTCCGAAGACTGGCGGAAACGCAAGCGGATTTGGGAGTTGACCCGATTCGCAATGAAGTTCTTTGAGCAACATTTACCCTATTGGGAGATGCAGCCCGCCGATGAGTTGACGACATCAAAGGAAGATTATTGTTTCGCGAAACCGGGAGAAATTTACGCGGTCTATCTGCCCGCCAATGGGTTGACTGTGAATGAACGCGACGTTGCCGACATCAAATTAAACCTTACCGATTGCGTGGGAAAGTTTTCGATCCAATGGTTCGACCCTCTTCGCGGAGGAGAGCTGCAGGACGGCAATTTGCGATCCGTCGATGGCGGCAGCCAAGTCGCATTGGGGCTTCCTCCAGGCGATGTTGATCAAGACTGGGTCATTTTGGTTCGCAAAGTTAAATAACAGGATGGAAAACGGGGCTTGAAATTGGAAGCTTCTTTTTTACTGCGAAAGCCGCGGTTTCTGCGAATCTTGAAATTTCTTGTCACTTTGGCCTGGGTTGGCTCGACCTAATGTTGAGCCCGATCATATTGCGGGTGATGACGACTTAGATCGGGGAATTCGATGGCGGCAATTGAAGCAAACTTACTGGTTGAATCCGCGATGGCGGGAGATCAAAAAGCGTTTGGCGAATTGGTACGGCAACATGCTGGCCTGGTCACCGGAGTGGCCTATTCCGTCTGCGGAGATTTTTCCCGCAGCGAAGACGTTGGCCAGGAAGCATTCTTGGAAGCTTGGAAAAATCTTTCCACGCTTCGTGAGCCTGCTAAATTTTCATCATGGTTGTGTACGATTACGCGCCGCCGCGCGATCGATTTGGTACGCCGTTTGAAATCGAAATCCACCGATTCTCTGGATGTCGAATTGGAAGACCGATCCAACGCAAACCCGGAGGCAATGATGGAAGCGGATCAGGAGCGAACGATGGTTTGGTCAATGCTTGAGCAACTACCAGAAACATATCGTGAAACGATGGTGCTGTTTTATCGTTCTGAGCAATCGGTTGCGGAAGTCGCCACCGCGCTTGCTGAAAATGAAGCCACGATCCGTCAGCGGTTGAAGCGAGGTCGTGAATTAATGAAACGTGATCTCGCCGATTCGATTTCTCGTACACTTACATCGACCGTTCCCAAAGCCGCGTTTGCCGCCGCCGTCATGGCCGCGATACCGTCAACGACTTACGCGGCTGGAACAGTCGGCGCTGCAGCCGCAACGGGCAAAGCGGGAATAGGCGTGGGCGGTGCCGCAACAACTGCGCTAGGTGCAGCCATTTTCGGCTCTTTAATTGGCATCTGCGGAGGACTGTTGGGGGCGTGGAATAGTTGGCGAACTGCGGAGTACAAGAGCCAGCAACAATTCATTGTTCGAACTTCGATTCACTATTGTATTGGCTTCACTACGTTCATGGTGTTGTTGGGAATTCTGCTGTGGTTTCGAGTGAATGGGGACTTGAGTGACGGAGCCTATTTGTTCTTTTTTCTCGGTTTGATGCTGACGGGTTTCCTTTTCTCCGGATTCTGGATGTGGAGTGGCTTCCGAACTTATAAGCGAATCGAAAACGAGGCGATTAAGTCTGGCGAACCGCGCCGCCAGGAAATGGCCGGGAAACTGGATGCGTTTCGGGAGCAAGCCAAAACGATCCGCGAAGATGGCTCGGTTGGATACGAGGCATTTCAGTGGAATGCCGGCGGCTGGTGGGGGGCACTACTTGGCGGAACCGCTTGGATGGTACCGACGGCAGGAGTCTTCCTTGCCAAGGGGGACACGGTTGCTGCTGGAGTTGTCGCGGCTTGTTTCGCAACGGCCGTCATCTGTGGAGTGACGATTTGGCAGAAGCGTGAAACGCTAAGGGCTCTGTTCGGTTTTCAACTGATCCTTGGAATCTTAGGAGTGCTAACGTTTTTTGTTTTGGCTTCGTTTCAATTTCTGGCGTCCGCGAAAGCTCAAGCCATCCTCCAGTGGACACCATGGGCCTGGCTGTTGTTGCTAATGTTTCCAGCCATGATGATTCATTTTTACAATATCCAGCGTCAAACCGAAAAGCGAATGTTGGAACAGGATCAAATGAAGAGCAAATCAGAACCGAAACTGGGATAGGGTGCTAATTGTCTTCCAATGCAAGCCGAGCGTCTTCCGCTTGTTCTTTAAAGTCACCATAAATGCTGGGGTCGGCATCGTACCAGTCTTGCCGGCTCGCAAGATGATCGAGGATGGCCGTGACTCGAGACATTACATTTGGTTTTCCGGAGCGAATTTCTGTAGCTCGGCTTTTTACCAACGAGATAAAGCAAGACGCTCCATCGGGGTCGTCTTGGGCGCTCGCTGACGTCAGGTAATCCATGTACGAATGAAGGTAGAAGTTCAGGCACTTTGCCGGCATGCTGAGTAAGTCTTCTTGTCGCGACAACGAATTTTCAGCGAACATCAGTTCACCTTCACGTCGCGTTTTTCCAAAAAACATCTTGCGTGCATAAGCCGCGTCAAAATCACCAGCGGCATGTTCCCAAGCCGCTGCGTTAGGAGGCTGCGATTTCTGCCAAACCAGCATACAAAGTGCGACCACAGTGGTTAAAGCAAAGAGTGTGGCAATTGTAAAACGCGGGCGTCTCATAGAATCAAAGAAAATTGGAATTGGGAGATCAGCTAGTATTCGTAAGGCCGCGATTTTAGTTCGCCCTTGATTTTCTTAGATCTCGGTGGCTTTTCAAGATTTTTTGGTTGCTCAAAATTCTGCCTGTACAACAGTTTCCAAAAGATCGATCAATACATTTTGATCATGTGCTTGATAACGAATCCAAGAATTGAACGCCATGATTCTTCGATTGGATTCGCCCATTCTGCGTCAAACTCCTTGGCGGTCTCGATAACGGATTCAAGCCAATGTTCATAATGGCAAAGTTCGATGTTGAGGTGTCTTCTGTCGTGAGATTCGCCTCTTGTTTGGATTTCTTTCAAAGATTCTGGGTCGCCTGACGTTGCGCCGGCGGCCAGCTGTAATGATCTCAACAGCATCTGATTTTGATGATCGAAATCAACCCGGTCAAATTTTCTACGAATCTCTTCATTGGAAGACAGGAAGCGGTCATAGAATGAAGGGATGAAGTCCTCATTGGAGGTGCCGCGCTCCAAGCTTGCCAGAAAATGCTCTTTGTGCGTTATTTGTTCCATCCCTAACGACCTAATCTGGTGCCTTAATCGAGACTTCTCAGTGAACAAGGCGACGTAAGCGTGCCGAAGTGCCCATTCCCCACTTTCTCCTACTCGTACGCCTACTCAGCCATCGGCGGTGCTGGAACTCGATTGGCAATGAAATCGAGAACAAGTACCATTTCATTAAGTACGAGTGCGATTTTGGAAAACTTGTGGAGGCGGTAACCTAGAAGTCTCCCTAAATTATCAATTTAAATTCAAAGCAATTCGAGCGTGACTCACTTAAAGTGTATCTGCTGAAGTTTAATTGCCATCGCCTCCTCTAATTCTTCAAAGTTCGCTCACTCGAGTTAAGGATGCGATCGATGGCTAGAGCAATTTGCGAAAATCGAAATGGTTTCGAAATTTCTTCGTGAGCCAAATTTTCAAAGCTTGAGCCAATTTTGGGCCCGGGATTGTAGCCCGAACAAACGATGGTTCCGATCGCCGGGTAAAGCGACTTGATTTCTCGGATCAAATCGTCACCCGAAATTTTTGGCATGATTTGATCAGTAATGAGTAAATCCAAACGACCCGAGTCGCGTTGGAGAAACTGCAATGCTTCCAAGCCGCAATTGAAACTTACCACATCGTGTCCGGCCAAAGCCAATTGACGGTGCAGGCCATCGGTAATCGCAGGTTCGTCATCAACGACCAAAATTCTCGCGGATGCCGGCTCGGCGACTTCCTGTTGGCTTTCCTGCTGCCAACATACCGTATTGGCTTTTGGAAAAAGGATCTCTGTCGTTGTTCCCTGATCAGGAACACTTTGGATGTTAATCTGGCCGTCGTGATTCTTGACGATTCCGAACACAGTCCACAGTCCGATTCCAGTTCCTTGTCCGACAGGTTTGGTAGTAAAGTACGGGTCTTGGACACGGTGCAGGATTTCTGGCGGGATTCCGACGCCGTTGTCCGAAATGCGAAGACGAATATATTGGCTTGCGCAATCAGTGTTGTCACTGTCAATCGTTGTCACTTTTTCAGGACCTGGCTCCAGCCTAGTTTGGTCGACCGTGATTGTGATTTTCCCACGTCGGCCGCGCATCGCATGTTCGGCGTTGGTGCACAAGTTCATCAAAATCTGATCGATTTGACTTCGATCAGCAAGGATCAAATCATCGTCAAACACGTCGTGGAAAACGATTGGAATCGAACTTGGAATAAACGCGCGTAGCAGCGGCATGGCGTCGTTGATGGTTTGGGAAAGAGACATTGTGGATTGTCGCGCTTGCTCTGGTTGACCCCATGTTAGTAGTTGTTCGACAAGTCTTTTCGCCGAATCGATGGTTGATTGAATGTTCTTGGTGTGGGGCTTCGTCGTTGCTGGATCAAGGGATTCGGAATCCAACAGATCCGTATGAATTTGAATGGCGGTGAGCACGTTGTTGAAATCGTGTGCTATTCCACTAGTTAGGTTGCCGATCGCTTCCATCTTTTGTGATTGTCGTAGCTGCCGCTCTAAATCTGACTGCTTCGCTATCGCTTTCTTGCGTTCCGCGATTTCAGTTTCGACGATGCCTGTCAGTTTTCTAACTGATAAAAGGTCGTCCGCCGTCCATGGCCGAGGCTTGTCGTCGATTAAACAAAATGAACCAAGTGTTTGGTTGTCCACAACGATTGGGCAACCCAAATACGCAGCGACGTTCAGGTCTTGAATTGCCAAATTGTCGCAGACCAAAGGGTGTGATTTTGCGTTGCTAATCACCAGGGGTTGATTTCTGGTCACCACATGTTGGCAAAACGAATGCGAAAGTTTCGTTTCTCGCCGTGAAGCCCACGGTTCACCGAGTCCATTGGAACTGACGAAGAACTGCCGGTCGTTCGTTACCAAAGTGATCAGGCAGACCGGTGTTTCCAAAATCTTGTTGGCCAGCTCGGTCAGGACTTGGAAATTTCGCTCGACTGGAGCATCGAGGATTTCCAGCTCATCAAGCGCCAACAAACGTTCGGTAGAGTCGAGAGACGAATGAAGATCGGCGACGGATTCTGATTCAGGTAGGTCGTTAATGGAAGATAAGCTGATTGCTTGGTCGTCAGTCATTATCTTGTTCCAATCGTTATGCAATTTGCAGTCGGCTCGTCGAGTCGTTCCGAACGACAATCTAATCGACATGCCAGCAATTACCAATCGCGAAGTTGGTAAAAATCAACCAACGCGAACAAGAGTGCTTGCTGATTTACTAAACCCGCATTTGAACTCCCCGCATTTGAACTCAGCTACGGAGCAGGGGGAAATACAAAGTCCGCTTCTCTCCTAGCGGAACGGCGCGAGCCGTCCGGGTTGGCTTGCGCCGGGTTGGCTTGCGCCACTCTGTTAATAGCGACTTGGCAGTTCTCCTGAGCTACGGAATCTGCTGCTTGACATAAAATGGCACATTGCCATCGCCCACCTTGCCTTGGCCATCGTAAACATAGGCGAAAATTCGGTAGTCACCTTCTTCGCTGGGAGCCTTGAAAGTCACCGATGTTGTCGATTGATTTTCGATGATGAACTTTAACTCCGCTGGTGGTTCTTCATGAGCACCACCGTCACTCTTCTCTCTGACTTCTGTCATAATGGCCCATCGCGTTTTCAGTTTGTCGCCATCAGGGTCGCTAACTTCGATCGTCGCAGTGTACGACTGGCCAGGTTTAAGGTAGATGTTCGTGGTTGCCGATTTTCCGTCAAGTTGAATTGTCTCTAACAGCGGTGCTCGGTTGTCCGGGTACTTTCCAGTCCACAACTTGGTCAGTTCATCCAGTCGAGCGGTTTGAGTTCCGTCAGCGTGAAAGAAGCCATACCAAGTCGGCGTTCGCTCTTGTTTTTGCCCCCACAAAAACGCGTACGATCCAATTTGCAAACCGTCGTCGGCGTCGATGATGCCTTTCTTCATGCGTTTGGCGAACGCGCGAGCTTTCTCCGCACCAGTCTCTTCGATCTCACGTCCCCATGAAGTTGACGGCATTTCCCAGTGTCCCATCGGGCCAAACTCCGTCACCATATATGGTCGATCGATTCCCGATTGTTTGACAATCTCGGCAATTTCGCCGACGCCGCCGTACATTTGATACGACAGAAAGTCCAAATTGGGACAGCCAGTGAGCGCATGCTCAACATGTTCTTTGCTCATACCCGCAAAGGTTGTCGTCACTGGGTGATGCGGGTCGACGTCGTGAATGTAGTCAACGATCTGCGCCAGCGCAGTGTACGTTTTCGGATTGACGAGCTTCAGTCCGCCTTTTTCATCAAACAACAAGTTCAGCTCGTTGCCGGCCGCCCACCCAAGAACGTTGGGGTGATCTTTGTATTTGTCGACGGTTTTCTTGATGCGTTCAAACTGCTCTGCAACGGCAACTTCATCGTTGTAGTCAAAGCCATGCAGTTCTTTATCGATGTCCAGTCCAACCAAAACCATCAGGCCAAGCTTCTTTGCTTCCGCCAACTCTTCGTCGGCTTTGACTGTCCGCCAAGTCCGAAATGAATTTCCTCCAGCATCGACAAGCTCTTGATAGAGTCCGCCTTCAAGTCCGACGCCTTTGACGGTGTACGGTTTGTCATTGACAAAGATTCCATACGCACCGTCGACTTTTTTCACTTCGACATGTGACGGTCCGTTTTGAGAGGCCGGCACGCTTTCGTTTTGGGCAATTGAGGGGCTGGCAACGAAAAGTAGAGGTAGAGCCAATACAGCGAGTGCAGTGAAGCGCATCAAAGTTCTTTCAAAATAGTTTGACGTTTTAGACGACGCAAAATGTGCGACACATTTCTCCAAGGGAACTGCAAAAGTCTGCTTCTCTGGTAGCGGAACGGCGCGAGCCGTCCGGTTGTTGACGCATTGGGTGGCTTGCGCCGCTCCGCCAATAACGACTTTACAGTTCTCCTACACATTTCTCACGAAATGGTACGCAAGTAGGTGCTCCGTTTGAAGTCATCCGAAATCAGAATCCAAAGTTCATACGTGGCGTACCGATGAAACAAGATTGTACTTGAAGATGTTGAGTGGCGGCTTTGCTGGCTCTCATAGCGACGTCGGGTTTCATCAAGAAACGGCGTGTGATAGTGCGAAGACTATCGGTGATGATTCGTCAGCGAAGTTTGGTGTCGAACTGGACTTGGCCGAGAATCAGGCGTTTTTGTGAGCCATTGCCGAAAAACATTGCGAATTTTTCGCTTTATCTTCATTCAAGCGCGCCAACGTTACTGGCAGGTTTTGTTTTTGTGATAAGTTATCGGCTCGTAGTGGATCAGTTTGGACACACCGTATCAGGCGACGCTGCGAACAACTTTTTAGGATACGATTATGGCTGAAGGTACTATCAAGCGTCTCACCGACAAGGGATTTGGATTTATTGATGTTGGCAGAGATAAAGACTTGTTCTTTCACTCGTCAAGCCTCGAAGGAGTGAGCTACGACGATCTACGAGAAGGGCAACGAGTTTCGTTCAACGAAGCCCAAGGGCAGAAAGGCCCTTGTGCAGAGAACGTTCAACTAGCTTAGCTTTGACGCGGCTGCTTTGAACAGAAACAGCCATGATCTCAGACGAATATTGGGCAGGTAACTTTCATTAGTGACCTGCCTTTTTTTCGTCGCCCTTTAATCGACACTTCTCGGTGAACACCACGATCAATTTGTATCCTGAAAGGATTGAAGCTTTTAGCCGGGGGTTTGAACGCAGTGAACACCCCCGGTAATGATCTATCGAGTTCAAAAAAAGTTCAAAATCCATTGCACATCCTGGCCTATTTCGTCGCGACTTATAATGAGACAAACGTGTCAAACGAATGGAACTGAAATGAAATGGCCAACGAGATAACCCAAATTCTGAGCCGGATCTCAGCGGGTGAATCTGCAGCCGTCGATGAACTGGTTCCTTTGGTCTACCTGCAGATGCGAAAGATTGCCGCCGCCGCGAGTCATCGTGAACCGGCCGGTGGAAGTGAGCCGACCGAGTTGGTTCACGAAGCTTACATCCGCATGGTCGGCAACGAGAAGTTGGCTTGGCAAAGTCGTTCGCACTTTTTCGGGGCTTGCTCCACTGTGATTCGACGAATTCTTGTTGATCAAGCCAGATCTCGTGGCGCGGCGAAGCGAGGCGGTGACATGGTGAAAGTTGACCTCAACGACCAGCAGGTCGTCGCAAGCTCTGCGGTCGATTGGGTTGATCTCGATGATGCATTGGGCGAACTGGAAAAACTTGCGCCGCGACAGGTGCGGTTGATCGAACTTCGATACTTTGGTGGGCTAAGCGAATCCGAAGCCGCAGAAGTGCTCAACGTTTCTCGCCGGACTTTGTCTGGCGATTGGGCGATGGCAAAGGCTTGGCTGAAAACACGTTTGTCTTGATTCAACTAATTTGTAAATGGGCGAATTCGAGATGATTAAAGAACTTTCACGACATAACGCTGCCAAACATTTTGGCGCAAATTTCCAACAAGTCTTCATGACGAACGCCATCGCGTCGTCGATGCTAACGGCAATTATCGTTTTTGCCGGCGACGCATTTGCGCAATCTAAACCGCATCTCCAATACGGTCATTCGGCAGGCTGGAAGGCCGACATAGAGTTGGCCAACGTACCTCAACTAATCAAGCAATGGCAAACTGAGTGTGGCAGTGGTCGCGCACAAGTCGTTGGTGATGGCGAATTCCTGTTCGTTGCATCTGGTTCGAGCTCAAAAAACAAAGAGACAAAAGTCGTTGATGTTGTGACAAGTGTGACGGCATACGACGTTCAATCGGGGAAACAGAAATGGGTCGCGAAGTTTGCGTCGCAGATGCATGAGAAGCAAGAAACATTTGGCAGTGCTGCTGCTTCTCCTCAAGCCACACCAGCTATGATTGGCTCTCGCTTGATCGTCGTTACTTTCACCGGCGAACTGATTTGTCTGAACCGAGACAACGGAAAAGTGATGTGGAAGAAAAGTCTTGTGAGTGAATTTGACGCTGAGCCCGTGCAGTTTGGGTTTTCCTCCAGCCCAGTGATCTGTGGCGAAAACCGAGAGCAGGTGGTTGTTCTGGCGGCTGGAAAACATTCGGGATCTTGCGAATTCGATTGGTGGGATGATCTCGCCGGCCGGATCGAATTGCTTGATGATCTCTTCCACCAGTGAGGATTCGCTAACGTGCATTGATGCTGATTCTCTTCAGGTAATCGCCAGTTTTGATGCTGGAGTTGGCAGCATCCTTGGGATGAGAACCGACTTGCGATCGAAACGAATTCAAGTTCTAGGAAGCGAACAAGCAATCAGGATTTGGGATTTGCCAGCCTCCGAGAAATACGTGAATTAAGATTCACGTAAGAAGAGCCCAACGACGAGATGATGCTGGTTCGGTTGATCAAGCAGGGATTTAAGTTTGCTTGCGACTGAACCAACTTCGTACCGCGCTGATCGCGGCCGGGCCGACCATGGCCGCGCCGACCCACCAAGCGACTTGCACACTGACAAAAAGTGCGCCACCAACCATTGCTTTTTGCCCGCTCGAGAGTGGCCACCATGGAACCGAAATCATGGTGAAAAAGAACAAGCCCGATAACAGGATAAGCAATCCACCAATCCGCCTCGTCAACTGCGGGCGTGGTGTAATCGGTGTGTCGCCTTTGCTTTCAGTCATCGTGGCTTCATTCGATAGGTTCCGCTTGAACGGTGAAGGGATGTCAGATCGGTTCCGATTTTCAAGCTGAGTCGCAATTCTGTTCTAGTCAGACGCTGGCGTTGAGGGGCGGCTTGGTCATTTCAATTTACATCATACGCTCTATAAACACATTCCAATTGCGGAGGTTTCCGTCGTAACAATCGGAAATTGTAAAGAAAGTGCGGTCCTGCTCCTTCGATTTACACCAAGTTTCTAATTGGCGCTGCCGTTTCGAGCCAGCATTGCTTTCTGGATCAACATTGCTTCCGCTCCGCTTCGCTAAACGCAATACCGTTCAATGAAAAATTCGACACGGGGATTTTGTCAAATTTCGCCAACAGCTCCGAGAGCTGTGCGGCAATGTCGCTCGATTCTCCGAACTGATTGCGGGTTTCACTTCACTATTGTTGGGAACCGAATTCATTGAACGGTACTGCCGGCAAACGTGATGAAGAGTGCGAGCAGTACAAGCGCGACGGCGGCAAGGTCACGGGTTCCAAGCTGATGACTGTCGGCACGAAATCGCAAGAAATTGATGGCGGCTCCGGTCGGGCACCCGAACCGGCAATACGCCATCGGTGAAAACATCGAAGCGACAATGCCAGCGATAAAGATTGAGATGGTTGTCCAGCCCGCCACGCGAAATGCAAATCCATCAAACGGTTCGATCGACGCAAGATTGAACGTCGATCTTGAAATCGCCACGAAGACGGCCAACAACAGCAGGGCGTAGGGAACGATGCTTAGAAATCGTCCGGTGGCTTTAGAAATTTTGAGCTTCCAACGAGTTCGTTTTCGAATTCGGTTTCCCATCAGTTGCTGGATCGCGCCGAACGGGCAAATGTGTTGACAGTAAGGCTGGTGTTTTGAACAAATTGGAATCAGGAACGCGGCGAATGAAAGGAAGACAAGCCCCGGCGCAACAGTCCACGGAACTGAATTCGCTGACCAGCCAGAGATTGAAGCTTGCGAAAGGATGTGCCCATTGAAAAATCCAAGCATCACAATCAACGTGATTTGAAAGCCAATCCTTAACCACCGCAGACGACTAAGTTTCGTAAAAGAAAATGCGACCCCGATCATTGTCAGCAAGATCGTCATGCCGTCCGCCGCGTAGGATGTCAAACTTCGGGTCATGCCGATCGCTTTATTGGCTGATCCCGACTGCTGAGTTTCCGCCGTTGAAAGCGCTGGTGTTGCCAAGGCTGCAGCCAAAGGAAGCCCTTCCACAACGGCCAGGCTGGTCATGGTCGCGCCCGACACGCCTTCGATTCCGAGCTTGGCCGGATCCATCGCTGCAAGTTCGTCAATCGTTTTACCTTGATAGATGGCTTGGAATCCGTAGTCATCATCCAAATAGTTGGCGTAGGGCTCGTTTTCATAGGACTGATCAACCGCCAAGCCCACACACTCTCCGACGCGATCAAATCCGATCAACGTCGCGGTTGGGCCCTGGTAGCCAGATAGGTGATCGGCCGCTGGGGTGGTGCTGAGGATTGAGCCAAGCAATTCGTCATTCTCGTCTAGAACATTCCACATCGCAGGTCGCTCGCCAGTTTGGATTCGCTTGCCCGACGCGAAAAGTTTCTTGACGTTGTCAATGTTCGGCTGTTGTTGGAACTTTAAGGATGGGGGAGGTTCGCCGCCTAATCGTTTGGTGCCCATTCGATTGGCGACCGAGGCGATGACGGAATAGCTGGTCAGTGTGGCTCCAGAGACCGCGTCGATTTCACGAAACTGCTCCCATGATTCATATTCCAGCCCACGAAACGAGTTCCAAAAGTCTGCGGATTCCTTAACGCTGGCGACATGGTCAATCGTGTCGCGGCTATTAAGAATCGAGACCGCTTGAATTTTGTTGTTCAAATCAATCGCAATCAAGCAGTTGGTTGGCCCTGAATAGCCGATGATTGAATCACTGTCTGGTGATGTTTGTAAAACGTATCCTAGTTCAGTGCCTTGGTCGTCGACGACTAGATTACCAACCGGCCCAGCGAACTCACCAAGGCGGGCTCCAATACTAAATGTTTGAGCCACAAACTCGTTGGCGATTGAATTTGAAGCAAGCTCTCGGTCGACAAATTCAGTTTGGCGGTGGGCATTACGAATAAGTGCCAACACCAACACGAAAAGAAGAACGCGCAAGCTATGCACCGCCAGTCGCCTGCTTGCAAACTTTCGTCGGCCAGCACGGGGGCCAATCGGGTCGTTGATTAAAGGAAGTTTAGTCAAGGGTTATTCGAAGATGTGGACTCAATTAATTTCTAGTTCAACCGGGCAGTGATCGGAGCCAAGGATTTCAGAGCGGATCTTGGCACCTTTGACTTGCTCCCAGAATTTCTTGGCAACGAAGAAGTAATCCAGCCGCCAACCAATGTTCCGTTTTCGAGCGCCCATTCGATAAGTCCACCAACTGTAATTGTCAGGGCCGGTTTCGAACTCCCGAAAGGAGTCAATGAATCCGGCTTTGATGATATTGTCCACTCCAACGCGTTCTTCCTCGCTGAACCCGGCGTTCTTTTTGTTCGACTTCGGATTGGCGAGATCAATTTCTTTGTGAGCACAGTTGACGTCGCCACAGAAGATGACGGGCTTGCGCTGGTTAAGCTTTTTGACATAGGCAAGGAAGTCGGTGTCCCATCGCTTGCGGTAATCCAATCGCGCCAAGCCTCGTTGTGCATTGGGCGTGTAAACGTTGACCAGGTGGAAATCGTCAAACGACGCCGTGATGACTCGTCCTTCGTTGTCATGTTCTTCAATGCCGATGCCCAGTACGCTCTTTATAGGTGATGTCTTACTCCAAATGG
Source organism: uncultured Pirellulaceae bacterium (assembly GCA_964589435.1). Lineage (GTDB taxonomy): Bacteria > Planctomycetota > Planctomycetia > Pirellulales > Pirellulaceae > Mariniblastus. The sequence continues at coordinate 43,120 of CAZPTT010000006.1, forward strand.
ATGTTCCGCTGTAACCTTTTTTCGTCGCGCAGTTCCAAACCGTTTCGTAGCCAAGCTCCTCCGCCCAATCGAAATCGACTTGACTGGGTTCGGCTTTGGTTTCTTGTAGGCACAAGATGTCTGGTTGGTCTGATTCAACAAAATCGCGAAAGCCTTTGTCCATCGCAGCGCGAATTCCATTGACGTTCCAGGATACGAGTTTCATAGAGTTTCTTTTTTGAATTGAACGTTTGAATTGAGCAAAAGTGAGTGGAACGACAATCCTCAACAGAGAGTGCTGTGGCTATCGAAAGTCGCAAGTCTAACAAAACTTGATACGTTCAAGTAACAAGGGCAGTCTGGAACACAGCAATACTGATTGTTAGTTTTTGAACGCCGGGTTTTCATTGATTTCAAAGCAGCCTGTGATACATTGGAACTGGCATGTGGAAGGCGAAGTAATTTCTTTTCTCCGAAACTTGTTTTGTTAAATTCCTCAAGCAATTGAAGGCGAGTCGATGGCTTTCTTCAAGCCAAATAAATGGTTGCTGTGTTGGTTGGGCGTATTCGTCGTGATCATTCAGCTATCGGAATCTAACGGCAACCAAGTTCAGGACGAACGAGATGGCTTGCGTAAGACCTTGGTTCGCGGAACTGTCGAATCAAAAGCCACGCCAGTTGCCGGCGCATCTCTTTACGTTTTCCGCAACACACTGATAGCGGAAGCCGTCAGCAATGACGATGGTCAATTTGAATTCAGTCTCGATTCGGACGCTTCGGTCACAATCGTAATTGCGACTGAGAATAAAATTCGCCAAGTCGTTTCACTAGATCCGTCCAAGAAAAAAAATCAAAAAATTCAGTTGGCTGGACGGCCAAAATTTCTCAGTGGTCGGATTATCGATAACCAGGGAATGGGCGTTGTTGGTGCGAGACTTCAACTGCGTGGTTTCACATATGAGGATGAGACCGTCGAAATCCGTTCGAATTCGAAAGAGGATTGTTTCAGCACAACAACCCAGCAAAACGGCAGGTTTCGATTCGAAGGCGTCAGCCGGGCAATCTTGGATTCGATTCAAGTCTCGGGGCAGGGTATCGTGCCAGCGACTTTGACCAGCCTAAATTTTTTGAACGAAATTGTGTTAGTGGTTCAGCCGGCAAGAACGCTCCAAGGCAAGGTGTTTGATCGCGTGTCCGATCTTCCCATTCCGAATGTCAGCGTCAGCGCCGCAGGCGAAGTGATTGCAGAAACAAACGAGCGAGGCGAATTCGAATTAAAGGGACAGCCTGCTTTTCAGCCTTTGCTGGTGACGGCACAGCCGCAAGGTGAAGCGGCCTATTTGTTGCGTGCCGAGAGGGTGCCTGTTGAAAACGGCTTTGACCCGGTCGACATCAATCTTGGGCTGGAGCCAGGCGTTTGGGTCAAATGCAAAGTGCGGGACTTCGGAACCGACGGGCCCGCAAACGCTCAAGTATTTTATTTCCCGACACCCGAAAACGAGGACTTCCAGTCTTACGTCGAATCATTTTTAGCGAGAGGTGCAGTGCCGCCTGGCGCGACGGATTCAAACGGAGATGCGCGAGTCGTTGCGATCTCGGGGCCAGGTGTGGTCGCCGTTTCGGCTCCTGGTTTTCCGCCGAACGAATCGGTCAACAAATTGACGGATGAGCAGCGAGCGATGTTGCAACAAGTCACTGGCGGCAGTGCTTTGACCGCGGTGGCTTGGATTGATCCGAAAGACCTGACCGATGAAATTGAGCTTGGGTTCTTGGTTTCCAAAGGACGTACGATTGATGTTGAATTGGTCGGCAGCCAACTCGACGCATCCAATCAATTGGTTGTTCACCGCGCGCAATCGAAGAATTCTTACGCTCAAAATTTCAAGGGTTCCAAGTTTTCTGCCGAGCAGTTTCAGCCGGGTGAAACACGCCAAATTCTGATTCACACGCCAATCAATGAATTAGGCGCGATCTTGGAATTGAAGGCCGAAGCAAAATCACCAGTGCAGGTTAAGTTGGAGTCGACGGGCAGCCTCGTTGGGAAAATCGTCGATAAGAATGGTGACGCTCAACCTGGGTTGTTGATGAAGTTTGAGATCTCAACGGCTGAAGGCTATCGAGAAATTGCGACACAGGTTTTTACGGATGCCAACGGTCGATTCAAGAAGCCTTCTTTAATTGCGTCACTCAACTATCGAGTCGCCGCTGTTCGTTTGACCAAGCGATTGGCCAAAGCGCAGCCGATGATGATGAACGGCTCTCCTGAGATGGATTCGCGATGGTATGTGGCTGAGGAACTGAAGATAAATAGTGATGAAGCCGTCGACTTGGGCGAGATCGTGCTTGGGGCTACATCTCAACCGACGCCGAAAAGAACGCCGAAAAGAACGCCTAAAAGAACGCCTAAGCGAACATCCAAGCTACTCACGGCAGGCGATAAAGCCTCTACAAATGATGTGAAATCTTTAGCGTCGATGCCTGCAGGTGAGGTGTCAGATTCGAATGCACTTTCGAGCGCGTTGCCGTCGGTGATTCGAGGCGTGGTTACCAATGAATCGGGCCGACCCGTCGCTGGTGCGACTGTCAGTTTTAATACGTGGCCGAACCGTGCTGGAGATCCAAAGAAAGATCTCAAGCTTTCTCCCGTTGTGTTGGCTCAATCCAGATCCGATGCAAATGGCAACTTTCAAATGACAATCGACGAAGGATTGCAAGATAGGTTGATCATGGCTGCATCGTTCAGTGGCCAGGTTGAAGCGGGGGAAGCCAATGCGGCGCTCGTTGTCGTGGCGAAAAAGATGGGCGTGGTTCAGGTTTTGCTGAAAGAGATGTCGGATCCAAGCAACCTCGAAATTCAACTGGCTCGTGAAATGATTGTTCGCGGAAACATTTCCTTGGATGCCGCCAGTGGCATGGATGGCATGTCAGCCGACTCGCAGTTCGAGTTGATGATCGATGCGGACGTGCGTGTTTACGATGTCAAAACTATCAATCAGATTGTTGCGGGTTTGCAGGAGGGTGTTAGCTTGGAAGAGCTCAGTCAGAAACATGAACCGCTTTCCGTTCTCGATCCGGTCGCAGGTGGAGTTCCACGTGTGTGGACATTGAGTTCGTCAGGCGCGTTCATTGTTCGTAACATCCCGATCAATGCTATTTTTGAAGTTCACGCGATCGGCAAATCAGGCGTGCAACAAAAGACAATGGTGATCAGCCGTCCAATTCGCGGCTTCGAATTCAAGCCTTCCAAAACATCGACTGATAAGATGTTGTTGCAAGGCTCGCGAATCAAGATGGGCTTGAAGCCGACTGTGGTTGAAGAATGATCGGTGCGGTTAGGTTAGGAAAATCAAAATGAAAAAGCACTGGAAACCGTATCAGGCAAACGAGACGATGCCCTGGAACTTGCCGCGTGTTTGGATGCTGCACCGGCGAACGGGTTTTGGTGCGACTTGGCAGCAACTTCAGCGCGATCTAAAAGATGGAGCGTCTAAATCCATTGCCCGAATTCTGGCAGGCGAGACTCGTGAGAACGTCGCGGAGGAGTTTGAAAAGACGAGCCAATATCTTTTGGAGCGAGCGATCGAGTCCGGTCAAATCTCAAGGTTGAGCGCTTGGTGGATCTTGAGGATGTATCTCGGTTCTGATCCATTCGCCGAACGCCGGACGCTGATGTGGCACAACCACTTTGCGACGAGCAATCGATCGATTCAAAACCCATTTCGAATGTACCGTCAAAATTTGATCTTCCGCGAAAACGGAATTGGTAAATTTAGCACGCTGCTCGACAAAGCGATCAAAGATCCGACGATGTTGTTGTGGTTGAACGCGAACGACAATCGTCGGCTTCATCCAAATGAAAACTTGGGACGAGAATTGTTGGAGCTATTTTCACTGGGTGTTGGTAACTACTCCGAAAACGACGTCAAGGAAGCGGCACGGGCATTGGCGGGTTGGACAGCCAACACGATGAGCCAGCCACCATCGAATCCGTTTTCCGAAACCTATAAAGACACCATGAAGGTGCGGCCGGAGTGGCACGATCCGTTTGACAAAACCATTTTGGGGAAGACGGGAACATGGGACGGTGATGATTTGCTGAAGATTGTGTTGGAGCATCCGGCGACTTCGAAACGGTTGGCTTGGCGAATTTGCGACGAGCTGTTTGGCGAGCAAGTTGTTTCCGAAGAGGCTTTGACCGAGCTTGCGGACGGGTTGGTCGAGCATGAATTGGACATCCAGTGGGCCTGCGAAACGATACTCAATAGCGAGTTGTTCTTTTCGAAGGCGAACTTGAAATCTCGAATCGCGCCGCCGGAGACGTTTGTTCTCGGTAGCTTGATTGCTTTGAATACGCAAAGTCGACCGGCAAGTACTTTGGCGTTGTCCAATGTGATGACTTCATTAGGGCGTTCGCTGTTTGAACCACCCAACGTTGGTGGCTGGGATGGCGGACGGCTTTGGTTGAATGCGAGGACGTTGGTGGCGAGGTCAAATTTTGTTCACGCCGTCGTTCACAACGGTATGAATCGAAACGCCATTCCGCCCGATTTTGGCCAGATCGTAGACGAGTTTGAGGACAAGGCTGATGTTGAGTCCGTCGTTGGCCAGCTTGGCGAATTGTTGTTGGGCTTGGATCGAAATGCCGACGCAGATCGTGCTTTGATTGTGTCGGCGACAAAAGAAGTAGAAAGTAAATCGAGCGATAACAGGTGGTCTTTCGCGGCGAATCTACTATTAAATTCCGGCTCTGCTCAATTGTGTTAGATTGGTAGTAGTCGTTAGAAAACAGATCAGGAGCTAAACATGAAATGTCGACGAAGTTTTTTGAAGTCGTCCGCTTTGATTTCGATGTCTCCATTGATTCCAGGTTTTGTTGGCAGGACAGCATTTGGCAAGGGACTGGAGGGAGGTCTTGGCAATGAAACGAGTCACCAGCCCGACAATGAAAAACCGATCTTGGTCGTTGTGGAAATGAATGGTGGCAACGACGGCTTGAACACCGTTGTTCCATTTCGTCAAAGCGACTATCGGCGTCTGCGGCGGCGCATTCGAATCGAGAAGAGCCAGGTTCTTAAACTTGACGATGAGGTTGGTTTGAATCCGGCGATGCAAGGGTTCAAACAGCTTTTTGATGACGGATCGCTTGCGATTATCAATAGCGTCGGTTACCCAAATCCGAATCGCAGCCATTTTGAATCCATGGCAATTTGGCATTCGGCAAACGTAAGTGGTGGGCGTTCAGACGGCAACGGTTGGCTTGGGCAATACTTGGATACTTCCGTGCCCAAGGAGCGAATCGATTTGGATGGATGGTACGTTGGGGCGGGAACGGTGCCACCTGTTTTGGTGAATCGGAGGTCGCAGATCGCATCGGTTGAACGGCTGCAGGACTTGCAGTTTAAATCTCTCAATACCGCCAAACGGGCGGGGCAACTTGTTGACGGTTTGCCGCAATCGGATGTCAGTTCATTTGTGTCACGCTGCATGACCAGTTCGTTCGCATCGGCCGAACAGTTGGACTCGATCATGAACAGTCGATCCACCGACGTTCGGTTTCCAGCCACCGCGCTCGGTGGAAAACTGTCGATCGTTTCCAGGTTGATTCGTTCGGGAGCAGCCAGTCGAACTTACTATACCGTCCAAGCTGGCTATGACACACATGCGTCGCAACTGGGATCGCACTCCAATCTGTTGGCGGAGCTTTCATCGTCGATCAAAGCATTTGTGGATGACTTGAAGCAGGCGAAGCTAGATCAAAAAGTCGTCGTATTGGCGTTCAGTGAGTTCGGCAGGCGAGTCGAAGAAAATGAGTCGAGCGGAACCGATCATGGAACAGCCGGGCCAGTTTTTGTGACGGGCACTCACGTCAAAGGCGGGCTGTATGGAGAAGTCCCTGACCTTTCCGATTTGGAAGACGGCGACCTAAAAGTTAAGCTCGATTTCCGGCGGGTTTACAGTACCTTGCTGGACAAATGGCTACAGGTTCCTTCCGAGCAGGTCTTAGATAAGAAATACGATTCGCTGGAGTTTCTGTAGGGCTCTTGCCGCAATCAGTAATACTAAATCTGTTTGCAAAACCAGTTGTTCTTTCCCATTCATTCATCAATCACAATGACAAAATGACAAACCATTTAAAACCCAGCCTACCGATTTCGTTGACTTTGTTGTTGATGATTGTCCCTTTCTTGATTGGGACTCCGCTGATCGCTCAGCAGATCAAGCCGCCCGGTTTTAATGAGCTGGCGATTGGTGATGCCGCGCCAGATTTCAAATTGATGGGTATCGATGACAATCATTGGACGCTTAAGAACTTCAAAGACAATGAGCTGCTTGTTGTTTACTTCACTTCCAATCATTGCCCGGTTTGCCATGCTCAGGATCCCCGGTTGGTTGCTTTGGTGAAAGAGCTAGACGGTAAGAATGTTGGTTTCGTTGCGATCAACCCAAATTCTGGAGATGGTTTAAGGTTGGATGAGTTGGGATACTCGAAGTACGACGATAGCTTTGAAGACATGAAGCCGTACGCCAAAGATCACGGCTTTACTTTTCCCTATCTCTACGATGGAGACACGCAAGCGACCGCCAAAGCCTACGGCTGCAAAGCGACTCCGCATATGTTTGTGTTTGATAAAAACCGAAAGCTACAGTATCGAGGCCGCTTGGATAATTCCCGATTTGCAGATCCTGCGACAGTAAAAAAACAGGATTTGAAGAACGCAATCATGGAGTTGTTGGCAGGCAAGCCGGTTTCCGTCGCGGTTACCAAGCCATTCGGTTGTTCGACGAAGTGGCGCGAGAAGATCTCGCTGGTTGCCGAGGATAACAAAAGCTGGGAATCGGCGAACGTTACACTCGACGATCTTGATGCAAAAGAATTAGCGTCTTTGGTCAAGAATGAGACGGACAAGTATCGGCTGTTCAATGTTTGGTCGACAAGCTGTGCTCCCTGCGTGGCTGAGTTCCCCGGTTTGATTTCTGTCTCTCGCAGAATGGGAATGCGCAAATTTGAATTGATCACGATTTCGACTGACATGCCAGAAGATCGCCAGCGAGTATTGGCGTTTCTTGACAAGCAGCGGGCGGCGCTTCCCAAGAGATTGAAGCCTTCTTTAAAAGCCGAAGGGCGCAAATCGAACAACTATTTGTACACTGACGCGGACATGGATTCGCTGATCGAAACACTTGATCCAAAATGGGAAGGTCCGCAACCACATACCGTCTTGATTGCCCCTGGCGGCGAAGTTGTCTTCCGTCACAATGGAAAAATCGAAGAGTCCGATTTGCTCGATGCTGTCTTGAAAGAAATGTCAACGGTCTATCAGCCCGAACCAATAGACGGTGATGCCCGGTAGGAAATCATGCCTGCTAAGTTCTTGGTAAACTCAGGTGTTTTGTGTGGAGCAGCCTTGTCAAACAGTTGTTAGGCCTAGCAGTTGGTAGGCCTTTCATGTCAAAGCTTGGGTGATGCTTGGCGGGTTGTCGACTGGCGTTCGAACTTGTCGAAAAATTTGATCACTTATTCCCGTTTGCTTCTCTTAACTCCGTGCGCCAATGTCTGACCAAGAGATCATCGAAAATGCCCGCAAGCTATCTGGGCTTTCGCTTCATCAATATCTTGACGAAGCATGCGCCGGCAATCCTGATCAACTGAAACGAATTAAGCAACAATTGCGGATCTGGGATACGGCTGAGACGGAGTTGCGAGAACCCCCTACGGTTGAAGGCGATGTTTCGCTCGCCGCTGATTCCAATTCAGATTCCAATAATTCTGGTTCAATTTTTGACCAGCCGACAAAACAGATCGTTGTTGGATCGTTGAATGATGGCGCCGATTCAAAATTGGAAACCGCCCGCGGCAAGAGTAATCCGACCGTTGCCAGGAATTCAAATACGAATGGCGAAGAGCTGAAACCTAACGATTGGATAGGGCGTTACCAACTGGTTCGTCCCCTTGGCGAAGGGGGAATGGGAGCCGTTTGGGAGGCGCAACAGAACGAACCAGTTAAGCGACGTGTCGCGGTGAAATTGATCCGAGACGGAATGGGATCGGACGAAATATTGGCTCGTTTCGAGGCCGAACGGCAAGCGTTGGCGTTGATGTCTCACCCGAATATAGCTGCGATCATCGATGCGGATACAGCGCCCGATGGAAGGCCCTATTTTGCAATGGAGCTTGTCGAGGGAGTTCCCCTGACGCACCATTGTGATCAAAACAAGCTGACCGTTCAGGAGCGGATTAAGTTGTTCACTGATGTTTGTGCTGGTGTTCAGCATGCCCACCAAAAAGGTATTCTGCATCGGGATCTCAAGCCTTCCAACATCCTGGTCTCCATGATCGATGGTTGTGCGGTTCCCAAAGTCATTGATTTCGGTTTGGCCAAAGCATTCGAGAGTGACCTAAGCCTGACTGACAAAACGATGGCGACAGGCGTCGGGCGAATTTTGGGCACACTGAAATATATGAGTCCAGAACAGGCAAGCCTTGACTGCGTCGACATCGATACGCGCACGGATATTTTTTCTCTTGGTGTCGTACTTTATGAGTTGTTGACCGGCACGACGCCACTCGATGGAACAACGTTGAAAGTTGAAACGCCACTTCGTGTCTTGGAAATCATTCGGGATGAAGAACCAGTCAAGCCCAGCAGTAGTTTAAGTAGCTATAACGACCAAGAGCACTCTGCCGTGACCTCGCAACGCCGAACCAGTCGTTCGCAGTTGACGCGAGTCTTGGCGGGTGATTTGGATTGGGTCGTGATGAAAGCGTTGGAGAAAGATCGCGACAGAAGATACGAATCAGCGTCCGAGTTGGCCAACGATGTTCAACGATTTTTGGATGGTGAACCGGTATCTGCACGTTCGCCTACGTTTGGGTATCAACTGGGAAAATTTGTCCGTCGGAACAAGACGGGAGTCGTTGCTGCCGGTTTGGTCGCGTTGGCGCTGATTGGCGGGATATTCGGAACGTCTTGGGGGTTAGTTCGAGCAGTTGCTGCCGAGCGAGAAGCCGTGGCGGCTCAGAAGGCGGAATCGGAGCGAGCCGAGAATGAGCGGCTGGCGAAATTGGAAGCTGAAAAACAAACGAAGCTTGCCAAGCAGGCGCTCCAGTTTGCGGAATCCGAAACGGCAGCCAAGGACGAAGCACTCAAGCGGGAATCCGCCGAGCGCAAATTTGCCGAAGCAGTGTCCGATTTTGTAGAAAACGATTTCTTACTCCTGTTGAGCGTTGACGGACAGAATAAGTATGTCGTCGATGAGAACAGAGAATCGCTCAACAAAGATTCGACGTTAGCTGATTTGCTCGATTGGGCCGGAGAAAAATTGATGGCCCGTACCGATTTGGCGCCGCGAACGGCAGGGAGATTGTATTCCATCGTTGGAAAAAGCTACGCGAGAAATGGTCTGGCCAAGAAAGGCATGCCGTTTTTGCAAAGATCACTGGAACTCAACCGGCTCGCTTTCGGTGATTCCCATGAGACAACCGCAAGCAGCGTGCATGATTTGGCTAGTCTGTACCAGTCCGCAGGCAACATCGAGAAAACCCAAACGTTAATTCGGCAGGCGATAAAGCTTCGTTCTGAATTGTTAGGCCCAGCTAGCGTTGAGACGCTTTCTAGTAGAGCAGTTTTTGCGCAATGTCTCCTGGATCAAGGAAAGTTCAAAGAAGCAATATCGACACTGGAAGAAGCCGTTGAGAGGGCAAAAACGAGTTTGGGGATGGAGCTGGAAACGACTTGGCACTTGATGGATTTGTTGGGGCATGCGTATTCAGCCGATGGTCAATTTAAAGAATCCATTGAAACAATCGAGCCTGTTTACCAACGGCGTAGAGAACGCTACGGCCGCGATGCCTTGGTGACGTTGATCAGCGCAAACCGCCTCGCATCGGTGTATGGAGATGTCGGCCGAACTGAAGAAGCGACGAAGTTGTTTGAGGAAACACTTGGTGGATTCAAGATTGCTTACGGCGAGTACCACCCAAACACGCTTTCGGTTTTGAACAACTTGTGCCAAGTGTATATGCATAGCGGGCACGAAAGTAAAGCAATTGAGGGGGCCCAAACGGTTCTTAATTATCGAATTGAAATTCTCGGGGAAAACCATCCTGATGTGTTGCTAGCAATGAATAGTCTTGCGACGCTTTATTGTCGTGCAGGGCAGCTGGATAAAGGGATTCCGATTTGGGAATCAGCAATCGTAAAGATGAACGAGTATATGGGCAGCGAACATCCCAGGACAATTTTGGTGAACGCAAATCTCGCGTCTGCCTTGGTTCAATTGGAGAGTTTTGAGCAGGCGATCCCGCTGCTAAATCGTTGCTTGGAAGTTCAATTGAAGACGGTGGGCAGAAAGCATCCTGCTACTCTGCGAAGTCTCCATTCATTGGGGGTTGCCTATGTCCAGACAGGCGATTTTAAAGCTGGAATTGAATTGCTGGACGAGGTTGTTGACGTCACGACCAGGTTATTTGGCCCACGGCATCAGCTATCTATAAAAGCTTCCCGAGAACTCGCTTTAGCATTTATCGATTTCCCAAATGAACCCAGGAACCCAGAGCGTGCCGTTGTTCTTCTTGAGTCCTTGTCGGCGAGCCGCGACCTCCAAGGGCCGAATTCCCGCGTCGACGAATGGCTTCGTCATGCTTACGGTTTGGCTGGTCAAAAAGATAAGCTCTTGGAGTTGGCGCCGAAAACGTTGGTTGAAATTCGAAATACCCGGCAACCGAAGTCTTTGCCGCTGGCAAGTGATTTGGCTTGGATCGGGTTGGATTATTTAGAGATTGAGGAGTTCGATTCGGCTCAACCTTTTTTTGAGGAAGCGTTGAAAATTCGCCAAGCCCAGATTCCGGATGACTGGAAAACTTGCAACATGCGGTGTCTGATAGGTGCGTGTTTATTGGGTAAAGGGCAGCATGGCGAAGCCGCAAAAATGCTGGAGTCTGGTTACGTGGATTTAGTTGATGCCATCATCCCGAAGGAACGTCGAAAAAGACAACTCTTTAATGCAGTTGATTGGCTGATCGAATCACATCAGGCTTTGCAAGATTCCGAAGAAGTGAAGAAATGGCAGGCCGAGCGTGAGAGATTGGAAGCGGAAGCTGATTTGACATTTTGACATGCATCCCAGTCCGGTTTGCTTCATGAGATCGGTTTGTATTCCGCGAACAGTTTTTGATTAGACTTCGCACAATGCTAGAATTCGTTGCACGGCTTCGTCAAGTTTTTTGTCCGCGTCCCATGACTGGTACTTTGCTGAAAACGTCTGGGCGGCCGTGCGAACATCGTTGCTTGTTAGGCACGTTTCAACGGCAGCTTGAATTCGTTGGCCGTCGTTCGCATGAGCCATTAAGCCTGCGCCCAGATCTACGGTTCGTTGGGCGAGAATCGCTTGCTCGCCTGTGTTGGGAATCAAAACGAGCGGGATTCCAGCCGTTAGTAATTGGCTGGTCGCACCCAGTCCTGCATGCGTAATTGCCAAATCGCATTCAGGCGCGATCGAGCGAATGTCGGCCGGTCGATCGAGAATCGTCACGTCGATTTGGCGGGTAAGATCTGAGCGCAGCAATGCCGACGCTTGCTGCCGGGCTTCTGGATTTCCAAAGAACAAAGCCTGAGCATCGATCAATTCCAATGCCTTAAAGCTGTTGGCAATACTGACCGGGTTATTCAAGTAAATGAAAACACGACTTCGTTGTTGGTTTGGCCCGGGCCAATCGGGCCAATCACAAGGTTCGCCCCGCTCTGACCAAACTCCGCAATATTTTTCTTCACGTATCGCCGTTGTTGTCGGTGGTAGGCGTCGATGGTCAAGCTCTGGGTAAGACGCAATGAGTTTCAGGTCAAACCGATCGAACAATTGAAGAATTGAATCAAGCGGTGGAAGGCCAGCATCCAAAAGCAACGAGTTCACGTTGGCCAGCACATCGCGGTGCGTTTTCTTGATTCGATCAGGATAGTCTTGGCCGGGAATCGTAGCCGCTGTGTCATTGGGGATGTAAAACCCAGTCCCAACAAAGGCAACTTTGAGCGAAGTTTGAAAAAGGGCCAGCAACGCGCACGGGCTGTGATCGAGAACGGCTAAGTCGGGCGCGATGGAATTGAGTTTCGATTTCCATTGGTCGACCATGCTCTCCAGCCAATCTCGATCTCGAAAACCTAAATTCCATAGCGAATCTTGAAATGAATTTGGCGATCGAATGATGCCCTGCCGATTTGCCAGCGGTGGAACCGTTGGCTCAAGATCGAAACCGTCCAGCCATGAGTGATCCAGGTAACGCTGGGGAACGAAAAACGTAACGCGATGCCCAAGTGAACGCATGCGTTTTGCCACTGGAATTTGGCGGCCGAGGTGCCCAAGTCCGCCTCCCAGTTCCCAAATAAATGCAACATGCATTGGGCTTGCCAATCATTCTTTCCGATTCGAGAGTTTCGAGGAATCTGCGGCTAATTCAGCGAATCGTTGGAGTCTAGAAATTGCGGGTTGAAGTTCAGGCTCGTCAAAAATGGCTTCCCTACGTCAAATTGTAACGATTGGAGACGTCGATGAAAATTGAAAAAACAACGACACCAAATTCGAGTGATCGAGATTTGTTGGCAACTGCCAAAAAAGTTGCAGCGTATTCCGCGACTTCGTTGGGTGCGATTTGCGGCACGAGCCAATTTTCGTCGGCGGATGTTGTTGAGTATAGTCCAGCCGGTGCTCCAATCACGATCACCGACAGCGACGCGGTTGGATTCCACGTTGATATGGATGGGGACGCCCAAAACGATTTCCTCTTGATTTGGGGAATCTATCTTGGTTTGCCAACCTTCGTAATTGATTCGGCAGGACTCGGTGCCCAAAATGTTGTAGACGCGACGCAGGTTGGAGATCCTTATCTGGTTGATGTGATTCCGGCGGGTGGTACGGTCGGGCCAAGCTTTGACGACTCTTCGACGCTTGCCCTGTTCGATCCGTTTGTTGGAACAAGAGGTTATGTTGGAGTTCAGTTTGATATCGCAGACGGCGGGGGAGGAACTGCCAATCAGCACTTCGGTTTCTTGGATGTCGAAGTCAATGCTGCAAACAACGCATTGACTCTGTATGGAGGAGCATTTGACGACGAACCGTTCACGCCGATATCAACGGTTCCTGAACCCAACAGCCTGGCATTTTTGGCGCTCGGTGCGGCAGGTTCAGTTTCGATGCGAAGACGCCGAAGTGGAAATGTAAAAGCAAAAATGTAAAAACATAAATGTGTAGTGTGATGACCAACGAGGCAAGCTAACTGTCAATGGATCAGAACTCAGACACGCCCGAGAATTTCGATTCAAGTCCACGCAAACTGTTGGTCGTTGGGTGGAGTGGAGCCGATTGGGATGTCATCAATCCGCTGATTGACCAAGGGCTAATGCCCAATCTGGAATCGCTGGTTAACCTTGGCAGCATGGGGCACTTAGCGACGATTCAGCCACAATGCTTGCCGTTGCTGTGGACGACGATTGCGACAGGGAATCCTCCGCAACGACATCAGGTCTTGGGCTACACACGTCCGCCCGGAGAGCGTATTCCAGATCAGGGAGATCACTCGGACGAAGTAGAGCCCGTTTCGATCTCCCAACGAAAGTGCGGTGCTTTCTGGGATGTTTTGGCCGCCGAGCAGAAACGTTGCCACGTTATTGGTTGGCCAACGTTTCCTGCAGAATCTTCATTGGGGCAATCCGGAATCTTTGTTTCCAATCTGTTTCCCAAATGCAAATTGGATTGGGAGCAAGCCGACGTCGATCCGTCGCGCTGCGTTTTCCCCAATGAAGCGTTCGAGGACTTGGAAAAGTTGAAGATCGGCCCCCAAGATATTTCGGTCAACCAACTTCGAAAATTCGTTCCCAGGATCGAAACGATCGACCAATCGAGCAATCCTAGCTTGTCAATTTTGGCGACATGGCTTGCAGAAGCTTTCAACACGCAGGCAGCGGTGACTTGGGCGATGGAAAACCGTCCATGGGACATGACCTCGGTCTACTTTGATTGGATCGATAAGATTTGTCACTTGTTTATGGTTTATCAGGTGCCGAAGTTACCCAGAATCGACACCGAATATTTTGTGCTGTTCAACCAAGTCGTCAACGTGGCCTATCAATTTGCTGATTTGATGCTGGGGCGTTTGATGGAGCTCGCGGGGCAGGACGCTGGCGTCATGGTGTTTTCTGATCACGGTTTCCGATCAGGGAATCAACGGATATTGGTAACGCCTCAGCAACGCAGTCAGGTTGCCATGCATCGACCACTGGGGATTTTTGCCATGCGTGGTGTCGGTGTGCCTGAGGATCAATGGATTTGGGACGGCGATCTCTACGATGTGGCTCCGACGATTCTCGGGTACTTTGGATTGCGAACTGAAAGCATGAAGGGGCGCTGTTTGATTCGGGCTCCAAACACTCTCAAGCCAGTTTTCAATACGGCCAGCTTTTTAGTTGTGGGGCATGAATTTACCGAATCCGAAACAAAGGTTGGCATCCAGTCACTAATTGACGAGGGATTCATTGAGCCGTCGCATCTGCACGACGACGCAGCGGCTCGCTCATACGAAGCCAGCCAATTTAACTTGACGCAATCGTTGCTTGCGGAACGCGATTTTGAATCGGCAAGTGTGGTTCTTGCGGACTTGAGTCAGCGTCGCCCAGACAGCGTGCGACCTCGCCTGCAGTTGGCGAATTGTTTACTCGCCATGGGTAAAGTCGATGAATGTCGAGCGGTCATGAAAGAGGCGAGCAAACTGGAAATCCCAATGGCTGTTGCTGAAATGCTGTCGGGGCAGTTGGAGTTGTCGGCGAAGAATTACGATCAAGCCCTCAGTCATTTTTTCAATGTTGAACAGAGTCAGCCAAACTTTCCGAACGTCCATACGATGATCGGAAACGTTTATTGGGAGATGAACAACCTCGATGGCGCAAAGATGGCTTTTGAAAAAGCAATTCAGTTCAATCAAGATGACGCGCGAGCGCTGTTTGGACTGGCAAAAGTATTCAAGAAGAATTCTGATCCTGAGTCAGCGATCAAAATTTTGTTGCAAGCCGTAACCATTGAAGCAAGGTTTCATGAAGCCCATTTTGAGTTGGGCAACCTGTTCATGGTGACGAGTGAGACAGAAAAAGCACGCGCAGCATTCACTCGTTGCTTGGCTCTCCGTCCCAATTGGCAAGAGGCGAGATCAGCGTTGGATTCGTTGCCAGTTGACCCAACATCCGATCATCTACAGTCATAATGGAACGCGAATTGGCCCGAGGATAGGTTGTGCCTATCCAAGGCCATACGACGTCGTAATTTCTTGCCTCGTGCGAATTGCAAAAAGAATAGATTTCGAAACGATTTGATTTCGAGTCGTTGAAAATAGAATTCGATTTAATTGCGAATCAAAGCTTCAAGCAAACGGATTTTGTTTGCAGGTAATTTTCGAGCGCCGCGTGGCCCATTTCTCGACCCCAGCCCGATTGCTTGTAGCCGCCAAAGGGCAGGGCAGCGTCGAAAATGCTGTAGCAGTTGACCCAGACGGTTCCCGCTTTCACGGATTTGGCAAGTCGGTGGGCCTTCGAAATATCTTGGGTCCAAATTCCGGCGGCTAATCCGTAGGACGAATCGTTGGCTTGGCCGACCAATTCCGCATCATCGCGAAACGGCATTGCCGCAACGACCGGGCCGAAAATCTCTTCTCGAACGATCGACATGTCTGGCGAAGCATTCTTCAGCACTGTCGGCTGCACGAAGTAGCCCGGTCGATCCAAAGCTGCACCGCCTGCCGAGGCTTCGGCACCTTCGGAAACGCCAGCGGCAAGATAGTTCGTCACGCGTTCGAATTGCTCCCGCGAAACGAGCGGCCCCATCTGTGTTCCGGCGTCGAATCCACTGCCAATCACCATGTTGTTGGCAATCTCGCTGACGCCGGCGACAACTTCGTCGTAGATGCCTTCTTGAACGAACAATCTTGAGCCAGCACTGCAGACTTGGCCATGGTTAAAGAAGATCGCATCAGCCGCGCCAGCGATTGCGGTTTCAAGATCGGCGTCATCGTAAACCACATTCGGGCTCTTGCCGCCCAGTTCAAGTGTGACCTTCTTCAGGTTTCCGCTGGCCGCGTTGATGATCAACTTGCCAACTTCCGTCGAGCCGGTGAAGGCAACTTTATCTACCTCATCGTGAGCCGCGATCGCGGCACCCGCCGTTTCGCCAAACCCGGTCACGATGTTGACAACTCCTGCGGGCAAGCCGGCTTCTTGAATTAACTCACCCAATCGGATTGCCGACAATGGTGTCTGCTCGGCGGGCTTCAGAATAACCGTGCAGCCTGTGGCGAGTGCCGGGCCAAGCTTCCACGCAGCCATCAACAATGGAAAGTTCCACGGAATGATTTGTCCAACGACACCAACCGGTTCTTTGAGTGTAAAAGCATGAAACTCAGCTCCAGGCGCGTAGGGAACATTTAGTGGAATGGTGTTGCCTTCAATTTTCGTCGCCCAACCGGCCATGTAGCGAAACATGTCGGCCGCCAGCGCGACATCGGCAGCTTTGGCGACCGTGAATGGCTTGCCGTTGTCCAGCGTTTCCAATTGGGCGAGTTCGTCAGCGTTTTGTTCGATCAAGTCTCCAATCTTCCAAATCAAACGACTGCGGTCAGAAGCCGTCATCTTTGTCCATGGCCCATTGTCGAACGCGTTCCGTGCCGCGGCAACAGCAAGTTCAACATCGGCGGCGTCTCCCTCGGCGACTTTGGCAATCACCTGATCACTTGCCGGATCAAAAACATCAAACGTTTTGTCGCTTTTTGAATTGACCCATTCACCGTTGATCAGTAACTGCTTGGGAGAAGCAATGAACGAGCGAAGCGATTCCGGAATCGATGGATTTGGGGCAATGGACATTGGCAAACCTTAGTATTTAAGTAAGTAATGGTGTCATTTGATCTGAGCGAATGTTGACAGCAAAATCGATGCAGACGATCCAGTAGAATGCGAAGTGAGTTAGCCGTATTATGGTGTTTCCCGCCCCCGAACGCCAGCATTTGAAAAACTGCCTTCAATGAAACGAAAACTGAACGCCGCTGTCGTTGGAACCGGATTCATTGGCCCGGTTCATGTAGAAGCTCTCGGTCGCGCCGGAGTTCATGTCGCTGGCATTCTTGGGTCGACGCCGGAAAAATCGCGAGCGGCCGCTGAGTCGCTTGGAATTCCTCGTGGCTATGGTTCGTTAGATGAATTGCTTGCGGACGAGAATTTGAATGTCGTTCATCTCACGTCCCCCAATCGATTTCACTTCGAACAAGCCAAAGCCGTTATCAATGCGGGTAAGCATGTGATGTGCGAAAAGCCATTGGCGATGAATTCGACCGAATCAAAAGAGCTCGTTATGCTCGCCAAACAGTCCAGTGTCGTCGCGGGAGTCGCTTACAATATCCGATTCTACCCGCTTTGCCATGAAGTCGCGGCACGAGCGGCGAGTCACGAACTTGGCGAAATTTTGCACATCACCGGATCGTATGTCCAAGATTGGTTGCTTAAGGAAACGGATTTTAACTGGCGCGTGATGGCCGAAGACGGCGGTGAGTTGCGAGCTGTTTCGGATATCGGCACTCATTGGCTTGACCTTGTCCAGTTCATCAGCGGGCAAAAGATAGTCGCCGTTTGCGCCGACTTGCAGACCGTTCACGAAACTCGGCAACGACCGATCGGCGGTGCGTTGACGTTTTCTGGTGAAGTTGCTGGCGAGACGGAGCCGGTTTCGATTCAAACCGAAGACGCTGGATCGATCCTGTTGCGGTTCTCGGGTGGAAGTCGTGGATGTTTACATGTGTCTCAAACGACCGCCGGTCGAAAAAATTGTTTACGATTTGAGATTGCTGGAAGTCAACAAGCGGTGTCATGGAATAGCGAACAGCCAAATGCGCTTTGGGTTGGTCATCGTGATCGACCAGCCGAAACGTTGACCCGTGATCCTGCTATGATGCACCCGCAGGCGGCCACGATTACAAATTATCCGGCTGGCCACTGTGAAGGATTTCCCGATACTTTCAAGCAGCTATTCAACACGTTTTATGGTTACATCGAAGCCGGTGATTTCTCGGCTCCGCGTCCGTTTCCAACGTTTGAAGACGGGCACGAAGAAATGCTGCTTTGCGAAGCGATCTTGAAAAGTACGCGGGAACAACGTTGGGTTGATGTGGAGAGTAAACAATGATGAAACTTGGTTTCTTAAGTGCGATTTTGCCCGATGCTTCGTTAGAGGAAGTGTTCGCAACGGCTGCGCGACAAGGATACGATTGCGTCGAATTGGCCTGCTGGCCCGTTGGAAAAGCGGAGCGGCGCTATTCGGGCGTCACTCATATCGACGCGACGAAAAACGATTCAGATTCAATTGACGCGATCAAGAAGTTGTCGGACAAGTATGCAGTTTCGATTACGGCGTTGGGTTACTATCCCAACGTTTTATCCGCCGACCAGGAAGAGTCAAAAACAGCGGTTTCTCATTTAGAAAAATTGATCGCAGTGGCGGCGAGCTTGGGCGTCAATCAAGTCAATTCCTTCGCGGGACGTGACCATCAGAAATCGGTTGATGAAAACTGGCAACCTTTCTTGTCGACGTGGAAACCATTGGTTGAATTGGCGGAACAACACAACGTTCGAATCGGTATTGAAAATTGCCCGATGTTTTTTACCTGTGACGAATGGCCGGGCGGTAAAAATCTCGCCTACTGCCCGGCGATTTGGCGACGCATGTTCAATGATATCCCCAACACCAACTTTGGCTTGAACTATGATCCGTCACATTTGATTTGGTTACAGATGGATCCTATCGCGCCGATCCGAGAATTTGGGGATCGGATTTTTCATGTTCACGCGAAAGACGTTCGTGTCGATCGAGATCAGCTAAATGATCTAGGAATTCTTGCTCATCCCAATCAGTATCACGCGCCGAAATTGCCTGGGTTGGGCGAGCTGGATTGGGGCGAATTCTTCTCTGCATTGGGAGATGTTCGCTATCAGGGCCCGATCGTTGCGGAGGTTGAAGACCGTTCCTACGAAGGCTCGGATGAAGCTCGCGAACTGGCGCTGCGCCAGTGCCATACCTTTTTGCGAAATTTCGTTCCGGCCAACTCGGGTGCGATGAACTCGCCCGTTGTTTGATTGTTACTCTCATTGATTTCGCCGGACACTCATAAAAAACAATCGTTTTCAAATCAACTTGAAAGAAGAAATAGGATGCCCGACTACAACTACCGCGACGTTTCCAAAATGATTGACCATTCGTTGCTGAACCCGACGATTCCAGTGGCTGAGCTTGAGGCAGGTATCCAGTTGGCGATTGCTTACGATGTCGCCAGCGTTTGCATCATGCCTTACCATCTGAAACGTTGTGCCGAGCTGCTCAAAGGGACGGACGTGAAGGCGTCGACCACGATTGGCTTTCCGCACGGCGGCAACACGACGGAGATCAAGCAAGCTGAAGCCAAGCGGGCGATCGCGGACGGTTGTGAAGAGCTCGATATGGTTGTGAATATTTCAAAGGTGCTTTCTGGCGATTGGGATTATGTCAAACAAGACATTGCCGCCGTCATCGAAGTCGCCCATGCGGCAGGGCAAAAAGTCAAAGTCATATTCGAGAATGCTTATCTCAATGACGAGCAGAAAATCAAGCTTTGCGAAATTTGCACAACTTTGAAAGCCGATTGGGTGAAGACTTCAACCGGCTACGCGCCCAGCGGTGCAACGCACGAAGACCTGAAGTTGATGCGAGAACACGCCGGAGATGAAATTCAGGTCAAAGCGGCTGGTGGCGTGCGAGATCTCGATGCGTTGCTTGCCGTTCGGGCGTTGGGCGTGTCTCGTTGTGGTGCCACGCGAACCGCCGGCATGATGGGCGAAGCACGCAAGCGATTGGGGCTTCCGCCAATTGAAGTGACCGCCAACGATGTGGCTGGATATTGAAAATCGCAGCGTTAGAAAAACGTTGCGTTAGAAGAATCGCTGCGTTGGAAAAATCGCTGCGTT
>CAZPTT010000006.1:63216-74083 GCA_964589435.1 uncultured Pirellulaceae bacterium
AATCGCTGCGTTGGAAAAATCGCTGCGTTAGTTTTCGTGGCTTCAGCCTTGAGGTGTGAAGCCGTGAGGTAGATGGGGTTTACCTAAATCGCGACGCAGTTTTTGCCGCGATCCTTGGCGCGGTAGAGAGCGGCGTCGGCTGTGGTGATCAGGTCTAACAGATCTTCGCTAGTGGTCGGGTAGCTGGCGACGCCGATGCTGATGGTCGGCGCGAGTTGGATTCCATCTTTCTCTAAATTGGCTGACTCAAGTGCCAGTCGGATTTGTTCGGCCGTTTCGCAGCCAGCATCGCGGTCACTACCTGGCATGAACGCGACAAACTCGTCACCGCCGAAACGGCAGGCCCGTCCGTTGGCTCCCAGTACGCGCGCGATCAATCGGCCGGTTTCGCCGATCACATGAGCGCCGAACAGGTGGCCGTGCGTGTCGTTGATTTGCTTCACGCCGTCCATGTCCATCATCAGAATCGCCAACGGGCGGTTGGCGTCTTTGGAGCTTTGAAGCGCGAACTCTAACGCCTCGTCAAATCGGCGTTTGGATTCCAAGCCCGTCAACGGATCGGTTCCGACCAACGTAGAGACTTCGTTTTGGAAATCGATGTCCATTTCGTCGGCCAGCGAAAATCGAAGCACCGTGTCGCCGGTGATGATCTTTTCTCCATCACGCAACACATGCGGTCCGGAAATTGGCAGCCCGTTAACAAGCGTCCCGTTGGTGGACTGCAGGTCGTTGAGAACGTAAGTGTCGTCTCGCAGCGGGGCGATGTTGGCGTGTTGCCAAGATACCCGCAAGTCGTGCAAAGGAAACGTACACTCCGGGTCGCGTCCCAGAACAGTTCGATCCGTTACCGGAGTATGAACGCCCAAGTCAGCCTTCCCTCGGATGACCGTCAGGAACGCTTTTTTGGGCGATACTTGATGAGGGTCGGAGTGCGGATTGGTACGTTCGTCTTCGATGCGCAGCGTGATTCCTGGACGGAAGGCAGGCAGCTTTGCTGACGAAGGGTGTTGATTTTTAATTGTCATAACGCCGCGATAGTAAGGACATTCTCAAAACGGGTCAAAACCAAATTCGAGTCCATATACGAAGCATGGAGCGCCTTGGGTCGAAAAAATTTAGAAAGCCTAATTCGCCTGATAATCTTGGTTTCACGCCCACTATCGGGCGGGGTTTTGAGGGCCGGTTGTGCGAACGTTTGTGAAGTGTTTCCCTTAGAACAAAGTGTCTTGGAGTCTGGATTACTGTTTGCAAATGTGCCAGCAAAAACCGATAGCTGTTCGCGCGAAAGGCTTTGTGCGAATGAACTGGATTTGATTGGTGCCCAATTGTTACTTCTTCCTTTGCTACTTCTTCTTTTGTTTTCGCTTGGCATAAACGAGTGCATTGTTCCAATTTGATTTTAGGATGAGCCGTTTTGGCGCTAGCCACGGATTCGTCGGAAAAACCGGGGCTAGCGCCCAAACGGCTCACATGAAGAACCGGAACTTTGAATTGGAATAAAGCACGAGCGGGACGCTTGGACTTTTGTCGGCCAGCAGGTCAGCCACTGATTGAGA
This sequence comes from uncultured Pirellulaceae bacterium, assembly GCA_964589435.1. Taxonomy (GTDB): domain Bacteria; phylum Planctomycetota; class Planctomycetia; order Pirellulales; family Pirellulaceae; genus Mariniblastus. The sequence goes on from CAZPTT010000006.1 coordinate 64,773, forward strand.
AATCGAAATAACAGGTTGCACTTGGACTGATTTGAGAAACCAAGAGCAACATTGACAGTGTTGAGTTGTTAAGAATTAAAAGACGAGCGAACCGAGCGAACCGAGCGAACCTTTTCTGAGGCCGCTCGTCTTTTACGCTAAGCAAGCATTGGGCTTGCTCATTTCTGCCCCGGCGTTATCAGGCGCAAGCGGACATTTGTCTTCTGCCTTCTCCAGTAGGCCCGAAAGCTCAGACTTGCAAATCTGAAAGCTTGTCCTCCATATCGATAACGCTTCGGGGCACCTTTTTATCACGAGTAATACGATGGCCATCCGACTGAATAAAAAATATCCAGAGATCACGATCAAAGACACTCACCGCGGACTTCTCTATGAAGACGGCCGATTGATTCGTGTTTTGGAAGCCGGGCGATTCTCGGTTCCCAAGGCGCAGTTGCGCGACTTTTTCAAACGAACGCCAGAAATGGAAGTGACGTTGGTCGACATGCGCGAGCGGGATCTGACGATTAAGGGCCAGGAAATTTTGACGGCTGACAAGGTCGCGATTCGCGTGAGCATCCTGGTTCAGTTTCGAGTCATTGACGCAACGACGGCCATCCACGCTGTCGAAAACTATGAGGAACGACTTTACAGCGACGTGCAGTTGGCCGCTCGTCGTTCATTGGCTGCGATGGACTTGGAAGAAATCCTGACGAACCGTAATCGGTTAAGTGAAGAAATTTTGGCTGAAGTGCAAGACTCTGCGGATGGTTACGGTGTGACGATTCGTCGTGCCGACGTGAAGGACTTAATCTTTCCCGGCAACCTGCAAGAGATTATGAATCGCGTGTTGGCCGCCGAGCGCAATAGCGAGGCTCAATTGGTCGAGGCGCGAACTCGTGCTGAAGTCGAGCGAATAGATTCGCAAATGCGAGCCGAGACGCAACTTGACGAAGCCAAAGCGTCTGCACAGGCCGACAAATTGCGGTTGGCCGCGAAGGTTGAAGCGGCCGAAGCACGCGGCAAGATGGAAGCCGAGCTCTATGAGCAACGCGAATCGACTGGTCGTATTCTTGAGCAAAATCCTTCGCTATTGCGTTTGGAAGAGCTCAAGGTTTTGTCACAGCTTGGCCAAAACGGCAATGCCCGAATTTACTTGGGCGATGTTCTTCAATCCGGCATTAAAGATTGAGTACGGGCGAGATAGAATTCGAGTCCAAGTAATCGAGTAAGCCACTGCACACTTTGTGTAGTGGCTTTTTGGCGTGAAGTGGACAAGTTGTTATGGGTTCTGGTTGGAAATACAGACTGGATGAGTTTCGGATTCTGTTTGGCAAATTCCCAATACTGTCAAAACAAGCGTTGTTGTTCTCAGTAAGAGCAATGTGCACGATTTGCGTTAGATTCCTCTCTTAGGATTTGTTTGCGCTGTTGAAACCGGCTGGCAAATATTACGCGTTTCGGACAACCGCCGTTGCAGTCACGTTAGATCCAGTCACGTTAGATCAAGCGAACAAATTCTGTCTGGGATATACTGTTGCCGCACGCGGGCCGGTCGCGTCCTCGCAAAATATTTCCTTTAAGGATTCGCAAGATGGCTATTCGAAGTCTTCTTGTCGCCTCAGTTATGGCGGCAATCGTTTTTCCAATGTCAGATTTCGCCACCGCGTGCCAATCTTCAAAAGTTGGTAAGGATGCAAGTTCATCTTCAACATCGTTAAAAACGTCTGAAGCTGAAGGACAAGACGAATCGAATGAATCTGTTGAAGAGCCTGATTCGATCTCTGCGAAGATTATCGAAGTCGGAAAAACGGACAATCAGGTTCAACAGCACTTGGACTACCTTACGAATCGAATCGGCCCGCGGCTGACCGGATCGGAAGGACTGCAGGCGGCGTGCGAATGGGCTCGCGATGAATTCGCGAGCATGGGGTTGGAAAGTCGGATGGAAAAGTGGGGCGAGTTTCCTGTTGGATTTGAAAGGGGGCCTGCCACAGGCGTGATGGTTTCACCGAAAACGATGACACTTGAATTTGGTACGAACTCCTGGACTGCCGGCACGAAAGGCCGAGTGCTAGGAAAAGCAATCATGGCTCCGACATCGATGAAGCAACTGGAAGAAATGAAGGATTCACTCGAAGGAGCCTATCTCTTGGTCGAGCGAGCTCCACGCCGCAGACGCCGCGTCACGCCGCCCCCGGAAGATGCGGAAAAGAAAATCGATGAACCAAAAAAGCCTGCTCCTTTGACTCGCGCTCAACGACAAGAGCTCTACGACGCAATGGTTGAATGCAAGCCCGCGGGGATCGTACGTTCAACGACGGGCGAGTTGATTGTGACCGGTGGCAACTATAAAGCCGACATGAATGACTTGCCAACGGTTCCCAGTATCTCGTTGGTAAAAGAACAATGGGACGAGGTCAAGCAATTGATTGTCGAAGGTGAAGAAGATGTGCAGTTGGCGTTTGATATTCGCAACCATTTTCGCGCCGGCCCAATCCCACTGTACAACGTGATCGCTGAAATCCCCGGCACCGAATTCCCGGACGAATGTGTCATCGTTGGCGGACATATTGATTCGTGGGACGGGGCGACGGGCGCGACCGACAACGGGGCCGGATGTGCTACGACGATGGAAGCCGCCAGGATTTTGATGGCGGCTGGTGTGAAACCAAAACGAACCATCCGATTCATGCTGTGGTCAGGCGAAGAACAAGGCTTGCTGGGGTCGAAGGCTTATGTCGCCGAACATGAAGAGGATGTTCGAAAAAATGTTTCGGCAGTTTTTGTCCATGACGGTGGTACGAACTACGTTGCTGGAATTCGCTGTACGCCGGCGATGAAGCCAGATTTCGAAAAAGTTTTTGCGGCCGCGATGGAATTAGATGAGCGCGCCCCGTTTACGATTCAAACCATTGAGACGATGCGATATCGGGGTATGAGTGATCATGCGCCGTTTATTCGGGCTGGTGTTCCGGGCTTTTTCTGGAGCCAACGGGGCAGGGCGACTTACCGGACCACTCACCATACTCAGTTCGATACTTATGATACCGTGGTGCCGGAATACCAACAGCATTCCTCGATCGTGATTGCGTTGGGCGCATTCGGTACGGCCAATCTTGATCATTTGTTGCCACGAGAAGGCATTCAAGCTCAACCAACTTCCAGAACCTCGACTATGAAACCTGCATCAACATCGAAATCAGATCTAACTCCGCCGCTTGCCAAAATCGTTCCCAAGAAGTTGTCCAACCACGGCATCGAGCGAACGGACAACTATTATTGGCTGCGCGAACGTGAAGACAAAGAAGTGATCGATTATCTGAATCGGGAAAACGAATACACCGACGCGATGTTGGCCAGCAGCAAGCCGCTTGAGGAAAAGTTGTTTGCCGAAATCAAAGGCCGCATCAAACAGGATGATGCTTCGGTTCCCTACAGCGATCGGGGCTATGTTTATTACACGCGCTTCGAAGAAGGTAAGCAGTATCCAATCTATTGTAGGAAGGTCGACAAAGAAGGTTCGGCGGAAGAAGTCATGCTGAACGTAAATGAACTTGCCGAGGGGCATTCGTTCTGCAGCGTCAGCGGGCTGAGTGTCAGCCCTGATAACAAGCTTGCTTCGTTCGCCGTCGATTTCACAGGCAGGCGCAAATACAATTTGCGATTCAAGGACTTGAGTGCTGACAAATTGTTGGACGATCAAGTTGAGAATGTGACGGGCGGGTGCGTTTGGGCGAAAGACAGCAAAACCGTTTTCTTTACTCGCAAAGATCCGCAAACGCTACGTGCTTATCTGGTTGTTCGCCACGAATTAGGTACCGCAGCGGATCAAGACGTCAATGTCTATGAAGAGACGGATGAAGAGTTTTCATGTGGCGTCGGTCAGTCACGTTCTCGGGATTACATCTTCATTCGGTCTAGCCAAACTTTGAGTACCGAAGTTCGTTATCTCGATGCCGGTGATGCGCAAGGCGAGTTTAAGGTTTTTGTTCCGCGTCGGGCCAACCATGAGTATTCGGTTAACCACCTCGGTGACAAATTTTATATTCGTACCAACCACGAAGCGAAGAATTTTCGATTGATGACCGCTGGGATCGGGAATCATACTGAAGATCAATGGAAAGAATTGATCCCGCACCGCGACGATGTCTACCTGCAAGGGTGTACTTTGTTTGATGATTATCGAGTGCTGTCGGAGAGAAAGAACGGGTTGGTGCAATTGCGAATTCAATCCAACGATGGGAAGCAAGATTTTAACATGCCATTCGAAGAGCCCGCGTACGTGGCTTTCGTGGCGGCACCGCCCAATACAGATACGAACAAATTGCGTTATCTATACACCTCGTTGACGACGCCGCGCAGCACGTTTGAGTTTGATATGAAAACTCAAGCCAAGGAGTTGTTGAAGCAGGATGAAGTGTTGGGCGATTTTGATTCAAAGAACTATCGTACTGAACGCGTTTGGGCGACCGCGCGAGATGGAGTTAAGGTTCCTGTTTCGATCGTCTATCACAAAGATACACCGCTCGATGGAACCGCGCCTTGTCTTGAATATGGCTACGGATCATACGGGTCAAGCACAGATCCACGATTCAGTTCCGCCACACTCAGTTTGCTCGATCGCGGCTTTGTTTATGCGATTGCTCATATTCGCGGCGGGCAAGAAATGGGACGTCAGTGGTATGAGGATGGCAAGTTGCTTAAGAAGATGAACACGTTCAACGATTTTATCGATGTTGGCAAGTTTCTGATTGAGAAGAAGTATGCCAGCCCGAAACAGCTTTATTGTCGCGGCGGAAGTGCAGGCGGACTGTTGGTTGGTGCCGTGATCAATCTTGAGCCGGAACTTTACCACGGAGCCATCGCTGACGTGCCATTTGTCGACGTCGTGACAACGATGCTTGACGATTCAATTCCGCTGACAACATTTGAGTATGACGAATGGGGAAATCCCAACGAAAAAGAGTATTTCGATTATATGCTTTCCTATTCGCCTTATGATCAAGTGAGTTCGGCAACGTATCCGCACTTGCTGGTTACGACGGGGCTTCACGATTCACAGGTTCAGTATTGGGAGCCGGCGAAATGGGTTGCCAAGCTTCGGACAACCAAGCAGGGCGACAATATGTTGTTGCTCAAAACGAATATGGAAGCCGGGCATGGTGGCGCGTCCGGAAGATTTGACCGCTTCAAAATGGTTGCCACACGATTCGCGTTTTTGTTGAAGCTGGCCGAACGCGATCAGTAAGGTATTCGAGTACATGGAATCGCATCTTCTTTAAATCGTAACCTTGATGTATCGACTGGTCGCCGAGCCGTTGTATGAGCCTTTGGCATTGCGATACCAGTTTAACGATTAGCCGCAGGCATCAGTGTTGAAAACGCCAGAGAGAAAAGAAGTCTCACCTAAAAAGTTCACAACCGTTTGTTCTGAAAAAAGCCCGAAAGACGATAATGAAGTTGATTCTAAATTTGATGGTCACCGTTTGCGTTTTCACTTTGGTGACCAGTTTTAGTGACTGTCACGCTCAAAACGAATCAATCGTAAAACAATATCAAGCCGCGGCTGACAAAATCATTGAGTCGGGACGCAAGGGAAATGATGCTTATTTGAAACTACAAGAACTTTGCGACGATATCGGCAACCGATTGTCGGGCAGTAAATCGCTTGAAAAAGCAATCGAGTGGGCTCAGCAGTCGATGAAAGACGACGGTCAAGAAAACGTTCGTTCGGAAAAAGTCACCATTCGCAAATGGGTTCGTGGAAACGAAAGTTGCGAATTGGTCGAGCCACGACCTTACAAGTTTGACATGCTTGGCTTGGGTGGATCAATCGGAACGCCCGCCGAGGGCATTTCGGCAGAAGTGATTGTCGTTGACGACAAAGAAGAGCTGGATTCGCTGGCGGATGATCAGATTGCCGGCAAGATCGTCGTCTTCAATAAGGCCATGCCGATGTACTCTGAAATCGATGGCTCAGGCTATGGGCAAACGGTGGCTTACCGATCCAATGGGGCCAAGTGGGCGTCCGAACGTGGTGGAGTCGCCGCGCTGGTTCGCTCGGTAACTGCTTACTCGCTCGTCTCTCCACATACTGGTGCAATGCGATATGACGCGGAAGTGGCGAAAGTCCCGACGGCGGCGATTTCGGTTGAAGCGGCGTTAATGCTCAAGCGATTTCAAAATCGTGGCATCAAAACGATCGTGAAACTAAAGATGGAAGCCAAAGATGAAGGCGAGGCACCATCGGCAAACGTCGTGGCCGAAATTGTCGGAACCGAAAAACCGGAAGAGATTGTCTTGATCGGTGGTCACATTGATTCGTGGGATGTTGGCCAAGGCGCTCAAGATGACGGGGCGGGCTGCGTTGCGGCCATGGAAGCACTTAACATCATTCGCAAAGCTGGCTTAAAACCCAAACGAACGATTCGCGTTGTTCTGTGGACGAACGAAGAGAATGGCTTGGCCGGTGCCCGAAGTTATTTGGCTCGGCATCAAAATGAAAATCATGTTGCCGGTATCGAATCCGATTCGGGCGGTTTCAAGCCACAAGGGCTTTCCATTGATTTGGAAGACGAGGACAAGGAGCAAATTGCTTTGACTCAGTTGACCGAAATTCTACAACTATTGAAGCCGCTGGGCGCGACTCGGGCCAATACGGGCTACTCAGGAGCCGATGTCGGGCAGCTAAAACAATTGGGGACGGCGTGCATGGGATTGGAAGTCGACGGCCGGTTGTACTTCAATACGCATCATACGTGGGCCGACACGGTCGACAAAGTGAATCCGAAAGAGCTAACCGATTGTGCGATTACGCTTGCCGTGACGGCATTCGTTTTTGCCGACATGCCGAATCGTTTGGGGGATGAGTCAAAATAGTGACGGTCGTGTTTCAACGTTTTACCCGACCCCGGTGGCGAGGATGTTTTTCGTTGACGACGGCGTTAATACTCATGCGAAGAATCGAAAATCGCTTCCTAAGTATGCCTGCGGCTTCGGCAGCCGTACGTGGAACACTTCCCGATGTACTCCCAGCAATCGCGATGGTAATCGGTTTCGCAGGATGCGCAACTGATTTCCTCGCGGTCATGGCCGGAACCCAATTCCAGACGAGCTTGGGTGTCATGCGGGCGTCCGCCCACAGAATCGCCGCACACCATGCAAGTGCTAACCGTTCGCTCGATGAAGGTCATTTCAATCGGCTGACGGGAATCCAACGTCAGCAGCATCAAACGATGGATTTCGGCGAAGTTCTTGGCAATCGCGATGATCTGCTGATGCGCCATGATTGAATTGGCGGTGCCTCCAAACTCAATCTCGGCTGCTGATATGCTGATGGCAATTCGACGGTGCGCATGGCGTCGATAAGAGGTGATCATTTTGCGGACTTTCGTGTCGAGCACGTTTTTCAAGCGGCTGCGTGAGTTTGATTGAAGAACAAATGCCAAGTCAAAACCACGATCACCGATGTCAATGTCTTCAGTGCCATAGAAAATCTTGTTCACGACACCGTGATGTTCGTCGGGAAACAAACGCATGCGAAAGTCAGTTTCCGGCCAATTGCTGACAACGCGTATTGAGATCGAATCGAGTCCTTGTTTTAGATGGAGTCGATAGTGATAGTTTTTTCGCCGAAAGGTTACCCATTGCTCGTCGGGTGATTCAACGAGTTCACCATTCAACCCTCGGATGACCTTGTCCAAATGAATAGAAGGTTCGCGTCCTCGTTGCGAGCGGAGGGTGGGAGGTGCCGATACGTTTTCAAAGCGGCCCGAGCCCGGGATTTGACGGGTTCGATAGCGAGTTCGTGGAACGTGCTGCCCCGTGTTGTTCAGCAAGCAAACGATTAATTTGACGATTGCGAACAGGAGCACGAATAGAATCTGAATGTTCAAAGCGGAATGCTTTCAGTTTGGCTTGGGAAGGCGGCCAGGCAAGCGTGAAAAGGTTGGCAGTGCATGGGGAAGAAGAATCGTCTCTCACGAGGCTTCACTGTAAAAAGGCTTTGCTGAAAAATCGTCGATAAGTCGGCAGCAGGGAAATTAGAGCGGAGAATTGTGAAAGTTTCCAGAAACTTGGCCGAAGCTGTGCATGATCGATGATTTCTTGGCCATCGCAATCGAATTTACGGATTGGCCAGAGACACTACAATATCGGCGAAGCCTCAAACAAGATTGCCAGAAAACCAATCCATGCATCGTGTGGGGCAGGTCAAACCGTCGGCTAAAACTTTGAGAGGTGTTGCGTCAGGCAATCGCCTGGCCTACGAAGAAGGTTGTGTCAGGCAATGGCCTGATCTACGAAAATAGCCTGGCCTACGAAGACGGTTCACTTAGGATGATTTTTGGCCTCAAACAATGACCGCCATTCTCGGGATTTCTGCTTTCTATCACGACTCGGCGGCTACATTGATTGTCGATGGCGAAGTCGTCGCCGCTGCGCAGGAGGAGCGATTTTCACGAGTCAAACACGACCGGTCTTTTCCAAAACAAGCGGTTGACTATTGTTTACAAACGGCCAGCCTGTCGCCCGAGCAGATTGACCATGTTGTTTTTTACGAGAAACCGTATCTGAAACTTGAGCGGTTGTTGGAAACTTACCTCGCAGTTGCGCCGCGTGGTCTGCCGTCGTTTCTTCATTCGATGCCCGGATGGTTACAGCAAAAAATGCGGGTCTCCCGCGAATTGAACCTAGGTTTGGACGGCAACTACAAAAAACGTTTTGTGTTTACCGAACATCACCAGGCACACGCGGCTAGTGCGTTTTTCCCTTCGCCGTTTAGCGAGGCCGCCATCCTGACGCTTGATGGCGTAGGTGAATGGGCAACGGCGACAACTGGTGTTGGGCGTGGCAATCAAATCGAGCTGATCCAAGAAATGAGGTTCCCGCATTCATTAGGTTTGCTCTATTCCGCATTCACCTTTTTTTGCGGCTTCAAAGTCGACTCGGGTGAGTACAAGCTAATGGGGTTGGCTCCTTACGGTGAGCCGAAATATGCAAATCAAATACTTGAGAACCTGTTGGATTTGAAAGAGGACGGTTCGTTTCGGCTGGATATGTCTTACTTCGATTATGCCCACGGCTTGCAAATGACGTCAGCCAAGGTGCAGCAGTTGTTCGGACGTTCTCGCCGAATGCCAGAAAGCACAATCACGCAAAGCGATATGGACATCGCCGCCTCGATTCAAAAAGTGACTGAAAAAATTGTTGTGCGGGCAGCAAGACACGCTCAGGAATCGACGGGCTGCAATAATTTGTGCTTGGCCGGAGGCGTGGCATTGAACTGCGTAGCCAACAGCCAAATTTTGCGAGGCACAAATTTCGAAAAC
>CAZPTT010000007.1:0-9678 GCA_964589435.1 uncultured Pirellulaceae bacterium
TAACACGTCGTCCCTACCCCTATCGTTCATTGAACGGCATTGCGTTTAATGGCACGCCCCGCTAAGGACAGGAAAATGAACTTGGTATCAAAAGGGGCGTATAACCTAAAAGTGCATCCAAAAAAGTCTACGGCAATTGGCTCAATCGTACTATGCGGCAGTTAGATTCTTAATGACGAACGGTTGTGTACATTTTTCTTGACAAAGTGTCATCAAAATAGAAGAATGAGAAACAGATGACAGTCGTTGAATGGGCGATTGAGTAATTCCTACGGACTTATTCATTTCATTATTCAGCTTGGTCGTCTCGCGAGAGGAAACTCGAAGCGAACGACTGTCAGTCCCATGGAAAAATTAATCTTTGTTACCGGGAGCATCTCCAAACCCAAATCGATCGGCCCGCAAATCATTGGCCACGTCTGCAACGACTTGGGCATTTGGTGTGGTCGAAACGCACGCGAAATAACCCGTGGATGGCCCGAAGTGGAACGTGCATACAATCGGTGGTTTCGAGGTCGGTCGCGTAACGACTTTGGTTTGGGATCGGTTCAGTTTGTCAGCGTTAAAAAGACGCCGACCAACCGCCTGGTTCGCGTCGCAAATATGGTGGGTGAACGAGGAACTCGTCACAAAGCCGGATCGCGGCCGATTCGATACAAGGTTCTAGCGAAATGTCTCGCGATCGTCGGTCAAAAGGCTCAGCGAATCGGAGCCACGATTCATCTACCGGAAATCGGAATGAATGGATCCAAAGAACACTGGCCGGTCGTGCTAGAAATCCTCCGAGATACGCTCGGTCGGCTACGCGTTCCCGTTTACATTTATGAAAAGCCCCTCGATACGCGGGAAAAAATGTTTGCTCAGGTAGTCAATCCGCCAAAACGAAAACGGTTTGAACTGATTGATTGCTTCGTTAAAGCTCGAGCGGGACAACGGTGATGCCTCCGCAATTTGTCACAGCCTGTTTCGTGACCTAATGCGCGAGTATCATGGTCGAATATTTTCGACCCTGATTCGTGCGAGTTGCTGTGGCCGACGCTTTTGAAGAACTGATGCCTTATCGTCAGGCGCTCGCGAAAAATCTGCTCGAACTCAGAGCAAATTTTGCTAACGGGCATTTTTTGCGCAAACATTTCTACAACGTCGATGAGTCACGACTGGCCGGAAATACCCATCACTACTGGTTGCGGTTGGGCCTAGCGCCAGATGCGATTCTCGTGATCGAATCGATGGTTTGTTTCTTGCCCGATCATCTGGCTGGCTGGTTAACGTCCGAACTGAAGCGGAAGCTTCTCAGGCGAATGTTCCCGCAATATTCGACTTTGATCAAGATTCCATTCTCAGTTGAGATTGGCAAAGTCGGCGAAGAGAGAACGAAAGAAGTAAATCGTTGTATCGAGCAACGACTGCCAGCCGCCCTGCCCTACGCGATATTTTTTCAAGAGATTGGCCGCCTGCTTAGGGCGTTGGGTGTGTCAAACCCGCCGCCGAGTGAAGCTGAGTTCGACGTTTTGCTCGGGCACTACAGCCAGAACGCGATCGACAAGGCTCGCCTTCAATTTCCCGAGGTCTGGGACGAAGAACGTGGCAACTATGTGCTCGACTCACGAGGTAGTCAATTCGCGAAACAGCTTGTGTTGGATCTGGAAAGTCAGAACTTACTAGCGGCGGACTCGAAGTTTATCGATGTTGGTAGCGGAAGTGGCGTCAATGTTTTTTTTGTCAACCAGTATTCCGATGCCCACGCGACTGGCGCCGAGTTGCACGCCGGATTGATTTCGATCTCAAAAGTAATCAAGCGACGATTGAATCGGATGGGTCAACTTGATTCGGGCAGGCTTGAACTGATTCATGCCGATGTTTTTGATTCAGGTGCGGTGAACCTAGCGTTGTTTGATGTTGTTTATGTTTATTCGCCGTTGGGGGAAGCGGCGATTGACATCGACCAAGTTGTCGATGGAATCAAACCCGGCGCGGTCGTAATTTTCAACCGAATGCCATCGCGAAACCGCACTTCCGTTGAGCGTCTGAAGAATGTCGCTGGCTTGTACGCGTTTCGGAAGCTTTCAAAGGACTCGGTCTTGAGCTCGGCGCTAAACTTGGAACGAAAGTGATCTTGGAACGAAAGTGATTTGGCTTGATCGCCACTGAAAACAGGAAGCTACACGCGAACGTGACTTGCTTTTTGGCTCATCTGAACTCGATAGACTTTGCCACCCCAAATGTATTTGTTCCGTATGTTGTGGAATTCCTGTGCACCAGCGGCCAGCAATTCGACCCGTTCGGTCGGCCTTAGTCACAATGAGGGCTTTAGATTGCCTGGCAGAAGAACGAGTCACTCGTTGTGCTTGGAGTGAGAATGTCAAACTGTAATGATTATTTAAGCAGTCCGGTGGGGAAATGTTAAGCCTTGCGGGTTGTGCCTGAACTGACGGATTTTCCACGTTTTCTAGTCGAAGAAGAGAATCGTTCATGGAATGTTAGTCAAAGGGTAGAGAATGATTCGGATCGCTTTAGTTACCGTTGCGTTGTGTTCATTGATCGTTGCTGGTTGCACACCCAGAGTCATCGTGAAGCGTTCGTGTGACACCCACGATCGAGGGATCCGGTATTACCGACCGAAGCCCTATTTGTTCATCTCCCCGATTGCCAGCAAAGTCGTTCTTGAAGAAAAGGATAAGCCGACGAAAACGACGACGAGTAATCAATCTGATGAGTTCGTAAGCATCGAAATGCAGATGTTGCCGGACTTCAACGAGGAGTATTCCATCGACGTGCGCCCGGGAATGGGAACGGCTGACGTCAGTTTTACTTTGAAAGATGGATGGATGTTGACCGAGTTGAATCAGAACCTTGATTCTAAAGTCGATGAGAATATTAAGGCAACGGCCGAGTTGTTGACTTCGGCTGGCTCGCTGGCATCGGGAGTAGCGAAATTAAGCTTGGACGAGGGGCGAGGTGGTGATCAGCCGAAGAAGATCGTTGTTCAAGCAACAAACGTTCCACTTGGGTATTACGAATCAGTGATCTCTTGTGGTGCCAACGGCAAACGGATGGCGGGTTGGAGATATGTTGGGTTCGCTCCATTTAATAGTTGTGCTCCGGCAATCTGCGATTCATCTCCTTCGATCGACTGCAACGATCCTCATAATGGGCCTGTCTACGGGCTTGCATTCGTTAGAGGTGTTATGTGTTTTCAGCGATTGACTGATCTGCAGCGGATGGAGCCAGTCGAGAGTATTACGCGAGTCGATGTGCCGGTCACTGAGTTGCCCGATCGCGAAAATAAAGAAGGCGGCGAAGACTCAGGCGACGAAGAATTAAACAAAGCGCCAGAGGCAGTTAGTTTTGAAATGCCAGAATTTGCTCAAATGAGTTTCAATCAAGAAGTTCCTGACGTCACGGTTCGCAAGCCAATCCAAGGAAAACCAATCAAAAGCATCTTCAACCAAGGCATCTCTAACAAAGGTATGTCAAAGCTCTTCAATAGCAAGGCGGCGCAGTCAAGCTACTTCGACTAATTCCGCTGCAAACGGAAAACTTCTTCGCTCGGTAACCAATTTCACTAACGCATGTAGTTGCCGAGCCGTCGTGCTTTTATGTGAAACTTTACTCTTTCCAGTCCAAGATCTTGTCAATCGTCTGGCTGGAAACGGAATGGTAGCCCGGCCGAGCAATTTTATAGATTCGCATTGCCGTTGCCTTGCCGGCTTCGGTGGTGGCGAGTTTTTCATAGAGCGGCTGCAAGAATTTTCGCCTTCCCTGCTCGGTGAGAAAATCTTCCAGTCTTTGCATTGCTGGCTGATAATTCGATCCGATCGCCTGCATAAGCCAGTCGTGGGTAATCTCAGAGTTTCCGGATTGAGTGAATTTGAACTCTTTGTCCAGTGCCGTCATTTGTTCGATCGACAGACTGGATTTGAATGACCTCAAAAAGTGATTCCAGTGATGGGTCGTCCAGTCTTTGGTTTCGAATTCGGAGCTGATTTCGGCAGGGGCTTTTCCGGAGAGAAACGAACTGGCAGCGGTGGCGACCTTTGCCAGTGCTTCGGTTTCGACTTTGGGGCAATCTTCCGGTAGGCCTGCTGCATAAACCCAGGCTCTGAGATCCACCGATGCGTTGACCTCGAGGTTCTTTTCAAGGTAAGTCAGAAAGCTTTCGGTCGTCATGCTTTTGAAAGCGAATTTGTCGAAATACGTTTTTAGGAACGCGTCCCATTTCTCTCGACCGACTTTCTCTTCAAGCATTCTTAAGAAGAAGTAGCCTTTGTCGTAGGCAATCGCCGTCATTCCGTCGTCGGGATTTCGATCCAACAAGTCAAGCTTCAGCCACGTATCACGGGCTTCGAGCTCCTTGATTTCTTCAAGCAAGCCATCGAGTGTCAAGCGAGCCAACATCTCGGAATACTCCCGGCCATACATGGCTTCCATGATTCGCTGTTCAAAATAAACGGTGAAGCCTTCGTTCAACCAAAAATCGTTCCACGTCGAATTGGTGACGAGGTTTCCTGACCAAGAGTGGGCAAGTTCATGCGCGATCAGTGCGACGAGTGATCGATCTCCCGCCAAAATGGTAGGCGTCGCGAACGTCAGTCTCGGATTCTCCATGCCGCCGAATGGAAAACTGGATGGCAAGAAAATGACGTCGTATCGATCCCAGCGATAGGCACCATAAAGTTCTTCGGCTGAGGAAATCATGCGTTCGGTATCATGCAATTCCCAAACGGCCTTCTTGAGAACAGATGGTTCGGCGTAGACGCCACTACGGGGCCCGAGTTCTTTGAACTTCAAGTCACCGACGGCCAGCGCAAGCAGATACGACGGTATCGGTTGCTTCATCTCGAATTCATAAATGCCTGAATCGTTTTTCGTTTGCGGATTGGAGGCGCTCATGACGGCCAACAACTGCGAGGGTACTTGGATTTTGGCCGAGTAAGTCATGCGGACGGCTGGTGTGTCTTGGCATGGCACCCAGGTTCTCGCCAGAATCGCTTGAGATTGAGTAAAGAGAAATGGCTGTTCTTTATCGGTCGTTTGGATAGGCGTTAACCATTGCACGGCGGCAGCAGAAGGCCGAGTCGAGTACGAGATGACGACTTTGGTTGGTGTATTCTGCTTCGCTGGAAGGCTGATCGACAACGCCTGACCAAGTTGAGAATTGCGTTCGCCTAATTCCCATTTGAGTTCCGTGTCATCGGACGATTTTACAGCGGTGATGTCGAGCCTATCGGTATCGACGCGCAGGGTGTTCGAGTCGGTTTTTCGATCCAGCGTCAATGTCGCCGAGCCCGAAAGTTTCTTCGACTCAAAATCAACTTTCAGGTCGAGGTGCAAGTGCTTGATGGCAATTTCGTCGGGTCGCGCACACGAGTGAGGAAGTTTTTGTGCATTCGCAATTGTGTTTGCCATTGCTAGAGGCAAAAAGAGAAAGAGCACGGCCAGTGATTTCAGATGTCTTTGATTCATTTGATTGATTGAATTCGATTGGGAGTCGTCAATAATGAGAGCCCACAATATCGTCAATGAATCTGATTAAAGCAACGAAGCGAACGTTGTCGGCCAGACATTTGGAATAAATGCCCTACAATCGTGAATCGTCAGTGATTCTATCGTAGCTGGCGGGCAATAAATGCGAACCAATCGCTGCGCGGTGCTCGCCATTTCGGTTAGTGTCCTTAACTAGTTGCCATGGTTGGCTAAAATACGCGATTTGCTAACGGTCTTTCTTTGACAATCGACCGATTTCAAACACGCACGAACTCAGAAATAGAAGACAGTTTTTAATGATCCCGAATATTCTCGCCGAACGTTACGCCTCGCTTGCCATGCAAAACATTTGGTCCGCCGAAGGCCGAATCATTTTAGAGCGCGAGCTTTGGGTCGCAGTGATGAAGGCTCAAAGCACGCTGGGGTTGGACATCCCAGCCGAAGCAATTGAGGCCTACGAGTCAGTGGTCGCGAACGTCGACCTGGATTCGATCATGAAACGAGAAAAAGTCACACGACACGATGTGAAGGCTCGTATCGAAGAATTCTGTGATCTGGCCGGTCACCAGCATATTCATAAAGGCATGACGTCCCGTGATCTGACCGAGAACGTTGAACAACTTCAAACGTTTCGATCGCTGCAGTTGGTTCGTGACCGGACAGTTTCGGTGCTGGCAGGAATTCGTCGCCGATCCGAGCAGTGGAAGGATCTGCTGATCACGGCGCGCACGCACAACGTCGCTGCCCAACCAACGACGTTTGGAAAACGGTTGGCGATGTTTGGCGAAGAAATCTTGTTGGCTTTTCATGCTGTCGAGAATCTAATCGCCAGCTACCCAGTTCGCGGGCTCAAGGGTGCAGTCGGCACCCAGATGGATCAGATTTCTTTGTTCGACGAGGATATCGAAAAAGTATCGAAACTGGAATCACTCGTTGCTGAACATTTAGGCATTCAACATGCGTTGTCGAATGTGGGCCAAGTTTATCCGCGCAGTCTCGATCTGCAAACTGTCAGTGTGTTGACTCAATTGGCCAGCGGGCCATCATCATTGTCCCGAACCTTGCGATTGATGGCCGGCAACGAAACGGCCAGCGAGGGGTTTGCCAAAGGCCAAACTGGCTCCAGTGCGATGCCCCATAAAATGAACTCTCGATCGTGTGAGCGAGTCAACGGCTTTCATACGATCCTAAAAGGCTATCAAACGATGGCGGCCGGATTGGCGGGCGATCAGTGGAACGAAGGCGATGTTTCGTGTTCAGTCGTTCGCCGAGTCATGCTACCGGACGCGTTTTTTGCGATGGACGGAATGTACGAGACTTTCATTACGGTTCTCAATCAAATGGATGTTTACGAAGCGGTCATCGAAGCCGAAAATCGACACTTCCTGCCGTTCTTGCTGACCACGACTATCATGATGGAGGCGGTGAAATCCGGAGTCGGCAGGGAGACAGCGCATGCCGCTATTAAGGAACATGCACTGGCAACGGTAAGCGACTTACGAAACGGTATTGCCAGCGAAAACGACTTGATGAAACGCCTGGCTGGAGATGAAAGGCTAAACTTAAGCCAAGCCACGTTGGATCGCATCACGGAAGAAGGGCGAACCAAATACGGGGCGGCGCGCCCACTAGTCGAGAAATTCTCGGCTGAGGTTCAGCTGATTGAATCGAAGTATCCAACCGCCGCCGATTATCAGCCCGCTGGAATTCTTTAAGCACAGAACTGATCAAGCCACTGGCCCTGCTGAGCGATAGTGCAAACGATATTCTGTGCCCTATTTCGCAAGCGTCAGCCACTGATGCCTGTTGGCTAATTGTTAAACGAGCCAGCTTTATAGAACGATATCGTTTTTAAACGACGTGTCGAATTTGTCGCGAAGTCGGCAGCAAATCTAATCGGCATCAAATCAAATCGACTTTGCGCCGCACGCGGCGTCTGCCTTTGCGACAGTCCTCACAGACACCCGAGATGATCAACCGGTGACTGCGGACTTGGAACTTGTGCTCTTTGGCGACTTCGACTCTCAGCTTGGCCAATTCATCGCTTTGAAACTCGATGAGCTTTTCGCATTTCGTGCAGTAAAAATGATCGTGCTGAGGGTAGCCATAATCGTGTTCGTAAACGCTTCGACCGTCGAGCTGAAACTTTTTTAGCAAACCTGCATCGACAAATTCGCCAAGTGTTCGATAAACGGTTGGCCGGCTGACGTATCCATCGTGGCCTTTTTTCGGCAGCCGTTCAATCAATTGATCTGCGTCAAAATGATCGTGCTCAAGAAAGACGCGATCCAGCAAGGCTCGTCGCTGTTCAGTATTCCTCATTCCACGACTTTGCAGATAATCCGAGAATCGCTGCTCCGGCGTGTGCGAAACTTCGACGGGTGGAAGGCTGGACATAAGACGTTATTGAGATTGAAGTGAAGGAAATCCTGTTATTTGGCAGCATAGTGCAGCCCTTTGTCTCAATAACGATTCTAAGGGTGTGAATGTTAAGAATCAACTGCTTTTGTAGTTGGCTACAATAACCAACGTGGCGCAGCAGATAAAAGAACAAAAAAAGGACGGCCACCCAGTTTGAGTAGCCGTCCCTCATTTTAAATTGCAACGCTTATTTGACGCTGGTTTTCAATGATCAAGCGGTTCGTGTTGATCAATTTGCCCCTTCAGCGTTTTGTCGCCCATCACGACTTCGATCGAAACGCCCAACGGAATGGCGATACTCAGTCCTTGATCGTCAAGCGAATAAACGGACGACAAACCTGCATCATCAGCGTTCTCAGCTTCCAGCTCGAATGGAGTACGGTCTTTACCGGTCAATGGAATGACTTTGAAAGAATCGACGTCGGCCAGAACAGGTTTCTGATCCTTGTCCATGATGTGCATCTTGATGATGCTGTTGTCTTTGAACTTCTGCCATTCTCCGATGAAATCTGGCGAATCAAACTTAAAGATGTGCCCGCCATTGGGCCCATGGGGAGCGTGTGCTGCTTCGCCATGCCCGTTTTCGTCATGCCCGTCTTCGCTGTGACCTTCGTCACTATGATCGTGCCCGTGTTCATCTGCGTGATCATGACCGTGAGAATCGGCAGTTGAACCACCAGTTTGCTCAGGTGCTTCGGGGCCGGCACAACCAACGGTAAGCAATGAAATCGCAACTAGAGCTGCCAAACGATGAATCTGCATTAAAAAATCCTTGATTTTATGTTTGAGAGTGACCGGTCTTTCAGTACCGGTGTAACCTTAAAATTGAGTGAAACCAGCCAGTGGAAGGCCTCGCTGGAACCTGCTCGTGCAATAGAACCTTCTCTTGTTTACGAAATATACAGTCCGATGGTTCGTGCGTCTAATTGAGCCAAACGTTCTTGGGAAGTTTTTGAATGCCAACCACATCACAAAAAACCTCGCGACCATAGCTTCGCACAAAATTTTCCCACATCAATTCCGGCTCGTCGAAGACATGTTGTGGTTCTGCAGAGAGCTTAAGCCATTTTCCATTGTTGATTTCGGCATCCAATTGACCAGCTTGCCAGCCTGCGACACCAAATACAATTCGATAAGTCGACTCGTCCAATCGAGATAACTCGTTGATCTTAGCGGTCTCCGCTGAAACAAAAATCCCACCTGGCATTTCCATTTCACCGAGTGACGCTTCGCTGTGGATCGCAAACACCGGACCTCCAATGGGCCCACCTTGCACGATTGAGCTCTCGCCAAAATTTGCACCCGACAGTTGTTGCCAAGTACGTTTGATCTTTTGATTGGCGGGGCGGTTGAGTACGACGCCGAAAGTTCCAGAGCGATTGTGCTGAAGAACATAAACGACCGTTTTTTGAAACGGAGTTTGATGAATGTTAGGCGACGCTACCAAGAAACTTCCTGCTCGAATGTTGGAGCCTGGCAGTCCTTCTGTCATATCCACTTCTGCAGAATAAAAGTCGTCATGCGAAATGTCTTCAGACGAAAACTCCAGCGCGGAAAACTCTTCTCCAGATTGATCCTCTTCAAAGAATTCACTCTCGGAGAAGTTGCTCTGAGAGAAATCATCATCGGATGAGGAATCAAAATTGAAATTGTCGAAACGGTTGTTCGCCATATTCATGCTCACTTAAAGCGAAATGAAACTGATGATCGGGTTGTTGGAAAGCCGTTCGAAAGACGGGGCTGAATCCAGCGTGACGTAGCCAAAGTGAC
>CAZPTT010000007.1:9778-14778 GCA_964589435.1 uncultured Pirellulaceae bacterium
AAAGTGACGTAGCCAAAGTGCTGGAACTCAACGCTGAATTACAGGTTCAAACTCTTTCGCAGAATTTGAATTAGAGTCTTCGAAAGACTGTCGAAACTGTGGATTGCAAACACTGTGCCAACTCGCGGTCGGAGGAAGCAATTCGACTAATCGTAGGTATCGAGAGCGAAATAGTCGATTTTTCAGAATCGGCAACCTTGTCCCAGCTTGCCATTTCGGCAGCAAATCAAGATTTAGAATCTTGAACGACATTCTGGCAGGCTCATAGCTTGTGTCAGAAAAACGGGAAAAATGACGCGATCGAACTAGGACTTTTCGCGCTTTGCGAAAACCTCTTCGGCTGTGCTGGGGCGAAAATAGAATGGCTCAAGCGACCAGACGTCGCTTTGATTCCCCGCTAGAAATTCTATTCTGCCAACCCGAGCCACACCCTCGGCACAGCAGTCCCATGTCGTTTCCGGAGCCATTTGGACTTTGAGTTCCTTCAACTGCACAGCCAACGAGGAACCTTGTTTTCCAAATTCCGAATCCAGCAACTTCAATCCGGAACCGGTCACGATTGAATTTTCAGTCAACCCAGCCAGCCAAGACTTCGAATCGAGAATTTCATTTTCTCGAGAAGAAGCCGCCTGCCAATTTCCTTGGGCTTGGTAACAGCCGGAAAAGACCTGTTGACGTTGGGCATTGAGAACAGGGTAAATCAACGGGCCGTCTATGGCTTCGCCGTCTTTTGGCGATTTTGGTAAATCATTTTTCAGAGAGGCGGCCGACTGAGCCGCAAGCACCTGGAGTGTGTTGACTCCGATCAACGGCGTCTTGTGTACATAAGCCAGCGTCTTGGCGGCGACCACTCCGACTCTCAGTCCGGTGAACATGCCTGGCCCTGTCGCGATCGCAATCAAGTCGATATCTGACCACTGAACGTTTGCTCCTTCTAGCAACGATTTGATCGCGGGCAAGAGCGTTACCGAAACACCTGGCTTTCGTCCAAAATTCCGGTTGGGCAATCCTTGTGGCGCGTTTTTTTTGTCAACTGCATCTAAATTGGCACCGCCAGCTTCTGTTGAACGGGAATCAAATTCAGACTTCAATTTATCATCGTCCAAGAGCGCCAATGTAAAATGACGGGCGGACGTTTCTATCGCCAAAACGAGCAATTTTTTAACCTCTTACAACCAGCGACGATAATAACTTGCCCAAAAGTAGTCTGTTTTGGCAACCAAGGTTGGCATCGTAAGGTATGCTTTTATGATCGTCCAACCGGTCGGTTCGGCCGTTCATTTGGATTTTTTCAAACCGTCCTACCACTATTCCAGTACGCATACCCCTCCAAAGATCCCCGTTCCCGCGGTGGTCTTCGTTTAACTTTTCGAAATTCGGGAAATACCTTAGTTCGATTGCGTCCAATCGACGATCCACTTAAACTGGTTCCCTGCGGTATTTTACGCTAATTGTTGTTTCGTGGCAGTGATTCCTTATGGGGAGATCGTTGTAGATTCACGATCACTCCTCCTTCATTCTATAAAAAAGGCGAACACGTGAAGCGGGCAATCATAAGTGACATTCACGGAAACTTTGAAGCGCTTACCGCCGTCATGAATCGAATCGGTGAGCTTGAGGTCGACGAGATCATTTGTCTTGGTGACATCATCGGCTATGGCCCGGATCCGATTCGCTGTCTCGACATCGTCATGGAAAAGTGTCAGTTGACGATTCTTGGTAATCACGATCAAGCCGCAATCTTCGATCCTGAAGGCTTCAATCCAGTCGCCATGCGAGCAATCTTCTGGACGCGAAAAGAACTGGAATCGGACACAGCCAACATTGATAAGGCTGATTTGCGATGGGATTTCCTTGGAGAATTACCACGCCGGCACGATGAAGGCGACTACTTGTTTGTCCATGGATCACCTCGGGATCCAACGAACGAGTACGTATTTCCGGAGCAGATTTACGAAAAAGATCTGATGGCTTTGCTCATGAGCCGTTTTGAAAAGGTTTCGTTTCAAGGGCACACGCACATCCCCGGAATGTTTACCGAATCGGGGGCGTTTGTAACGCCGGAACAACGGGATTACCACTTTCAGTTGGCCAATGAGAAGTGCATGATCAATGTCGGAAGCGTGGGGCAGCCTCGTGACGGTGACCCCCGTTCCTGCTTCGTCGTTCTGGACACTGATGACCGGACCGTAGAATATAACCGTGTCGAATATGACGTCGAAACGACTCGTCAGAAGATCCATTCGATTCCCGACCTCGACAACATGCTGGGTGACCGGCTTTTGTCCGGACGTTAATTCGACCAACGTTCGTCTTTCGCCAATCCGCAGCTCAATGCGGCAAAATAGGGCAATTTGAGGCTAACGACTGGATTGCGTGCCTTCAGAATGCAATCGGCACCACTCCAACCCCTCGCGGACTTCTTTCCGCATCGGTTTGCGCCCGCACACCTTGCTTCATCTTGACATGTGACGTGTTAGGTTTAACATCGAGCGAGCTTTAAAGTGATTTAAGTTGGCTTTTGTTGTCTCGTGCCTTCTCAAATCTTGCCATTCCATGAGTCGAGAACAAAAGCAGATCTTTTGTTTCGTGTGCCGGTGCCGCGATTAAAGGACTTGTTCCTGATTCAAATTCTGAAGCGGACAATTCGTGATCAAACGCGCCATCATCAGTGACATTCACGGGAATCTTGAAGCCCTAACGGCGGTTCTCCAAGACATCGAGTCTCAAGGCGTTGAGGAAATCTGCTGCTTGGGGGATGTGATTGGTTATGGCCCGAATCCACGAGAATGCATTGAGGCCTGTCGCGACTTCAAGTTCACGCTTTTGGGCAATCACGACAATGGTGCTCTTTTTGATCCCGAGGGTTTTAGCAGCGGAGCCGAAAAGGCGATCTTTTGGACCCGACAACAATTGGAAGACATGTCGTTTCCTGGTGCTCAAGAGCGATGGGATTTCTTGGCTCAACTTCCTCGAACCGTTCGCGAGGACAAAGTCATGTTTGTTCATGGCTCGCCACGCAGCCCGTTGAACGAATATGTTTTCCCGGAAGACATTTACAATCAGCGAAAAATCGAACGCATCTTTGGCTTTATTCAATTTTATTGCTTCCAAGGCCACACTCACGTCCCAGGCATCTTCACAGATAACTGCCGTTTCTATTCACCCAGCGAAATTAGCAGCCAATACACGCTGAGCAATCAGAAGCTGATGATCAATGTCGGAAGTGTTGGGCAGCCGCGTGACAATGACCCACGCAGCAGCTATGTCATTCTTGCCGGTGAAGAAATTGAGTTTCGTCGCGTCGAGTACGATCCGCGTCCGACCCGCGAAAAGATCTTGGCGATTCCTGATTTGGATGACTTCCTGGGTGAGCGACTGCTGGAAGGCCGATAGAAATTCAGGCAACCATTGCGCAAAAGCACTGCCACTCTTGGCTGCCGAGATTCAGTGCCGGAATCTGATTCAAATCAACGAGTCAACATTTGCACTTCTTCTATTTGCCCGTGCTCTGTTTGCCCTTCTTCCGTTACCCTTCCTCTACGACTGTGACAATCTGACACCTTGCAGGCTACTTTGGCGTCAGAATCGTCGTATCTACCAGTCCAACTATCGCGGTAATCCCCCTTTCCAATATTTGCCGATATTCAGAGAATAGGTGCTTGGGATTCGGATCACTCAACCCCTCGGCTCTTCGCGAGCCAAGTTGCATCTCATTAAAATTCTGGCGGGCAGCTCCGAAGCCTTCGTCATTTCCGCTTCATTAGCCCGCTCTTAACTCAGGAAATTGAATCCGTGAACGGTCGCGCGACTTCATTTATTTTGCTTTCTTCCACCATCATGATGGTGGCCTTAATCCTCAAAGGCATGTACGGACCTCAGCCGCCTGTCGATGGCGTCAACGCCGATGGTGCAAACGGTGCCGTCAGCACGGAGCTGGTCGAGGGCGATGCAAACTCGGGGGACACTTCAAGTGCAACCATTTCAACCGACGCCGCAGATGAAGTGGGATCCGACGCCTCATCGGTTGCGAGTTTGAACCAGTCTCAAGAATCGGGCGCCTCCGATTCGGCAGTAGGTGAAAGCGGAGAAGGTACCGGCGCTCAAGAAAACGAACTCGCAGATTCCGACGAATCAAGAGCTGTCGTTGAATCGTCAGACAAGTTCATCCAAATCGGTTCGCTCAGCCCGACCGGACTTGATCGTTACTTGATCACAGTCAACGAAAGAGCCGGCACGATTCATCGAGTCGAATTGAACTTTCGAAATCAAAAGAATGGTCGATTTCAATTTCGCGATCTTGAATACAAAGGCGGATATTTAGGCTGCTTGGAATGCCAAGACTCCTCAGCAGGCTGCGTTGTTGGCGCTGTTGGTGTGGGAACTCCAGCCCATGAGAGTGGGATTCAAGTTGGTGACATTCTGGTGGCCCTCAATGACGAGCCCATCACTTCGGCCACCGAATTTGAAGAGATGATGGATGCGAAAACAAAGCCGCGTGAATCGGTTTCCTTAAAAATTCAACGCGGTGACAAAGAACTTTCAATCGATGTCGAGCTCACCGATAAACCCATCGAGTTGCTAAAGCCGGAACAGAATCGCGAAGACATCGATTTGGACTACGATTACCCAGAATCATTCGTGTTCTCGCTTTTGAAGCCCGCGGGTTTTGACGCGGCGTGGCCGGATGTCGACGCGAACATGCGTACCGCCAACTGGCAGATCGACTCAAGTGACGAGAACCAAGTTTCATTAAAATATGAAATCCCAAGTGCAAACTTGCGTGAAATGGAACTGAGTGGCCCGATCACGGTCTACAAGCGATTTCGAATTCCAAAGTTGCAGGCTGATGATATTCACCTGCTCGGCTCCCGATCATTTCACTTTGAAATGGAGCTTGAAGTTGTCAACGATTCAGACCAGATTCAAAGCATCGCCTTTCAGCTTGATGGCCCAACTGGCTCTCCTCCGGAAACGTGGTGGTACGCCAACAAAATTCA
>CAZPTT010000007.1:14878-70331 GCA_964589435.1 uncultured Pirellulaceae bacterium
TTCGGCTGGTTTGCTTGGTGTTCAAAACCGTTGATGTCGCTGCTGCATTTCTTTTACTGGATTACTGGTAGTTGGAGTTACGGCATCGCGATCATCATGCTGACCGTCCTGGTTCGCTCGATCATGATTCCGATCTCGCGCAAGGCAGCTCTCAATGCCCAAATGATGCAGCACTTGCAGCCGCAGATGAAAGAGATTGCGGACAGATACAAAGACGACATGGAGAAGCGGGCTTCCGCCCAACGAGAGCTTTTCAAGAAGTACAAGTACAACCCATTTGGCGGTTGTTTCATGATGTTCTTCCAACTGCCGATTTTCATCGGACTTTACCGTGGACTTTCAGTCGACATCGCGCTACGTGACGCGCCACTGATTCCAGGTTTGAGCTGGTGCTCCGATCTTTCCGGGCCGGATCAATTGATGTATTGGAAAGACTGGATGCCGGCGATGCTGGCGTCTGAGACGGGTTGGTTGGGGCCTTATTTCAATATTTTGCCGATACTGACAATGATCCTTTTCCTTGCTCAGCAAAAACTGTTCATGCCACCGGCGACAGATGACCAGGGCAAGATGATGCAGAAGATGATGACGTTCATGATGCTTTTCATGGGCATCATGTTCTTCAAAGTCGCGGCGGGACTTTGTATCTATTTCATCACCAGCAGCCTGTGGGGAATCATTGAGCGAGTCTTGTTACCCAAACCCCAGTTAGCGACAGACAAACTGCCTGACGGCGGAAAATTAACACTGGATGGCGGATCAAAGAAAAAGGGAAATAACAAGTCTGGCGATAAAGCGGCGCAGAAACGAGAGGACGAATTGGCGGAACGCAAACGCCGTAACGTCGAACGAAAGAAACGATTGAAAGGCCGTTAGTCCGCCACGCCGCCAGACTTTCCAACCTTGCCACGTAAGCAGGATTCGTTGCCGACATCTCACTGGCGCCTCCGCAAATCCCAACGAACCTACAGACCCAACAGTTATGCCTTCGTTTGATGTTGACGATACGATCGCAGCCATTGCATCCGCTCCCGGTTCGGCGGTACGCGGCATTGTTCGAATCAGTGGCCCGGAATGCCAAACTTGCTTGGAGAAATCGTTTGAGACTGAAACGCCTGTCGATTGGGCCAGCTTCAAATCACCCACGTCGATTCCTGTCACTCTACCGCTGAATCACCCGAGCCAATCACACCAACCCGGCTTGGAGCAATTAGGCTGGGAGCAACCTGGCGTTGATCAATTAGTATCCGGCCGGTCAGCGAGTCATCAGACAAGTGCCTTGCCCGGTAAGCTTCTTTTTTGGCCCACGCGAAGCAGCTACACTCGTCAGCCTTCGGCAGAATTTCACACCATCGGCTCGCCGTCATTGTTGAAACTTGCCCTGACTCAGATCTGCCAGTCCGGTGCCCGCCTCGCCAATCCAGGCGAGTTCACTTTGCGTGCGTTTCTTTCTGGCCGATTGGATTTAACGCAAGCCGAGGCGGTTCTCGGCATCATCGACGCCAACAGCCAATCCGATCTGCAGCACGCATTGAACCAACTTGCTGGCGGCCTTTCGGAACCGTTGACTCGCGCCCGCGACCTGCTAACCTTCGTGCTTGCCGAACTCGAAGCTGGCCTGGATTTTGTTGAAGAAGACATTGAGTTTATCAGCCAGCAAGCTCTTGTCAGTCGACTCCAAGAAGCGAAAGAAGCGGTCGAAAAAGTCGCCGCCCAAATCACTTCTCGAGATTCGGATTCAGAAACCATTCGCGTCGCCTTGGTTGGCTTGCCCAACGCCGGAAAAAGCAGCCTGTTCAATTGTCTGCTTGGGGACGATCGAGCGATCGTGACCAACATTGCCGGCACGACGACTGATTTTCTCACCGCAAATTTGGAGCTGCCCAACCTGAGCGTGCAACTCATCGATACCGCCGGGCAGGAAGAGCGAATTTCGTCGACGTATCTTGCCAATGATGCGGCGGCAGATGCTTCCATTCCGATTTC
The DNA here is from genome assembly GCA_964589435.1 of uncultured Pirellulaceae bacterium. Taxonomy (GTDB): domain Bacteria; phylum Planctomycetota; class Planctomycetia; order Pirellulales; family Pirellulaceae; genus Mariniblastus. The sequence goes on from CAZPTT010000007.1 coordinate 16,865, forward strand.
TGATCAAGCCCAAGACCAGCGAGAAACCGTGGAGTCCCATGCGGATATCACGCTGCTTTGCATTGACTTGTCGTGCCCTCTGTCTCAATGGGAAATCGACCAAATCGCGCAAATTCAAGGCAAGGTCGAGCAGGATTTACCCATCGAGAACCCAACGATCATCATCGGCACAAAATCTGATTTAGCAATTTATGCTGAGAATCAGAGCCTGATCACCGACTGGGCCGCGCAAAATAGTTCTGTCCATTTTGTCGCAACCAGCGTTTCCAACAAAACATCAGGTATCACCGAGCTGAAAACAGCGATCGCCGAAAGCTCGGCTAGGTCGGAAGGCGGAAGCGGTGAGATTGTCAACTCGACGGTCGTCCGCACGGCCAACTGCCTGACTTCTGCTCAGCGTTCTATCGAATCGGCTCTCCAAGTAGCGATTGAGCAAGCTGGCGAAGAAATCGTGGCTGCGGAGATTCGGCAAGCTCTTGATGATCTTGGATTAGTCGTTGGCACCGTCTACACCGATGACATTTTGGATGTCGTTTTTAGCCGTTTTTGTATTGGTAAATGATGCTATATTGTTGAAATCCAACTCCACGTTGGTGTTTGATTAGTTTTACTCAGCGCTTCAGCCCAAGCCCCGCACCTGAAAAAGGTGTGCGGTTTTCCTATGGTTAGCAAGCGTCAAAGATTCGTAAAAGAGAAGAAGCCATGACTCGTTATCGTTCTGTGAGATTTCCATTTGCCGCCCTGCTTGTTAGCTGCGTCGTGTTGTCACTTACATGTGGACTGAGCGCCCAAGAAGTTGGTGACCGTGTCGTCGTGACCGCGAATTTTGAAACAAAGATTAAAAAGAAGGTTGTCGGCAAGGTTTTTGAAGGCGAAATCCACACGATCATTTCGATCAATGGAAAATGGTCAGCATTGGAAGATGCAGAAGGTTGGCTGCCAACTCAGTATGTCATGAACGTGGACATGGCGAAAAAGCACTACGACAAGCGTATTAAAGACAACCCGCAAGACGCCGACGCGATGGCTCACCGCGGATTGATCCACTATGAGAATGAAGAATTCGCCAAAGCGTTCACTGATCTTAATTCCTCGTTACGAGTCAACCAAAAGAACCCCGTGACTTGGAGCAATCGGGGAATGGTACTCAACGCGCAACAAAAATATGTTTTGGCGCTCAAAGACTTGTCGTATGCTGTCAAACTCAATCCAGATTTCCCCCACGCTCACTTCAATCTTGGCCGTGTTTACTACGCCGTCAACGATTTTGCAAAATCCGTTGAAAGTTATGACAAAGCGATCTCGCTGAACCCAAAAGTTCCTCGATATTTCATCAATCGAGGCAGTGCCAAACTTGCGCTGGGAGATTTTGAAGGATCCGAACGCGACTATCAACGCGCCCTTAGAATCAATAAACGCAATGCCGACGCTCATGTTGGTTTGAGTAATTTAGCGTTGGCTCAGGACGACTTGGAATCAGCATTCGAAGAAGCGGATCGGGCTGTGGAGCTTCAACCGAAAAACGCGATGGCGTTAAATGCTCGTGGCTGGGTTTTGTATAAGCAAGAAAAAGTCGATGAAGCGATTTTCGACTTGAGTCGCGCGATTCGCTACGCCCCTAAACTTTCTTTGGCCTACAACAACCGTGGAGTCTGCTACGTCAACAAAGAGCGATTCAAGAAAGCCACCGCCGACTACAATCAACTCTTAAAATTGACTCCTGAATCACCGATTGGTTTTGCGAATCGTGGCGTTGCCTGGATGGGTGCTGGAGAATTCAAGAAAGCTAGTGATGATTTTAACAAGGCAGTAAAGCTCGCTCCGAAAATGACGGACGGACTGAACAGCTTGGCTTGGTTTTTGGCGACTTGCCCGGAAGGCGAATTTCGGGACGGCGAGACCGCCGTCACCCACGCGGAACAAGCCTGTGAGTTAAGTGATTGGAAAGATTGGTCTTACATCGCCACGCTGGCGGTTGCCCATGCGGAAGCTGGCCAGTTTGAAAAGGCCACCGAATTCGCGAAGAAGGGAAAGGAGCTTGCTCCAGAATCTAAGCATTCAGAGTTCGACCAGTGGCTCGCCCTGTTTGAAGAAGAAAAGCCGTATCGCAGCAAGACAGGAAAAAGCGCAGAGGGCTAATGTTTTCGCCTTCAATATTGCCTTTAGCATTATCGAGGTCAGCAATATTGCGGAGACGATTGGGAGAATTGTGCGACAATGTCGCTCGACTTTCCGGGAACATCGCCCCGTGGATTTTAAGCGCAAACCCAAAACGTTGGTTCGATTTCGAGAATGCTCCTGATCGACCCGTGGGGCAGCGATTTATTGGCCAGTCCAATTCATGCGGCCAGATCGGACAACTTCTAAACTGCGTTCCGGGTTGCCGGATCAACCAAATCGAAGTGTCCGCTTTGCTTGAAGAACGTCCGCGGGTTGTCAAAAACAACTTGTCGAATCAAGCTTTCTGGATGACCTCGCCGGCGCATTTCCAATACCAGATCGGGGACTGCCGTTGGCTTGGACGGCCCCCAGTCACCCGCCGAATTCACGCACAATCGCTCGGCTCCAAACATTTCAATAATGTCAACGGCGCGGGCGGGTGTACACTTTGAAACAGGATACAAGGTCATTCCTGCCCAGTAGCCGGCATCTAAAACCGCTCCGACCGTATGTTCTTCGACATGATCAACCAGCACGCGGCTTCGTTCGATTGAACTATGATCAGCCAACATATCTAGAATCATTCGCGTGCCTTGATACTTGTCTTCCAAGTGCGGCGTGTGGATCAATATCTGCTGTTGATACTTTAAAGCCAACTCAACATGCTCTTGAAAAATGATGGCTTCGTTGCGTGTGTTTTTGTTCAGGCCAATTTCACCGATGCCCAAGACATTGGGGCAATCGAGGAAATCGGGAATGATCCGCAGCACTTCTCGAGAAAGCTCGACGTCTTCAGCTTCCTTCGCGTTGATACAAAGCCAAGTGAAATGCTGAATGCCGTATTGGGCCGCCCGTTTGGGCTCGACCTCTGTCAATTGACGAAAATAATCCCGAAAGCTCTCGCCGCTGCCGCGATCAAATCCTGCCCAAAAAGCCGGCTCGCTAATCGCCACACATCCCATTTTCGCCAACGTCTCGTAGTCATCCGTGGTTCGAGAAACCATATGCAGATGGGGGTCGATGTAGTACATCCTAACGTCCTGTTAAAATCAAATCGAAAAATCGCCAGTCGATGAAGATGATTTCGATTTTGCGTGACAATTGAAGGAGAATTTTTTTAAAAACGGAAACACCGCAATCAGCTTCGCGATGTCATTTCAAACTTTTCTTGCCAAGCCTGATCGTACTCCCGTGAAAACAGAAGTTGAATTCGCTCGGCCCGATGAGGCTCGCCACTGGCGACGATCTTGATTCCGTCCTGAATCAACTTTATTCTCGAATCGTTTTTCACATCACCGTCAGCCCGCTCGATGCGATCCAAGGCTGAGCCAACTTCTAATATCTTGGCGCGAATTTCTAGAAACTCACGATCCAGTATCTCATTCGAATTCATTAAAACACCGTCTGAATAAATCTTTGTCCTATACAATATGATATTCAGAGAAGCGATTTTCCGCCAGTTCCGAGACACACTGATAATCGTTGTGCTGCGATTCACTGAGAATGACGAGTAGATTTTTGGGAGACGGTCGATGGTTGGGATATTACTGCTTCAAACGATTCTCGCGGCGACATTGCCGCTGGCCACGCCCCCCCTCCACAAGTTTGCGGATGGATACATTGATCGTTCCGTGAGTGTCGTCGTCCGTGACCAAGTCGCCACAATCGAGTTTTCCGCAGGGATGAACGATGCGACAATGCGAAAAGTTCTAGACGCTTGGAGGGCTGAAGCACCCGGTAAAGGGAAGAACAACGCCGAGCCCACCTCGATTCCAAAATCGAAAAACGTACTGACTGAGAGATCGGCAGCCACAGAGAACCCAGCACGGGACGGAAATGCCACGTCGGCGGAAAACACACGAGATGATTCGGGTGACTTAAATGACTTGGGTGACTCAGGCACTGTTAAGCCAGGCACTGTTAAGCCAGGCACTGCTAAGCCAAACGGGATCGAAAAAGAAGCTCCGGTGCAAGATGAATTCGTTAAGAATGACGCTCAACTGATCGCTGAGTTTCAAAAGTTGGCTGCTGCCAAACTGTTGAACGGGTTAAATGTTATTTGCCAAAACAAAGCATTGGTTTTGAAGCGAGTCAACGCTGACATTCCGGTAAAGCGACACATGAGCCTGACGATCCAGTTTGAGTTTGCCTTGCCGACGAACAAGTCAAACAAGCTGAGCATTTTCGATAAGAACTTCCAGAATTTTGACGGTGCCGTTCGCTACTCTCTCAAAGGCATGGGCAATGCCATTTTGGCGAGCACCAACGTGCCACCGATTCTCGTTCGCGCCAAACGTGTTGAGCTGGCGGAGCTTAACGAAATCGAGCGTCGCGAAGCTTGCACCATCGAAGCTCACATTGTCCATGCGAAATCTGAAAAATAGGATATGTGCTGAATCAAAATTGCGAATCTCTTGGGGAAGCCGCGTCGAGGACGGGCAGCACGCAATGAAGGGCGGAGCGGCTGCACGTCCGTACCGCAGAGGCATGCCGTGGTACGATCTCGGCCTCGACTGTCGTGTTGACGAAAATAATGTTGTTTTGCAGTGCGAGTCGACTTAATCTCTAAACTAACCTTTGAAGAAACGTCGACGACGCGTAAAATAGCGCGGCTTGTCAGGCCGATCTATTTTTTGGTCATAATTCTGCATTCTCTACCTCTGTCAGTTTCTAAATGTCACGAACGATTGCTATTGGCGACATGCATGGTTGCGCCACCGCGTTGAAGCGGTTGTTAACCGAAATCCAGCCCACCAACGAAGACACGATTATTGGAATCGGCGATTATGTTGACCGCGGTATGGAGTCTGCCGAGACACTGGAAATTTTGATCGACCTCGTGACAAAGTGTCGCTTCATTCCGTTGATTGGCAATCATGAAATCATGATGTACAAAGCCCTTCAAAATGGAAAATCAGATTTTAACTTCTGGTACCAACATGGTGGGAACGCAACGTTGGCCAGCTACGGTGGCGACATCAAGAACATCCCGCCTCACCACATCACGTTTCTCAGTCACTGTATTCGTTTTTACGAAACCGATACTCACTTTTTCATTCACGCCAACTACGACGCCTCGCTTCCGCTTGAAGAACAGCCTGATGAAATTGCGTTTTGGCAACACGTCAAAGAGTTTCCGCCTGGGCTGCACATCAGTGGCAAGACGGCTGTCGTTGGACATACACCGCAAACCGAAGGCGACATCCTGAACCTCGGTCACCTCAAAGTCATTGACACTTATTGTTACGGTGACCAATGGCTTACCGCCCTCGATGTTACGACGGGCAATTTCTGGCAAGCCAGCACGCCCGGCGAACTCAGAACCGGAAAGCTGGAAGAACCAAAAGACTTCTAGGTCGCATGGCTGCAGTTTTTGAAGCTAATGGATTCTTCCAAACCTGCTGTTTCCCAAAAGCCCGGTACTTGGTTCGAACTGGCTCCTGCGGAACCGACGACTTCGATGCTGAACTGAACCTTAGTTTCAATCGAAAGCATACGGAGCGAAAGCATACGCTTTCGGATTTTGGACAACGAAGCTAGAATACGCCGACCATGGCAAACGTCGCGCCGCATCATGGTGTAGTTGAGCAATTGCTCGAACTGCCCAACAAGCTTTCGGTTCGGTCTGAGTTTAAGAGCTGTGTCGCTTCGCTATTGAACGGAGAGTCCGCCACATTCGATTCAGTCTGGGGTTCGTCGTGCGCGCTGTTAACAGCGGCTTTGACGACCAAGTTCAAGAACATTCTGGTTGTCGTCGCTGACGCGAAGGCCCAAGACAATCTTCTCGATGATCTGCCGACTTTTTATCCCAAGCCAATCGAAAGATTCCCGGAGTGTTTGCTCGGCTCGAATTCTTCCGTCACGGTCGACGTCGAATATGGCGAGCGATTAAGTTTGATCAAATCGCTCATGACCGAACAGGCCGGCGCGGTGGTCGTGGCGACTGTTCCAGCATTACTGCAAGCCGTTCCATCACGCGAATCTATTGAGGGAAATTCAAGAGAACTTGCCGTTGGTTATCAGCTCGATATCGCCGAATTTCAACAGTGGTTACTCGACCAAGGCTTCCATCAAACCTCGGCGGTTGAATTGCCGGGCGAGTTTTCTTGTCGAGGTGGAATCTTCGACGTATTCGCAACGGACTGGGCCGGCCCGGTTCGGATTGAGCTATTCGACGATGAAATCGAATCGATGCGACAGTTTGACGGTGCGACTCAGAGAAGCAATGCAGAAATTAGCGAACTCGAAATCACCGTGTTGTCGCAAGAGTACCGAGACTCAGGTCAACTGTTTGATTTTCTAGATCCCGAGACCATGGTTCTGCTCGTCGAACCCACCATTCTGAACGAGCACGCGAATCGTTACTTGGAACGCAGCTCGAAACCGGAAGAACTTTTTAGTTGGGACGGAGTGCAACAACGCTGGGCGGTTCATCCAATCGCGACCGCGACTGCCGTGACAGAGGGCCACGTTGGGGGCAGTTGGCAACTGCCCATCGAGACAGTTGAGAAATTCAGCGGTGACATCGGCGATCTTCGAATTCAGGTGGAGCGATTGGGGCGAGACGCTGCGGGCCAGGAATGTGACATTTTTGTGCTCGCGCGTGTCGAAGGCGAACTTCCTCGGGTTAGCGAAATTTTGTCCTCGACGGCGGTCGCCCAGAGCGGCCGGCTGCAGCTCGGAATTGGCTGCGCCCACGAAGGGTTTCGTTTGCGCGACGACCGGACGATCGTGGTCGGCTGCGATCAAATGTTTCATCGAACCGAGTTGCGTCGACGTGGACGGCGTCGACTTGGTAAAGCCATCGATAGTTTTCTCGATTTGCGCGATGGTGATTTGATCGTTCACCTATCGCATGGGATTGGTCGTTTTCGCGGCCTCGAAATGCTCGACAAAGACGGCCAGCTCACGGAGCACTTGAAGCTGGAATTTTACGGCGGAACAAAGATTTACGTTCCGGCAACCAAGATTGATCTGGTTCAAAAGTACATTGGTGGCTCCAAGACCCGCCCAGTGTTGGCAAAAATTGGCGGGAAATCATGGGCAAAGCAGAAGGCATCCGTCGAGGCGGCGGTTGTCGATCTAGCGTCGGACATGATCGAGCTACAAGCGTCTCGTGATGGTCGGCCTGGAATTTCATTCGGGCCGGACACCGAGTGGCAGCACGAGTTTGAACAGTCGTTTCCCTATCGCGAAACACCGGATCAGCTTCTGGCCATCGACGCAATTAAGGAAGACATGCAGCGAGCTCAACCGATGGATCGCCTGTTGTGCGGTGATGTTGGGTTCGGCAAAACGGAAGTGGCGATGCGAGCGGCTTTCAAAGCTGTTTCAGCAGGTTATCAAGTTGGCATTTTGGTTCCGACCACGGTCTTGGCGGAACAACACTACAAAAACTTCAAAGAACGAATGGGAGAGTTTCCGCTTGAAATTGGAAAACTCAGTCGCTTTTGCACAACGGCAGAATTAAAAGAAACCATCGCCCGACTGAAGAGCGGAAGTGTTGATATTGCCATCGGGACTCATCGGCTGGTTTCGAAAGACGTGAAGTTTTTCAATCTCGGCTTGGTGGTCATTGACGAAGAGCAGCGTTTCGGCGTGGAGCATAAAGAGCGATTGAAAACGCTTCGCAGTACCGTTGACATTCTCACGATGTCGGCAACTCCAATTCCACGGACGCTTCACATGTCCTTGGTCGGCGTTCGAGACATTTCCAATTTGGAGACGGCTCCCGAAGATCGTTCACCCGTCGACACCAAGGTGATGCGATTTAACAACAACGTCATTCGTACCGCGATGCTACGAGAGCTGCGCAGGGGTGGACAGATCTTTTTTGTTCACAATCGCGTCAATGACATCCACATCATTAAACAAAAAATCGAATCGCTGGTTCCCGAAGCATCGATTCTCGTTGGTCATGGCCAAATGCATGAGCGTGACCTCGAGCAAGTGATGACAGACTTCATTGACGGGAAAGCCGACATTTTGATCGCCACGACGATCATTGAAAGTGGGCTCGACATTCCAAACGCGAACACGATTTTTATTAACGAAGCCGACAAGTACGGGCTTTCCGATCTTCATCAATTGCGTGGGCGAGTCGGTCGTTACAAGCACAAGGCTTACTGCTACCTGTTGCTTGAACCGCACAAGCATTTGAATCCCACGGCCGCCAAACGATTGCAGGCGATCGAGACGTTTTCCGACATGGGAGCAGGATTTGCCATTTCGATGCGCGACTTGGAAATTCGAGGCGCTGGGAACTTGCTCGGTACGCAACAGAGCGGTCACATCGCAACAATTGGCTACGAACTCTACTGCCAGTTACTTGAAACTGCGGTGCGAAAACTAAAACACATGCCGGCGAAGCTTTCAATTCATGTCGAAGTCGATTTGCCGGTCGCCGCTTACCTTCCCGATGACTACGTTGAAGACCGTCGTCAGAAGATTGACTTATACCGACGGCTGACTCGGCTGGAAAAATTTGATCAAGTTGATGATCTTCGCAAAGAACTGCGAGACCGGTTTGGCAAATTACCGCCGGCTGTTGTTCGCTTAATGAAACTAGCGGAATTGAAACTTGAAGCGGCGCTGTGGCAAATTACGTCGATTGCGTTTCAAGATAAATACATGGTGATCAAGTTTCAGGATCGCGCCAGATTTGAACAGTTGTCTAAGATTCGGCCGGTAATTCGTGTGATCGACGACGAAACGGCCATGATTACGCTTAAGTCGACAAAAATTGAACCGAAAAAATTGCTGGCACTCGTCAAATCTCTCTTGCAGCCACCTGCGTAGTCTTTCTATTCTTCGCCGCCTATCGTTTTGAGGATTTCTGCGAGATTCTTTGAACTCAATAGGTGATTGCGCTCGTACTGAGCCTCCTTGTGATCCTCAATCGATTGAATGAAACAGATGAAAACGGTTCTCCAAATCTGTCGATGTTGCCTTGTTCTCGCTACCGTCTTTACTTGGGCAACCCCGGCCACGCTTGCGGCGTCTTCTTGGCAAGACTCCGCTAAACGAGCAACGCCGGATCCCTATTTCAATTCAGGTTCAGCCAAGCGCTCCAAGAAAACGCCAGCGGCAAAATCAACCTTGTCTCAGCCTGCGCATTCAAATGACTTCGCTCAACCGATTGGCACGGCCAGCGTTGCTGCCACAAAAGATATTCAGCAAGTTTCCGGAACCTACTCCCCTGGCTCGGCAAGAGCGGCAGATCAAATAGGCTCATCAGGTGTACTGGCTTCTGGCTGGAATCCTCCGCGAACCAATGTCGCAATGCCCAAGTACCCATTGGGGAATAGTCTCACGCCAGTTCAACAAAACACAAAGATTGCTGCGCGCAACGACCGCGCGGGCAATCCGTCCAGCATAATTCGCGAGTCGGTTGGAAACTCGACGCGATACCCTCTCACGCCAATAGCAAAACCATCTGCAGGCAACAGCTTTGTTCAGGCGCCCGAACAATCTCAACCAATAACACTCGCCCCCAATTTGACTGATCGCAGCGCGCTGGCGATGCCACATGCCCAGAATAAAGTCGACAATTCGTTTGAGGTTAACTCGGATTCGACAAACTCGTTTGCCCCACTACAGAACCACGTGGCCAATCAATCATCGGCCGACGACGCGGATGTTTTCTATGTCGGTCGAAACAAAGGTGCTTCCAAACAGGGCGCCGGCTCAACCATGTCGGGAAGTTCGTCAAAATTGGGTTCAAGTATTACCGGCAAGCCTTCGGCTAGTTTGCAGAAGACTCCAGTTCAACCCAACTCATTTTCAAACCAAAGAACTGCTGACCGGTCGAATGACAATCCACCGGTCAAGTTTTCACCACCTACTGTTACAACGAACACGGTTTCAGTCGTTCCACTTCGGCAATTTGAGCCAACTCAATTGCTGGCGACGGTGGGAAGCGAACCCATCTTCGTCGGTGACTTAATGTTTGAAGCCAATCAACGAATTGAAAAAGTCATGCCGATGGCCCCGAAGGCGGCGAAAGATAAGATCCGGAATGATTTGATTAAAAAGATGCTGCCGCAGTTTGTTAACACGAAGCTAATGTACGTTGGCATGTTGCGAGTGCTTCCTGAAGGAGCTTCGGAAGAGAAACTGCTTGAACAGGCTTACAAGCAATTCGACGAAAGTGCTTTGCCGGACATGCTTAAATCATCTGGTACCAAAACGAATGCGGACTTTGACGCACAACTAAGAGCGCAAGGAACATCGCTGAGAAAGTTGCGTTTGTCATGGAGCCAAGACCAGCTAACCAGATATTTTACGCAGCAGCAGTTGAACGTTGACACGACGGTCAGTCACCAAGAAATGTTGGACGCGTATTACGAGAACATTGAGACCTATGAGATTGCTGCCCGCTCTAAGTGGGAGCAGATCATGATACGATTCGATCGTTGCTCTTCGCGAACCGACGCAGAGCGACAAATCAAAGAACTCGGTAACCAAATCGTCTACGGCGCAAAACTATCTGCAGTTGCAAAAAAGAGCTCGCATGGATTTCGGGCAAGTGACGGTGGGGCCCATGACTTTACTTCGCGAGGCTCTTTGGTTCTTAAACAGCTTGACCGGGCGATCTTCACCTTGCCGATTGGTGAACTGAGTGACGTAATCGAAACCAAAGATGGATTTCACATCGTTCGAGTTGTCGAGCGAAACGAGCTTACTCGGAAACCGTTTCTCGAAGCGCAGATTGAAATCAAAGAAAAAATCGTTAGCCGAAGACGAGAAGAAGCCTTTCAAAAACATATTGAAACGCTGCGGTCTGATATTCCAGTCGAGTATTTTGAACTCCAAGAAGGTAATTCCCAAGCCAGCCAAGGATCGATGACGGCCGACTTGATTAGGTAAGAATTAGAGAGCCACGGCAAACGTATTGCAGTGATCCAATCGAATGCGCGTTTGCGAAAACGGCGACCTGTCGCACACACGCTCTAGCAGGGATGTCTTCCCCAATTCCCACCATCGTCAATGTGGTTCGCAATTTTAAATCTGCGAAACTGAGCATTGCCTAATGCCCCGACCTCTCCAGCTTTTTTACCTGTTCAAGAGGTATCTAGCGTGAGTAGCGATTGGAGAACTTCTTGTGGGCTGTTGGCTTGGTGAGCCTTTTCTGAATCCTCGCCATACTCAGCTCTGACGACCGGTTTTTTGCGTGTGACATTTTTGCGTCTAGTTTCCTAGATGGTTGAAACCCGTTAGAATGCCCGTCGCGGTTGGAATCAGCTCTCGATCATCGTCCGATGATCAAATCCAGGTGTCTGGATTCGAGACACTTTCGAACTGTTGGAGAATCCCGTGAGTACCGTTGCTTCAGGAAACAAATCGATGGCGAATGTGGCAAAACTTAGTTGCGAAAATCATGACCTCGAACTGCCAATTGTCGAGGGAACAGAAAACGAACTGGCGATTGACGTGGGGGCGTTGCGCAAGCAAACAGGCCTGATCACGATTGATCCCGGTTATGTAAACACAGGATCCACTAAAAGTGCGATCACGTTTCTCAACGGGGAGCAGGGTGTTCTTCGTTACCGTGGTTACGCGATCGAAGACCTGGCCAAGAATTGTGATTTCGTTGAAGTCGCTTTTCTATTGATTTACGGGGAATTGCCGACTGCCGCCGAAATTGAAGAGTTTCGCTCTTCGATTTTGCGACACACAATGCTTCACGAAGACATGCGGCTGTTTTACAACGGCTTCCCACGCGACGCTCACCCGATGGCCATTTTGTCCAGTGTCGTCAGTGCGATGTCAACGTTTTATCAAGACTCATTGGATCCTCACGATCCTGACCAAGTCGAGATTTCCATTCGACGCTTGATTGCAAAACTACCAACGATCGCAGCTTACAGTCACAACAAATCGACTGGCCAGCCATTCGCTTATCCGCAAAACGATTTGGGCTATTGCGACAACTTCTTGCAGATGATGTTTTCGGTACCTTGTGAACCATACGAGTCGGATCCAACATTCGTCGAAGCGCTGAACATGTTGCTAATCGTTCACGCAGATCACGAGCAGAACTGTAGTACATCGACCGTTCGAATGGTCGGTTCTGCTGATTCGAATTTGTTTGCCTCGATCTCTGCCGGCATCTGTGCTTTGTGGGGGCCGCTACACGGCGGTGCCAACGAAGCCGTCGTTTCAATGTTGACTCAAATCCAAAACGATGGCGGCGACGTTGAGAAATACGTAAAAATGGCCAAGGATAAAGAAAACGGATTCCGACTGATGGGATTCGGACACAGGGTCTACAAGAACTTTGATCCGCGAGCGACGATCATTAAGAAGGCGTGTGACAAACTGTTAACCAAACTCAACTTGGACGATCCGCTTTTTGGAATTGCTCAACAACTTGAAAAAGTTGCCCTTGAAGATGAATATTTCGTCAAGCGAAAACTCTATCCCAATGTCGATTTTTATTCTGGCGTGATTTACCGGGCGATGGGCATTCCCGTCGAGATGTTCACTGTGCTGTTTGCGATCGGTCGCCTACCTGGTTGGATTGCGCACTGGAAAGAGATGCACGAATCACCAGACAAGCGAATTTGTCGTCCGCGACAAGTCTATGATGGCAAGACTCATCGTGAGTTTGTACCGGTTGAAAAACGATAGGTGGTCTGGATGGCAGGTTCTCGTTTTCGAGAGTGCCTGTTTCCAGAGAGTTCGATCGACATTAGCTAGAACTGTGTTGTCAAGACAATCCTGACCGCAGCCCAGCGGAAAGCCGCGTGCGGTCAGCGGTTTTTCGGTTCGAGCATGGCGTCGGTAATTCACTGTCGGAATTGAGCCGACCAAAGATGTTGGGGAGTCCGTTGCCCCCCGGGACTAGTGATCGAGTCGAGTCGCCCCGACGCAGACTTCGATTTTGCCCTGCTTTGTTTTCAAGACGCGCTGCTTGTGGGCTTCGTGAAAGCTAACGTCTTTTTGCTGCCATGAGCGTGCTCCAAGGACTGCACTCTGCGACTACCTATTCGATTTCGTTTTTGGAACTGTCTGAGGTTTCTTTAGCAGTTCCCATACCGCATCGAACGCCGGTTTTGGTTTTCGGCTTCGGTCAAAGAGTAGCGGATAGTTTGTTCGATTCCATGGGAAATAATTCAGCCAGCTTTGGCCGTCGTGCAGATTCCAAAACGAAACGCGGGCAATCACATCACTATATTCGTCGAACAACTTGAATAGTTCGATATACTGATCGCTCATTTGCTTTTCGATGTGGGGCGGCAAGCCTTCAGGGTATGGATCAAACGTTTTGAGTTCGTCACGGTATTTTCCTCCGTCTGCCCACCAGCGGCCTCGCTTGACAATGTCGATGTCAAGTTCCGAAACGACGACTTTAATATCCAGTTTTCGTAAGGCTTCGAATGTCATGCGCAGGTCAGCCAATGAGTTATCACCAAGTTCAAAGTGCCCTTGCATGCCGTAAGCATCCACTGGAGCTCCGGCAGCTTTAAGTTTCTTCAATAGCTCGATCAGCTTTTCTCGCTTGCCAGGTTTATGGCCATTGTAATCGTTGTAAATCAATAGCGCGTCAGGATCAGCGGTGCGAGCGGTCTTGAAGGCGGTTACGATAAAATCCATTCCAGTGGTTCGCGAATAGACGGAGTCACGCAACAATCCATCGTTGTTGTCACCAAGCGCTTCGTTGACGACGTCCCACATGGTGACGGTGTCACCGTAGCGTTTTGCAAGTGTGTTGATGTGCGTTTCGATGCGACGTAGGAGCACTTCACGAGAAACGGGTTGGCCATCGGTTTCCATCATCCACTTGTCAGTTCTGTCGTCCTTTGCCCAGACCAAACAATGGCCAACGACTTCGAGTTTATTCTCTCGAGCAAATTGGAAGAAACGATCCGTTGCTTCAAAATTCCAGCGTGCCTCTTCCGGGTGAATCCCTTGTGGCTTCATGCAGTTTTCCGGAGTGATGATTTGAAAATGCTTACGAATCAAATCAGCATCAAGTGGATCCTCCACCACATGGTGGCTTACGCCAACCCCTATTTTGAAGCGAGAACCAACGGCCTTTTTAAGAGAACGCTCAGGATCGTCGTTTGCCGACGCAGGCCCTGCTGACCCAAACGGGAAGCTTGAGACGGCGATCCAGTCGAGTATGCCTCCATGCTCGCGGTTGGTCATCGCCAACGACATTTGTCGCTCCGTGCAGTTGGGCCGTTCAAACGAATTTGTTGGGGATCGGGCGACCGGAAGCTGGCCGAAATCTGGAAAAGTGACAACTGCCGAATTTTCTTCCGCTTGCTCGGCGTCATCTACAAACCCTAGTTTTTGGGCCGACGATTCAGTGGCTATGAAGGCTAAAGCTATAAACAAAATCAAAAATAGATAGTTTTTCATTTTCGCAACCTCGGAATGAATGCTCCACGTCTTTCATTTCATGAACTGCAGATCTTTCGGTTTTGCGTGGCTGGAGTAAACCACTACGTTGCCGTGACACTCAGTTTGGCAGAGCATGATTCTGAAGCAACCGAGCCGAATAAGTTTTTTGGTGGAATGGAAAGCAACCGGTGAGGCCAGGATTTTGGAAGCCTGCGATCGTCCGCAAACCGAGGGCGGTTACGAGGTGAACGAACGGCGCGTATCCGCCGGCTCGATTCTCAGAGATCAGGACAGTTCCTCTTCATAAAAAAAGCTGCTTTGCGAATTTGCAAAGCAGCTTGAAGTTTTCAAATCGACAGCGTCTAAATCTTGACGTTACGCATTGAAGAAAGTTCCACTAACACCAAACTCTCCATCGTTGGCACTTCCAGCCCAGAAGTTTGGAGTGAAGACAAGGTCTCCATCGTAGAATCCAGAATCAATGCCACCCAAGTTTCCAGGCGTTTGAGTTCTAAGAGCCACCACGACATCGTCATCGAAATCGACACTGGCTAACAACCGGTCACCAGCCTGAGGCGTGAATGTGACCCAAGTCGAATTATTGTTGTAGGTCCAATCTCCTGCTCCATTACGTTGCACGACCATAAAGTTAGTCGCACTTGTTGGGAAAACAGAGGTGAAACGATCAAACACGTTTTCCTCAGAGAACATGATGAAACCGGCTCCGGTGGCACCATCCTCTACTGCAATTCCATTCCCCGTGTTCCCAATAGCAACGTCGGTTCCTGTGTAGCTCTCGATTTCAAAGAAAGTTCCAGTGATCTGGAATTCACCATCGTTTGCAAAACCAGCCCACTGGTCAGCACGGAAAACCAAGTCACCGTCGTTAAATCCATGATGCATGCCACCGACGGTTCCAATGTTACCCAGAAGTGATGTGATCGTATCTGCATCAAAGTCGACAGCTGCAATCAAGCGATCGCCTTCCGCGATATCAAACACATGCCAAGCCGAGTTGTCTGAGTAAGACCACTGCCCTGTTGTGCCGTCGTATCGAACAGCGACCATGTGCTCGCTGGTTGTTACAAACGGCTTATTGGAAGCAAACCTGTCGTTCAACTTCTCTGCCGAGTACATGATGTAACCAGTTCCAGTCTCCAGATCTTGAACCGCGATACCGTTTCCGGTGGTTCCAACGGAGACTGGTTCCAGCGTGTCGGCGAGAATGAAAAAGCTACCAGTGATTTGGAATTCACCGTCGTTAGCGACTGAGTTCCAACTGTCGGCCGCGAATGTGAGGTCTCCAGTTCGGAAACCTCTGTTCATTCCGTTTTCAAATCCGATATCAGATTCGAGCGATGTGATCGTGTCCGCATCGAAGTCAACAGAAGCAATCAAACGGTCGCCATGTTGAACGTCGAAAGCAACCCAGGTTGAGCCATTTTCGTTGGCTTCCCAAGTGCTGTTGGCCGAATCATATCGAACCGCGATCAGATGTTCTGCATTGAAAACAAACGGATCAAAACGATCAAAGACGTTCTCTTGTGAATACATGATGAAGCCCGTTCCAGTAGCTGCATCATCGACAGCGATGCCCATTCCCGCATTGCCGATGTTTACTATTCGCTCAGGCAAGACATTGACCTGAACGACGTAGTCACCTTCACCAGCCACCGTAGAAACTTTCAAAGTGTACTGTCCTGTTTCAGCAGGGATCAAGTTCACAACGTCGCGTCCAGTTGCGACTACGTTTCCAGAAGGATCGGACAACTCCATTCGAAGGCTGACATCACCGTTGAAATCAATCAGTGCATTATCCGAAAGCAGCGGACCGCTGCCGGGCAAATCAGCTCGAACCTCGATCAGTTTGTTGGCTTCAAGATCGAAACTGAAGTAATCGCTCGCATCGTTGCCGAGTTGGTACTTCAAGTTGTCCACGGGAGCAACATCGTTCCCGACACCGCCGGCGACAATTGCAGCGATTTCTGGTCGGATCCAGTCAATCGTTAAGGTCTGCCGCTGACCAGGCTGCAATGGAATTGATGTTAATTCTGCCAGCACATTACCGTCGATATCAAGTGCCCGGAAAAAACCAATGTCTGCCGCACCATCATCTGACCCGATATCCAAAGACACTTTCTGTTGAAGAATGTCAAAATCTGCGCGGAACTCGTTGACTCCCTCACGGAAGCCCGAATCGCTTGTCAATGAAGGTGAGAAGATGTTCTCACCAGTTGGAGCGTCATAGGTCGCCTGAACAGCGTAAATAGAACCGCCAGTTACGTTGTCCGTAAACGTTACTCCCTCAAAGAAAGTATCCAGAACTGTTCCTGGGGAAACTTCGTCAGGATCAGCACCGACAGTTTGCAGGGCAGCCGTATGGGCCAACACAATTCGCTCAGCGTTGATGTCTTGAGGATTGTTTGCGTCATTTGATGCAGTTTCAAAATCTGCATCTACCGTCGCGATGACACTGTAAGGCGTCGCTTGGCCTCTCACTCTAACGAAGAACATGTCTGTTGCGCCGGTGTTCTGGTATCGACTTACGATATCCGAACTATCGGAATTGAATCCCGATCCCCCGGCAAGAAGTTGGCCGCTAGAATCGTAAAGTTCAAGCTCGATCGCTCCGCCAACATTTGACTTCGTAGCGGCGATGGTTGCCGTCTCATTTTCGCCAAGCGTAAACGAGTACCAGTCCTCGACGACAGCCGATGCATTGACTGAAATTTCATCGTACCCACGGCCATCTGATCCAATCAGGCCGTCATCGTACTGTTGAAACTTCACATGCAAATCACCTCCGAGCACAAGGCCGTTGGTTTCACTAAACTCCTTAAGATCAATAGAGAACTGATTCCATTCACCGGCTGGCGTGTCTGTATCAGTCAAGATTGTATACCAAGTTGTTCCATTGGAACTCACGGACACGCCATCGCCATTTCGACTGTTATTGAAAGCAGGCGGAAGAATGGTCGTCTCGTCGTTCCATTCAGCATGCCAAAAATTCAAAATCGGATCAGCGAGCCCAGCTAAATCGACAGTCCAGATGGCTTCGTTAAGGTTGTTTACACCTTCGTTTCGCTGGTCCATGATCATGGCAAACGGGCCACCCGCAGTGCCTTGATCTCCAGATATCTCGATTCGCCCGAGAGAATCGGAAGAGTGTGTCGTCCAATCTCCATCGAGAGTCGGCGAATCGAAGCTGTCAGACTCAGAAACTGCCGCTTCATTAATGGTAAACTCGCCGACGACCCCTAATCGCTCGCCCACATCCGTAGTCAACTGCAGTGAAGAATTGTCAAAATTCTCGGCGGTGGCCAATGAGCCATTTTCTGCCCCGTAACGCTCCGCCTCAATCGTTGCATTTAAAACGATATCAATCTCAAAACTACCAGCCGTTCCGTTTGCGGCATTCACCTGAACCGTGTAGATTCCCGCTGTGTCAACACGGGCATTCTGAACGACAGTTGAATTTCCGTAGCTTGTCTCTGTGCCAACGACAACATCTGCTGGGTCTAAGACTTGGATCGACGGTTGCAGTCCGCCGGAACCTTCTACTCCAACAGAAATTCGCTGGCCAGCATCCAGGCAAACTGTGATGTCGGTTGTTCCAGCAACGGCTAGGCTACTTGAGAGCCCACCTGTGAACACGCCAGTTGCTTCACCGACATGTTCCAGCGAACTAATTTCAAGCCCTGAAGAACCACCACCGTAGACTCCAACCGCTCGCCAGGCTTCTCTGGTGGTTGTGACATGCGTAGAACAGGTACCAAATAAATCTTTGGCAGACTGGACAGCCCCTTCTCTTGCGTCTTGGAAAGTTGATCCAGGGGTCAAATAGGTCGTCAAATTGTGATACGCAATCGCTGCCGCGTCGTCGACTCCCATACCAGTGACGTTATAGTTGTCTCCGTTGTCATTTGTGCCAACTTCCCCTTCGACCATCAAGTAAAACCACTTGTTCTGTACGCCGGAGTTAAAGTGAACACCACCGTTATCGAAGCCGTCACTGGTCGAAAGCCAAAAGTCACCCATGTAGGTATCTGCACTCGGCAAGAAGATACCCAAATTTGGCTCCGCCATATTTCGAAGCGGGTCGCTACCGTCGAGAATAATGTCCGCTCCCAGCAACCAATCGTTCGTTCCACGCGAATAGTTCTCGACCAACTCACCAAAAATATCAGAGAATGATTCGTTGAGAGCCCCCGATTCACCTTGATAAATTAGCCCTCCGGCGAATTCCGTGATTCCGTGTCCAATCTCGTGAGCGCCAATATCGAGCGATGTCAAAGGCCCCCAGGTAGTGCCATCACCGTCACCGTAAAGCATCGATGAGCCGTTCCAGAATGCACCTGAAGGGCCACCTAAAGCTGGTCCGATGCCTGTAAACGATGTAAGAACGGAGCCATTGCCATCGTACGAGTCTAGCCCGTGTACATCTAGAAAGTACTCATGGGTGGTTTCTGCAACATAGTGTGCCTGTACGCCAATTTGCATCTCGTCTGAAGTGAAATCCGCGGAGCCGTTTGTGTAGTCGACTCCTGATGAAGCATCGTTTCCATCCGTGAGCCTATACGTCTCAACGCCTTGGACGGTTTGACGCAAC
Source organism: uncultured Pirellulaceae bacterium (assembly GCA_964589435.1). GTDB lineage: Bacteria > Planctomycetota > Planctomycetia > Pirellulales > Pirellulaceae > Mariniblastus. The sequence continues at coordinate 35,985 of CAZPTT010000007.1, forward strand.
CGGAATTCCGTAGGCGAGACTTCATCAGCAGTGAAACTCACGTCACCTTCGTACAGCGAGGTTCCAGTGGCGGGGACATCCAACCCATATAAACGGCTGGTTGCTTGGACAACTTCGCCTGAGCTCGCATCGACATAAATGAACTCTCGTGAAAACGGATCGAGTGCAAATACATCAAACTTGTACGTCAATTCGGCGGGCCCATCTTCCATTGGCAAAAACAGCAATTCGAAATCAGGGCCGTTTTCAATTCCGTTAGCTTTTGCGAAAACGTCTGAATCCCATGCGTACTTGGTGGCTCCAACGTGATCAAGGGCGCTCTGCAAGGCCGCATCTTTGTTGATCGTCGTACCTGAAATTGGATCTTGAACAGGCTTATACTCACCGCTCACCCGAACGATTTCGGAGCCAACAGTATGCAAAGTGTAAACTCCGCCTTCCACCTTCGCGCCGTTCAACGTCTGCTGATACTTGAAGTGCTCGTTCCCGACCTTGTCCTCTGTGATCTTGATCAATTCCATCGACTCATTGTCGGCAAGATCGAGATGACTGCGGAGCAGTTGCATGCTTTCCGAAAGGGGAACCGGAACTTCAAGTTCGATCAAGTCAGTAACACCCGCAAGCAGGTTTCGCGGCTCTAAGTCGTTGTAGTCAAGCTTGGACGCATTGGTACGCGTACCTCTTTTCGAACTGGCAATACGACTTCTTTTGCGGTTGGACTTTCTCATGTTCTGCCTTTTAACTCAGTGGAACTGGTTGAATTGAGATGGGGATAAATAATTATCTGTGATAAGTGTGCGGATTAAGCCAATTAGCCCACTTGGGGTCGATAAAATCAACCTTATGTTGATCCAAACGCCCAGTTTTGGCAACCGATTAATATGCTGAGCCGATAGTTTTAGTAAGGATTCTCACGATCAAAATCCGGCACTGATTTTGAAACCACGAATCAGCACACTTAAATTGCCCACAAAAGTTGGCAATCGGGCCGCAATCGCTGGACTTCGCCAAGCAAAGCCGAGTAAAAACACTCTCAAAATCCAGGCGAGCCGTATCCCACTCGCACTTTTCTTCCAAGCATGTTTCTGACACGCCGAGCAGCAACAGTACGTACAAAAGCGGCTTCTGATAAGAGTTCAGGCCTTCAGGAAAGTTCCACGAATTCGAAGACAGTCCTGGTGAATTGCTCGATTTGATTGCGGGACAAAAAAACGGCTGAGACGTTTAAGACTCAGCCGTTGGTTAGCAATTATTCTTGGTCAGCAATTTTCGATCAGCAAGGCTGATTATTTCTTCTCTTCGATTACATTTCCGTCATCGTCAACAGCAACCCCCTCATGCATCCAATATTTCAACAATGGAGACATGATGATGCACGCGACGCCGCAGCCCATGGCTGTCAACGCAATGTTGCCGAACACATCACCATAGACGTTGACGGTGTTGATTGGAGCAGGCAAATCAGCTCCGGCTCCACTGTCGACTGCCGTCAAGTTCGAAATAATCGCCGCAAGGTATTGGCTGAACGCAGTTGCTAAGAACCAAGCACCCATCAAGGTACTAACGAGAATCTTGGGACTGAGCTTGGTCATTGTGGAAAGTCCAACCGGTGACAAGCACAACTCGCCCGTTGTCTGAAACAGAATTCCGAGTGTCAACCAGCTGATCGCAACCATGCCGACATCCGTGCAGTTCTGGGCTCCCAGCCAAAAAGCTCCAAATCCCATCCCCAACTGAATCAAACCCAATCCGAATTTTACCGGTGCGCTTGGGTCAAGGCCCTTCTTTCGAAGCGTGGCCCAAATCCAGTTGAAGATTAACGCGAAGATCAAAATAAAGATCGCATTAAACGACTGGAAAATCGAAGCCGGCAATTCGTCTGTCCGCTTCGCGATGCCCATTCCGACGTTGGAATCGCTAACCTGCCAATTAACTTCAATCTTATCCAAACCGTCGGTCTCTTTAATAATCTTTCTCAGCTCGTCGAGATCTGAGTTGGTAAACGCATTTCCCGAATCATCAAACACGTAACCAAGCTGTGCTTGAGTTGGCTCGATCGTGATTGACTGTCCAACCTGAGCCGCGGTGACTGCCTCTGTCTCGCCAACACGATCAATGTTTCGATCGGTAAAGTTATTGACGCTGCTACCGGCTTGCTCGAAGAATGCAAAGAACAACATCTGAAAGAAAATCAAAATCAAAGCCGCGATCATCCTGTGGCGTTGGATCTTCTTGAGTTTAAACGTTTCGATAATCAGATAACCGAATGCGAGTAATCCGAGAATGGTTAACACCGCTCCGGCGGGCTTGGAGACTTCCTCCAAGAAGATGCCAGCGATGTTGCCAACAATATCGCCACCACTTTTGACTTTTTCAATCGTTTCCTTGTTGATCATTTGATAGGGTTCGCCGCGAAGTTTCGGCTCGACGCTAATTCCGGCCGCCTCCACCAAACCAATTGTGTCCGCATCAACATTGAGCTTCGTTAGGAAATCAACACGCTCCGTCAACAGGACTTCTTTGGTTTTCAGTTTCGCATCTGCCGGGGGGCTCGTGAACGGAGAAAACCCGGACACGAGAAGTGCCATCACGGGAATCGCAACCAAAATCCCAACGTAAATCTTCCAATCATGTTTCTTGCCAACGCCTTCTGGGCGACCACCTGCCCACTTGGGCAAACCGCCTCTCGACAGTGCGATCCACGCGACAACGCCAGCGATCATTAAGCAAGCCGCCACGAATACATTGATCCCGATCGCATAAATATTGTCAGGACGGAAAACTAACATTCCAATCGTCGAAGCAATCGCGCCTGCCATAATAAGTAGCTGCGTCACTATGTTTGGCATGACGAAGACCGCCAATCCGATCAACATTCCAACTGTTGCCAAGCCAAATCCGTAGTGCCACCCGTACGTCTCACCAACGAAACCGCAAAGGAGTGGGCTCATCGCGGCACCGAGATTGATCCCGGTATAGAAAATATTGAAACCGTCATCACGTTTTCGATCGCCGTCTTTGTAGAGTGCGCCGACTGTCGTGGAAATGTTTGGTTTGAAGAATCCGTTGCCAACAATCAGCAACGCCAATGCAAAGAAGAAGGGCCACTCCGATTCCACCATCATCAGTAAGTGACCGCCGGCCATCAAAAGGCCTCCAATCACAACGGCTAACCTTTGACCAAGAATTTTGTCGGCCAACAATCCGCCAATGAACGGCGTCATATAGACCAAAGCTGTGTAAGCTCCATACACCGTATAGGCCTGCGCATCGCCATAACCAAGGAAGCCCTTGATCATGTAGAAAATCAACAAAGCACGCATACCGTAGTAGGAAAATCGCTCCCACATCTCTGCAAAGAAAAGTGTGTAGAGCCCAGAAGGGTGCCCGAACACGGTTGGTTGATTCTCAATTTCGGCCTGAGACATTCTCTTCTCCTAAACCATATTTCGTGCCGAACCAACTGTCCGGCACCGCCATCGCGATTCACCACTTTAATAAAAATATCTTCGCGAACCAGTAGCTTGCCAGTTTAACGCCACCTGCCCGACTTACGCGAGCGTTAAACATTCCGACATTCCGAATTCAATTCAAAGCCCAGCCGCCTGTCGCAATCCTATTGGTGACTCAAAAAAACAGTTCGAAACCGTCTCGTACGAGCTGACGCAGACGAATCTTATCTGAGGCCGCGAAACAGCAGCGAACCCACACGCACCATGGTTGCCCCTTCTTCAATCGCCGTCTCGAAGTCTCCGCTCATTCCCATCGAAAGTTCGTTCAGTCGAATGTTTTCAGCGGTTTCGCGACGGTTAGCCTCCAGCAGTTCTCTGAGTAACTCAAATTCTCGTCGCGCCTGATCTTTATCGCCGTCCAAACCAGCCATGCACATCAGCCCTTCGACCGCGACGTTTTGAAGTTTCGCAACGTGTTCGAGAGCCGGAGTTAGTTCGTCAGGAGCAAAGCCGTGCTTGGCTTGATCACCTGAAACGTTAACTTCCAAAAGAACTCGCACGATACGATCCTTTGCCGATCCGGCTTCATTGATTGCATCCGCCAATCGCAAACTATCGACCGAATGAATCAGTCCAGCACGCTCAACCGTTCGCTTGACTTTGTTTCGCTGCAAGTGGCCAATCATGTGCCAATTCACATCCAAACCAGTTAGCTCCTGAGATTTCTCCCAAAGCACTTGCGGCCGATTCTCCCCGACATCAGCGCAGCCGGCCTCAACAACCGCCTTCGTCATCAACGCATCTACATATTTGGTCACAGCAATCAAATGAATCGTTTCCGGATCGCGATCGCTTTTCGATGCAGCGACTTGAATTCGCTGACGAACCTCCGCTACGTTGGCACGAATTCGTTCGTCTCGATTCTTATCCGATAGGTTTTGACTTGGTTGATCGTTCATTCGATTCGCATCAGCTCCTTGACCACGCCGTCTTCATCAAATTCATTCAAGACAAATTCTCCGTTAAAGTTCTCGCCAAGAAACGTTCGATTTCCCACTTGTGAAATCTTTCGATAAAAAAACCACTGTTGTTCATCCAGTTGAAATCGAAAGGCTGCACAAATGTCAGCGGGAACTGGTACAAGCCCTTCTGCCACAGTCAACCTTCGCCATGTTCGTTTTTGGCGACTACGATTCGGATTCAAGTCGATCACCAACGGAACATACATCCCAGCGCCGTCGGTCGCTTGTTCCAAACGCAGGCTCCCATCTACAAGCACTAACTGCCCAACTGATCGGCCACTAGGTCTTTCGACTTTCCATTCTGGCAAGCTAAGCGGCAACGCCAACGCATGAATGGACTGCTCTTGCAAATAAACTTCCCGAGTCTCCGTTTCGTACAATCCCGAAATCCCTTCAGCCAACGGCCAGTCGCATGCGTATTCAACTTTGCCGGTCAATTCTGGCTCAAGGCAATCCGCGATCAACACGAAATCGTCGTTGCGAGAAAAGACAACCTGACGGTTTAGCTTCAAAGACGGCACGATCGGCTCCGTCTCGCGTTCACCTTCGTCAACCGAACTGGATTCTCCAAGGTTCAATTCAAATTCCACGTAATCAAGGTCGTCATCGAACCGACTGCAAACGACTTGGAAATCTCCAATTGGATTCAGCACTTTGCCATTGAAGAGAATCTTTGGCATCGCAGCACCAGCGATTAAAGTCTTCAGCCCGCTGATCTCAACTTGAAAACCTTGGTCAGAATAATCGAACGCAAAATGGGGCGCGCCTTTTTTCCAACGACTTCGCAAAACGCCCGAACCAGACCATTCCGACAGGCAACTGGTGGCGGGCCATTTGCTGCTTCCTTTAGACTTTTTTCGTTTCTTCTTTTTTGGTGGCTTTGAACTCTTGGGAGAATTCGATTCGATTGCCAATGTGGCTTTGTCGACTTTTGTCCGTACCCGATTCAACAACTTTCCATCAACTGGGTCTTCCGACATTTGCAAAATCAATTTGGCGCATGAGTCTTCAATTGGTGACTGAGAACTGCCTCCCAACACCAGTCGCTGGTCGCTGCGAATCATTCGAATAAATTGCCGAACGGCCCACTCGAGTCGTGACTCGGCATCCGGATGAAACTCAAGCTGCAAACTTCGGATGATCGCAAAACAGCGAGCCCAACTCGCGACCAATGGGCCGAAAACTGGCAGGCACGAAGCATGAGGCCAGCCGTCGTTGTCCAAAATTTCACTGGTCAAATCAACCATCTTCTCCACGGCAGGCGTGACCAAAGCGTTGATCTCTCCGAAGTCTGGCAACTGATAAGCCAGCGAAAGCGGAATCTCAATGTGCGCCAACTGTTTGGTCAGCACTAAATGAGATGCCTGCTTCAAATCCCACCGTTGATGCGAGCCGAACGCCATTAATTGCCGAATGAGGTCCCACCATTCTCCAAAATAAGTCCTTGCTGCCAACGCATTGATTGCGTGGGTCGCCCCCAATCCGGTCAACACGTCAGCCAATGAGCAGGCCATCGTGTCGGCACCGGCGATCGTATCGCAGATTGGCCGTGCCAGTGGGAAATAATCTATCCCGTTTTCGGCTGACCCCAAAACGAACTGATGCAACCGGCCGATTGGGTCGGCCGTCTCAGCCTCAAGCAATTCATCATTTAGTAACCAAGTGGCCGGGGAACAATCCGATGAGCCAAATAGCTTCATCAGGCCGTCGCGTCGCGTTGAATTGCCAAGCAGGCTTGCACCTTGATTCCACGCATCAGCCTGTTCTTGGGTCACTTCAAATCCGTCAATCCATTCTTTGGCGACAGGAAGATAGGGACGAATCGACTCAAATGGCTTGTTGCTGCTTGTCGAACCCGCGCGTTCGATGGATGCACTTGTGTTTTTCGGTTTTTTCGAAGCCGACTTGTTCGACTTTGACTTGCGCGACTTCGATTTTCCGTTGTTTGCTTTTTCGGGTTTTGATCCTGAACTCGTTGGCATAATATTCGCGGGCATAGTATTCGGGTTGATTTGCGCAATAGCTGCGCACGCTTGAAACAAGATTTGAGCAATTGATTTTTAGACGCCTTCAAAAACAACTCTGCAGGTGCAGAATTAGAAGCAAGCTTTCGAACTTGCTTGAGTCCACTGTCGAGTTGTCTTGTCGAGTTGTCAAAAGCGAACCAGTTGAAGAAGCTCAGAAACTGTTGGCAGTATGTTATGCAAACTGTTGCGTAGCGAACAGCCACGTCTGTCGATTGAATCGACAGCATTGCTGGGGCCGGCCAGCAGGCGTATCCTTATGAGAGAGTTGTCGAGAGTTTTTCGATTCGTGACGCCATCATAAAACGACATTTGCAAATCGTGATCACCTCAACAACTTAAAAGCTCCCGTGTTAATCAAGATTGGAATAGAAATGTCCATTGCCAGACTGAACGTTATGAGCCACCGAACTTGGTCGATTAACAGTTGTTTTGTAATGCTCTTTGTCGCCGTGCTATTGGGAGGTTGCCAGTCGGAACAGCCCGCAACGGTCGATCGGCAGAGTTCAAATTCGCAAGCAAACGAAACTAAGGCCGCGGTCGATGTTCAATCGACGCCGAATCAGTCGGCACTCGAAAGCAGCGAACCAGCAAGCTCTTTCCGCCCAACCGCTGGCAAGACAACACTTGAAAATAAATCCACCGACACAAATGTGCTGGGAGCCAACAGTAACACAGAACTAGAATCCGACGATGTTGCGAAAGTTTCGGGCTTAGCAAATAAAACTCAGCAATCTGCCGCAGAACAATCAGAGGATGATGCTGCAGAACAGACGATTGAGATCCCCAGCCACTGGAAACGACTTGGGAAAAATGAAATTTGGGTCGACATGAAAGCCAAGCACGTGATCTTCGCCGGTACCATTTGCATGAATAACGGCCAACTGGAAATGTTCGTTTGTCCTACCAACACTAAGGAACACGAATCGGTGATTGCCGCCCACGCAATGTCCTCAGAAGTCCACGCCTCTTTGATCGCCGTTGGAGCAAACCCGGGTCAGCCCGCCTCTTGGGAACCCGAATACAAACCGGCTACTGGCCCAACCATCGATGTTAATATTACCTGGCGCGACGATGAGAAAAATAAGAACGTGACTCGATCAGCCCGATCCATGATCCGAGATGTGCGAACAAAAAAAGAGATGACTCACCAATGGGTCTTTGGTGGCAGTCAAATTTATGTTGATCCGGACAACGGCGATCGAATTTATTATGGCGATTCTGGCGAGCTGATTTGCCTGTCGAATTTCTCAACCGCCACGATGGACTTGAACGTTGAAAGTAGCGAATCCAATGCGGGTCTGTTGTTCGAAACCTTCACTGAGAACATTCCGCCGCTGGGCACGAAAGTCTACGTCCAGCTAATTCCAGGGAAGCGGATTGAAGCAAAAAGCAAGGAATCAGAAGGCAAGGAATCAGAAGGCAAGGAAGCAAAAGGAAAAAATGGGGAAGGGGGCGACACGAAAAGTGAGACGCCTTCCAACGAGAAAAAACAAATGACTCGATAGAAAACAAACGGGAGGAAGATGGCTCAAACGGCAACCATTAAATCACAGCCCCAATACTCCCTTGAAACTTCTCGCTCGACATAAAATGCACGAGATGTCCGAAACTCAAGTCCTTTTAAATTTGCACATTTTTGCAAAATGGATCAATCGCAGCGAATTCGATGAACCCCTGCGACAATTGCCTGTCCATGCTACCGTTCGCGAGCAGCCATAGACTCTTTAGAGGAATTTAGCGGCGCAAGTGGCATCTGCTCAATTACCGGATTGGATATACTAATTGGTGAATTGGTCATTTCAGCATTTCACTACTCCGTACATTTCACGTGAGCGTGATCGCCTGAAAAATTCGGACGTCTGATCCGTAGTTCATTGAAAGGAGCCGGCTTCTCACCGTGCAGGATAGAAAAAAAACTCAACAAGTCGATCAAGAAATTGCCCTTGTCGTTCGCGTTATTTTGCCAGGCGACACGATCGATTTGGATCCGTTGGAAGAGCTTCAAGGCTTGGCCGAAACTGCAGGCGCGGTCGTCATCTCTGGGCTGGTTCAGAAGCGTGAAAAACCTGATCCGGCGACTTATTTAGGCAAAGGCAAAGTCAACGAATTGGTTCAGTTGGTTGAGTTTCATGCGGCCGATGTTGTGATCTTCGACAACGACCTTTCACCCGCCCAAAACCGAAACCTTGAGCAAGCCCTCCAGGTCAAAGTCCTCGACCGGACTGAGCTGATCCTCGATATCTTTGCGACTCATGCTCAGACCTACGAATCTCGATTGGCGGTCGAGTTGGCTCAGCTTGAGTATGCGTTGCCTCGTTTGAAACGAATGTGGACTCACCTGTCGCGTTTGAAAATGGGCGTCGGTATGCGTGGCCCTGGTGAAAAGCAATTAGAAACCGATCGACGTTTAGTCGAGAAACGGATCCATGACTTAAAAACCGATCTCAAGAAAGTTGAAAAACGGAAAGAACGACAGGTCGCCTCGCGCCGCGGAACGATGACAGTCTCTCTGGTTGGGTATACCAACGCCGGCAAGAGCACTTTGATGAACTCGCTGACCGATGCCGATGTGTTGGCCGAAGATAAACTTTTCGCGACACTCGATACGAGAACGAGGCGATGGAGTTTACCCAAGTGGGGGCCCGTCCTTTTGAGTGATACCGTTGGTTTCATTCGCGACTTACCCCACTCATTGATCGCAAGCTTCAAAGCAACGCTTGAGGAGACGCGGCAAGCCGACTTGCTGCTACACGTCGCTGATGCCAGTAACCCAAACGTTATCGACCAAATTCATGCCGTCTACGGCGTCCTCCAAGAAATTGGGATCGAAGAAAAAGATACGCTGCTGATCCTCAACAAAGTCGACGACATCAATGACATTTCGACTTTGGATTCGGTTTTGAATCGGTACCCCAACGCGGTGCCCGTTAGCGCCAAAACGAAACTTGGTTTTGAAAAAATGCACAGTGTCGTTAGTGACGCACTTAGCCGTTCATTCCAAAATGTTGACATTGAAATGTCTGTCGGCAACGGAAAGTTGCTGGCTTATCTGGCGGCCAAAGGAGAAATACTCTCGACGCAATACAGTGAAGACATGGTGAAAGTCCATTGTCGGCTGCCGCAGAAATACCTCGGCAAAATTGACCCCACCGACACCATTATCACGCCCCACTCACCGGCAGGATGGTTAAATGAAGATGAGGAGCAAGGTGCTGAGGATGCTGACTCGAATCCGGCAGGCAACGAGATCGAACAAAGCTTTGCCGCCGACTCTGACATGGAACTAAGTGTGAAGCCTGAGCCACCCAAATATCCGCCGGTACTTGAAAGCACGAACGAAGTGGACTCAGGAAAGGAAAACGGCTCCATCATCAACCCGATCCGAACCATGGTTGACGGAGTAAATCCAACAGACCCAACGCTCCCAATCGACGACGTATCTTCGTAAAACCAATTCGAGTGATAGTTCGACACTTTTTGGTAAACACCACCATCAATTTTTAACCTGAAAGGATTGCAGCTTTTAGCCGGGGGTTTGAACGCAGTGAACATTCCGGGTAACGCTGTCCTCTTCGCGACCTTCGGTGGCGTTGGCCGAGGAGTCTCGATCGTGCGTTTCATTTAAGTAGCTCTCCATCTACCCTTCTTTCGTTACAATGCTTTCGTTAATCGCCGTGCCTAAAACCCATCTCAAATTTATCTATGGCTAAACGACGTTTAACCAACCAGCGTGCAATCGTCACCGGAGCGTCAAGTGGAATCGGTTGGTTCCTTGCAAAGCAACTTGCCGCGGCTGGCACGAAGGTCTGCATCTGCGCCCGCCGAAGAGAACGGCTGGAGCAACTTCAATCGGAAATTCGAACTGATGGCGGCGTCTGTGAAATCGTCGTCGGCGACGTCACTTCCGGTGAGACTCGGCAGGCTTTGTTGGAATGCGTCCAATCCAATTTTGGTGGGCTCGACATTCTGATTAACAACGCGGGTGTCGGGGCGATGGGCCGATTCGAAGACGCAACGCCAGAGAGACTGCGCAACATTTTTGAGGTGAACTTTTTTGCTACCGCCGAACAGATTCGCGTTTCTTTGCCGCTGCTAAGAAACAGCAAGACGCCAAAAAACTCGCCAATCATCGTCAATATGAGCAGCGTTCTTGGGCACCGAGCCACTCCGCTTAAAAGTGAATACTGTGCAAGCAAATTTGCCGTCCATGGACTTAGCGATTCCATCCGAGCGGAACTTGCTTGTGACGGAATCGATTTGCTTCTCGTCAGCCCCAGCACTACGGACAGTGAGTTTTTTGACCAGGCGATCGAAGACAACACAAAAAAGGATTGGAAGAAACGTGGAGCGATGTCGCCTGAAATTGTGGCTGCCAAAACCATTCGGGCGATTCGCAAAGGCCGCCACGAAATCATTCTTACCCATGGTGGCCGATTGCTCGTTTGGATCGATCGACTAATTCCCGGATTGGCGAACCGATTGATGGCTAAGTTTGGAAACTAGAGGTTCGTCAATGCTGGGTTGACTGATTTTTATGGGTGCCATGCCCTCGCTTGCGTGGGCATGCTCGTGCATAGGAGCGTATCCCACCAATCAGTTCAGGTCTGACGGGCGACTAGGTATACCGCAGACCCGCGTGGCAGCCGCTCTTACATCATTGACTGTTTGACTGTCGAGTCAGAGCGATTCGAAATCATCCCGCTGAGTGTTGCTGCGGAAAGAACAAATTTGTTCGCCCGACGATCTTCCAGCATTTCGAACAAGTCCTCGTTCCAAAAAGATTTGATATCGACGTTCTCGACTTCAACACTTTGAAGAACGCGAGCGATCGGGCCAGAGACAAACTTACTGGCCGAGCGGTTTCCATCAAATAACACAGACGCCGTTACAGTATTATTTTGCTCGTCAACTTTCCGTATTTTCCAGTCGATCGCTGCTTCATCAGCGTTCTTAGACATCCAAGCCGAAACCACGCTTTCGCAGCTTTCGCCATCCAAGTTCAATTGAAAATCTATTTCCAAGAATGTCTTGTTCATATTGTCCCTCTCGCCTGATTCTTTCCTGGGCGCACTCGAAAATCGCAACCTAAAAGTGCAAAGTTCCAACGCTGGATTTCGTACCGATTGAAACGGAAGCGGCAACCTCCAATTTCATAAACGAAGCGAATTCTGTTCGTATACAAAAATATGAAGGCGTGGGCGGCTGACTCGAGGCAATAGCAGCTCTCCACTCAGTTATTCGACGTCGGGCACGACCGTTCTTTACGCGGAATCTGAGTCCTTTTGTCAAAATGTTGCTTCGCGTAAGATGGAGGGCGAAATCCTTGTAATTAACCACATTTGACGAAGTGCTTCCACTTTTAGCGGACGCTTGCCTTGAAATGAACGACGAAAAAATAGACGAAACAAGCGGTGGCTCTCCCGAAGAAGCTCGGCGAAACAAGCTGCAGCAGATTGTTGATCTTGGTCATGACCCGTGGGGGCAGCGATTCGATGATCGTGATCTGATCGGTGACCTGCGCCAACGAGAACAGGAAATCAAATTCGTTCTCGAGGATGGAACCAGTATCGATTTACCCACTGAAGAAGAGTTGGGTGAGAAGCAGTTTCGTGAATGGGCCAAAGAGCAAGGCAAAGGTGGGCTGGTTGGACCCAAGGTTCGCGCTGCCGGAAGAATCATCCTTCATCGAGACAAAGGTAAACTTCAATTCATCGACATCGAAGATTGGACCGGACGCATTCAATTGTTCGTCGGTCAAAAACAAGTGGGTGAAGAAAACTGGAAGCTGATTCAATGCCTTGACTTGGGAGACCTGGTTGGAATTGATGGTATGCTTCGCCGGACTCAAACCGGTGAATTGTCCATTTTTGCCGACAAAATCCACATCCTTTGCAAGACGCTCGATCAGCCGCCGGCCAAACATGTCGGTTTGGTTGATCCGGAAGTTCGCCAGCGAAGACGCTACGTCGACCTCGCCTATAACGAAGGCGTTCGTGATCGATTCCTTGATCGTTCAAAGATCGTGCAGTCCGTTCGCGAGACTTTGTTCGGGCAAGGCTTTGTGGAAATTGAAGGCCCGACGCTTCATACCGTCGCCGGTGGCGCTGCCGCTCGTCCATTCGAAACTCATCACAACGCACTCGACATGCAGTTGAATATGCGGATCGCGTTGGAACTGCATCTCAAGCGGCTGATGGTCGGTGGGATGGAACGCGTCTTCGAGCTTGGACGCGTTTACCGTAACGAAGGCATCAGCCCCAAGCACAATCCTGAGTTCACCATGCTTGAGGTGTATCAGGCTTTCGGTGACTACGAATCGATGATGGATCTTACTGAAGCCGTCATCACCAACGGACTGAAAGCAATCGGAGCTAGCACAATCGTTCCCTATGGCGATACGCAAGTAAACTTCACCGCGCCATTTGCTCGCAAGCCATACGACGAACTATTTGCTGAGCATGCGGGAGTCGACCCACAGGACGCAGACGCCGTAAAGACCCTTGCCGAGTCTCTCGGGATCCCAACCGATGGCAAACATGCAGACGTCATCAAGAACGAAGTTTTTGAGGCCAAAGTTGAGGATGAGCTGGTTGGGCCGGTGTTTGTGACTGATTATCCCGCCAGCATTTGCCCTTTGACGAAGCGAAAGAAAGACAATCCCCATATCGCCGAGCGTTTTGAGCTTTTCATTAACGGGATGGAACTTGCGAATGCCTATACAGAACTGAATGATCCAGATCTGCAGGAAAAACTGTTTGCTACCCAATTGGAAGGCATGTCCGAGGAGGATTCGATGGCCAAAATGGATCATGACTTCGTGCGGGCACTTCGGAATGGGATGCCACCAGCGGGCGGACTGGGAATTGGTATTGATCGACTTGTCATGCTTCTGACAAACTCACCATCCATTCGTGACATTATTTTGTTTCCATTGTTGCGAGCGGAGACGAACTAGTTCAGAGATTCGCCGTAACCATATCATTCGATTTGCCAACAAGAGGTTGGCGCACGCTTGACGTGGATCAGACGAACAACCAAACCAGCCAAAGGATTGGCGATGTACAAACTGCTGTTGTCTTGGCGATATCTCAAGACACGTTTTATCGCATTGGCGTCGATTGTCAGCGTGACGCTCGGCGTTGCGACTTTGATCGTCGTTAATAGCGTCATGTCCGGTTTCGTCGATCAGATGAAAAGCCGACTTCACGGCATTCTGTCGGATGTCGAAATCGCAGCTCCACTGCTTGGTGAAATCTCTTATCCAGAAGAGCATCTCCGGATCGTTCGTGAAGTCGTGGGCGATGATCTTGAGGCGTTAACAACCGTCGTCCGCAACCCAGCCTTGTTGTCGTTTGATTTTCACGGGCGTCAGTGGACCCAGCAGGTCATGTTGTTGGGAATCGATGACGAGACGTTTGGCAAAGTTACGGATTTTGAACCGTACCTGACCAACGCACTCAAGAAAACCAACTTTTCGTTTGAACTTGAAAACGACGGCTACGGCGAACGCCTTGAAAATGCAGGCTGGCCGTATCGGCGACAGAAAGCTGAAGCCATCAAAGCCCAAGAGGCTTTCCTATCTCGGCAACATTCGCTCTATGATATCGCCGCTCAAAAAATATCCGACGACCCCGGCACCAATCAATTCAGCAGCGGAGTTCCTTCTCCAGCCGTCCGAACCGTTGGCTTCGATGAAGAACCTGACGACCAGCAAGAACCTGTCATGCGGTTCGCCCCACTACCAGATGTAGCACCCGATTTGAACGAAGTTCATTCCGCCGATTCGGTTGCCGGTGTCAGTGAACCAAACGGAAAATTGAATTCTCAGTCAGAATTAACTGGCGTTCAGAAGTTCAGTCCCTTCGACCCCCATGCTGGCCTGCGACCGAAAATCGCCGTCGAGGACTTGTTCGATCCAGGCAAAGACCAATACACGGGAATCATTTTGGGGATCGCCATCTCCAGTCGCAAGTTTGCTGCTGAAGACGGTACGATCAGCGATCTGTTTATGGTCAAACCCGGCGACGATGTCCAAGTCATGTTTCCGACCGTCGGTGCTAACGCACAACCGGTAAGCGAAAATTGCACGATCGTCGATTTCTATTCGTCCAACATGCACGAATACGATTCAAGTTTCGCGTTCATGCCATTGAGCGAGCTACAGAAAATCCGCGGCATGGTCGATCCGTTGACGGGCCAAGCCACCGTTTCGACAATTCAAATCAAGCTTAAAGAAGGCGCCGATCTGACGGCCGTTCGTGACAAACTCATCGCAAAATTTCCGCCACATCAGTATCCCTACGACATCCATACTTGGCTGGACTCTCAAGCACCACTGCTCAGTGCGGTCGACATGGAATTGACGATCTTGAACATCCTTTTGTTCATGATCATCGCCGTTGCGGGATTCGGTATTCTGGCAACGTTCTTCATGATTGTCGTTGAGAAGACTCGTGACATTGGCATCTTGAAAGCACTGGGAGCACCCAGCCAGGGCGTGATGTCGATCTTTCTTGGCTACGGCATGTCACTTGGCTCCGTTGGCACAGGAGCGGGGATTATCCTCGGCCTGCTGTTCGTCCGATTCATCAACGAAATCGCCGATGTCATTGGCGCGTTAACTGGCCGCGAAGTCTTCGATCCAACGATTTACTATTTCGCGGAAATTCCTACGATCGTCAGCCCTTGGATGGTGCTTTGCGTCGCCGCTGGTGCGATCTCCATTGCTGTTTTGGCCAGCGTGCTACCTGCACTTCGGGCCGCGCGTCTTCACCCTGTTGAGGCACTACGATATGAGTGATGTCGCTCGCAAACCAAAATTACATACTCACGATCCACTTGCCAACACGGCCGACTCTCGTTCAGGCGGTGCGCCGCTGAAGATCGCCAAGACAAATGTGATGGCTGTCAAAGATCTTCACAAAAGCTTTTACAAAGCCAAATTCGAAGTGCCAGTTCTCAAGGGCGTCGACCTAGAGATCAACGAAGGCGACTTCACTGCGATCATCGGTCAAAGTGGTTCTGGCAAAAGTACATTGCTTCATTTGCTGGGAACCTTGGACGCACCCGATCAAGGCGAAATCCATTTTCGTGATGAACGGATCGATAATTTGCCAGCACGCCGAAAAGAGCGGATTCGAAATCGTGAGTTTGGAATGATCTTCCAGTTTTATCACTTGCTACCTGAGTTAACGACTTTGGAAAACGTACTTGTTCCGCGGATGGTTCAAGACTCGTTCTTTGGCTATCTCAAGAATAAGCGTGCTTACAAAAAACGCGCTGAAGAGCTGCTTGAAATGGTAGGCCTGAGCCATCGCATGACTCACAAACCCAACCAGATGTCAGGTGGAGAAATGCAGCGAACCGCCATCGCACGAGCCCTCATTTCGGAACCGGCCGTGTTACTTGCGGATGAACCCACAGGCAATCTGGATGCCGAGAATGGCCGAGAGGTCATGGAAACATTGAATTCACTGCGAAAGCACGAAAGCTTGACCGTGGTGATGGTCACCCATGACGATCGACTTGCCGCCGAAGCGGACAAGGTGATTAATCTGGTCAATGGCCGTGTTGCTTAGATTCGGTAGTGTTGCCTTAGCTTGGCCATGTTGCGTAGACTTGGCCATGATGCCTCCGTCTGACCGCATCGTCTAAAAAGCTTGACAGCGCTCAACTTCAAAATCGTTGCGTTTGATCGCAAACTCTGCGGTAAATCGTCCCAATAGACCGTGCGCCTCGCATTGTTACGCTCGCGCACCCCTAACGGTGGTCTTACTTTTTCGAACGGCATTGCTGTTAAGAGTGGGGAACATTGGATATGTGGCACGGCTAACGTCGTTGTTAATCTAACTGAAAGATCTTTCGCTCGTTTTCCAGACTCCCTATATTAAGTCGCTGATGCGATGAGAGAGGATATGATGGTTTTTTTTGAATATCGCGTGGATGTTCAAGTTAGCGACGAAAGCCCGAAAGACGTCAGGAAATTGAGCGTTTTTTGAGAGACTCAGGTCTGAGAGGATCAGGTCTTGTTAGGCAATCGAGTCAAGGTTTACCGATCAGCGGATTTGGTGTCTTCAGTTTAGGTAGTCTGGCCGATACTAGTAGGGTATCTGGCTGTAGCAACGGATCGCAAAGTCCGTCAATTTCGGCGATCATTTCGCCAAAAGGAGATTTCGGTGATCAGGCGTTTACTATGTTTTCTTTTGTGTGTTGCGATTGGTTTTACTCTTCTCTCCAGCACTTCAGCAGTCGCACAAACGACTGCCAAGACCGAGAAGAAAGCCACTCCTGTCGAGGGCGACAAGCCCAACAAAGAGAAGCAAGTTGATGATAAGAAATCATCAGCAAAAAAAGATTCGCCCAAGCCCGTAGTCGCCACAGAGAAGGCTGCTGCGAAGAAGGCGAGTGCTAAGAAGGCGACCGCCGAAAAGGCCGTTGCTGAAATTCAGAGCAAGAACCTCCTGCCAGTCTCTACACGGGCGTGGTTTTCCGTTCCCAACGTTGGCGTACTAGAAAAGAAGTTCGAAGAAACTCAGTTCGGACAACTCGCCAAAGACCCAACCATCAAGCCATTTGTTGACAGCTTTCGCGCACAAGCCAAGGGTTGGCTCGAAGAAAAAAATGTCCGCTTGGGGCTTCAGGTTGAAGACTTGGCCGAACTGGACACAGGCGAAATTTGCCTTGCCGGCGTCATGCAAGCTCGGGACGGCGGCAAGCCTGCTCGGGGATCGCATGGAATGGTGATGCTGGTTGAAGTTGGCGATTCCGCTGACAAGGCCAAACAGTTGCTCGAAAAAGCCACGGCTCAGTTGGTAAAGAATCGTAACGCTGTTCGTGAACAAATCAAAATCAATTCAGTCAGCGTTAGTAAAACGACAATCAAGAATCCAAAGCGGCTTCGCCACAGCCAAGTGAGTTTTCAAGTCATTCACAATGGATGGTTGTTGGCGGCTGATAACGAAGACATCTTTCGCGATGTCATGAAACGCCTTGCCAATCCAAATGGTATCCGCAAAGAAACCACGCTTGCCAATCAAGAGGCGTTTCAGCAGATTCGAACGCACTCTCAGATCGAGAGTGTTACTCCTCATGTCAGTTGGTACGTCGATATCTTTGGCTACATCGAGCTGGCGCAAGCCATTGCCGACGAAGAGAAAGATACTCGCCCGCACAAGAACGATTGGGCGGCCATCCTGAAGGACGAAGGACTGGACGGAATCCGTGGCGTCGGCGGTAATATTTCATTGTCGACCGGCAATCACGAAATGTTGCACCGGGAGTTTATTTATGTTCCTCGTGACAAAGTTGCCAAGGTTCAAAAACGAGTGTACGGCTTATTTGATTTTAGCTCCGATGAAAACGGATCGCCTCAGCCGGCCGCTTGGGTGCCAGCCAACGTGTCTGGTTATTTCTCCGCCAACTGGAACTTCACGAAATTGTTGGGCAGCATTGGTCACTTCTATGACGCATTTTTGGAAGAAGGTGACTTCGAGCGGATGATCAAGGATTTCAAGGTCGATCCGGACATGCAGTTAGATATCAAGAAATTGGTTGGCATGCTTGGCAATCAGGTGACTGTGATCTCGACAACTGAAAGACCAATCACTGAGGATAGCGAGCGAGTCGTCATCGGATTAAAAATCAACGGCGACACTGATTTTGTTTTCAAGAGCATTCGCCGAGCTATCGGGCGGGGAAATAGTGAGATGATTAAGCTCGCTGGTTTTGATGTTATTAAAGTTGAAGCTGTCGAAGAAGAAGATTTGGGCACTGAAATTGATCTGCCTGAGTTGCCCGGAATTGATGAAGAGTCGGACGAAGACGAAGATGAAGAAGGTGAAGAGCCTGAGTTTTCGCTTTTCGAGAAAAAGTACTTCGTAATGCACAAAGGCCATCTGCTGATTGCGAACGACAAAAACTACTTGAAGAAGCTGCTGGTTTCCAAACAAAAGGTCGCTTTGAATGAAACGGAAGACTATCAGCAGATCGCTGATTCATTGTCGAAGCTGACCAACAAAGATCGAGTGAGTTTCCGCCAATTCGGTCGCGTCGATCGAGCGTTGGAAACCAACTACGAAATGTTGCGATCGGGAAAGATGGGGAATTCTCGAACGGTGATGGCCAAGATTCTCAACAAGGCTTTCCAGCAAGAATTTGAAACCGAGGCTGAGAAAAAAGATCGCGAACAGAAACTGGACGGTTCGAAGTTGCCCAAGAATTATGCAGAGAGCATTGCACCTTACCTTGGGCCAACCGGCTGGGTAATGGAAACGGAAAAAGATGGATGGCGTGTCACTGGATGTTTACTAAAAAAAAAGTCAGTAAGTGATGTCGTAGAGAAGGTCGGCGGTACAAAGCCAAAGAACCCGAAGCGGTAGCAGTATTCGAACTGACGGTAGCTCTGCGGTTTGAGCGTCGGTTGGAGGCATGCCCACGAAAGCGAGGGCATGGCACCCATTCTTCGATATGGCGTCTTTTGTTCGTTATGGCGCGCTTTTCTTTCGAGTGACACTAAAGTCCAGGTTCGAGGAATTTGGCGCAAGCCACCCTGTGCGTGCAAAACCGGACGGCTCGCGCTGTGCTGCTAAAAAATGAAGGTGCTCGACTTCATTCACTAATTGAACAGCCCTGCATGCTTCACGCCGGTTCTTTCTTCAGTTCTCGGTAGGCCGACCAAATCGTTTCAAGGGCTTCGGTGGCTCCCAGAGGAATGCAATAATCCACCTCTCTCGAAAGCGACGTTTCCGACGGATTGATTTCAACCGTCGGATTGCCCTGCTGTTTGGCCAAGTAAATGGGTTCCTGGATATACGGAAACGCTGAGCTAGTTCCGATGCTTACGACCAACCCAAAACCAATTCCAACCTGTTCGCGGAGGCAGTTCAACGCCGCGTCGGGCAACATTTCGTCAAATAGAACGACGTTCGGGCGCACCAGTCCGCTGCATTCTGGGCATCGCGGTAGAAAATCGTCTGGCTGATCGATCTGTTCAGACAAAAAACTTCCATGGCATTGGGTGCAGAGAACGCGAGTCATGTTGCCATGAATCTCGATCATGTTTTCGGCTCCCGCTTTTGAGTGAAAGCCGTCAATGTTTTGGGTCAGCGTCCAGACTCTCGAGAACTCTTGCTCCATCTCGGCAATGATCTGGTGCCCTCGATTGAACGTCGCCCCAACGGCTGAATTGCGAATCTGGTAGAGGTACTTCCATGTAAGTGCCGGGTTTTCTTTAAACATTGAACCGGACAGAATTGTCTCAATCGCGTAACCCTCTTCGGTAACGTCGACGTCATAAAGACCACCGACTCCGCGATAAGTCGGCAGTCCTGAATCGGCGGAGATGCCGGCGCCGGTAATGAACAGGATACTGGGATCCTTTTGCAGCACACGGGCGATTGCTTGGATGGATTTTTCGAACATCATTCTTCTCAGTCTCGTTGAACAGATCGTCTGATTCGATTTCGAGCGGCGGAACTCAGATGACACATCCGATCATTTTGGGTTCGCGATGTGGCGACCGAATTAGAACTCGCTCGCGGACGTGTGGTCGGCGGCACGAAAAAGTTAAAATTCCGATTCGCCAGATCCTTGGCCCGTCACAATCTCGTTTTATCAGAATCTTGTTTAGATAGAGCTTTGCTTGGTCAGCTCAGTTATTCACTTGCCAAATCAAATCTTTACAATCGATCCGTGACCAATAGGGATGCTTCTTATCGGCTCGTCGCCTGACGTCTTCGAGCATGACCTTGATAGAGGCATTTGCGTTGCCTTTGAAGTTCTTGCCACGGCCTTTGATTTGGATCTGTTCGTTAAAATTTACGAACTCCGGCGAGAGCCAAAGTGTCGCGTCACTATCGATGTTGCCCGCGGCGGGGCCGATACGGAAAATATTGGGATTGGCGGCTTTGGTTTCTCCTTCGATGGCCATGCGGACATTTTTTGGCTTGAATTGTTGTGGCCAAATAACCATGTCTGCTGGAACACCATGAAATTCGAGGAACCAGAAATAGCTATCCCAAGGCCGCGCGGCTTTGACTTCAAAACTGAATCCGTTTTTGTCCGGGTTGCGCCGCCGCTGGGCTGCCATCCACTTGAACATTTCTGGAATTTCTTCGGCAAGCAATTCATTACCTCGACCTAGATAATGAACGACTGTGCAATCCATAAAGTGTCGCGAGACCAACCAACGATTCCACTGGTCTTTGTTGGCGTTAATAGTTTCAAAATCGTTCTGGCCGGCCACGCTGTAGATCGGAAGCGCAACGTGTTTGTTCTTCTCGTAAAGATCGAGGTACTTGTCCATTTTTCCTGATGTGCCAAGAATTCCCGCCCAATGCTCCGGATGGGATAGCCCAACATCGTAGGCGGCTTCAGCGCCGATTCCGTGGCCTGAGATGAATACCCGATCGGTGTCGACGGCAAACTTTCTTAACGCCATTCGCATGGCTTTGAGGATCGTTCCGTGTTCCAGTGCCGAGTATTGATAGGAGTTCTGGCCAGGTTTTTGCCAATCGATTGCCATCACGACGTACCCATTCCTCATGCCCTGCCCCGCTCTGGTATTGAGTTTGGGCAAATGACCTCCGCACCACATGTTCAGATGTTGTTCGACGGTTTGACGACCACCCGGCAGCGTGATCAATAGTGGATATCGGCGATAAGAGTTGTAGTCAGGCGGAAGGTGAACCAAGCAGCGAAATTTTTGAGGTGCTGGAGCGATCTCGGGGCCCGGCATTTCGACCTCGAATTCAATTGGTTTGGCGGCCGTGTAATTTTTTAAGTTGGGTGCATGAGTCGGATTGAGTTGGGAAAGGATCTGAGCGATGTACTCAGGCTCCTTAACTTCATATTCCTCAATCGCCTTGAGAATGAACTCTCTTTCGCCAGGATCTTTGCTTCGTAAATAATTAACGACTAGATCCCTGACCGTGAACAGATCCTCTGCGGTGGCAATGTTGTCCAATGCATTGTTACTGCCAAGCACCCAGCCACTGATGGCCAAAGCAATTTTTTGTCCGGCGGGCGTTGTGTCATCCGTCGCCAAGCGTTGAAACGCTGATAGCCGCAAGCGATTTACAGAATTCAGATCCGTTTCCAGCTCATCTTTCAATTGTTTGATGGCTGTTTCTGTTTTCGGAGTGACGTTCTCTAATTTCGTCAACAAGTCAGCGAACAAGTCACGTGTTTTCTGCAGTTCCTTTTGGCCATCATCGTACTGGCGTTGGATGTCGCGAAACTCGGCAGCGACTGCCATCGCTAAGCCCTGTGAATTTTCTCCGATGCGGTTAGCCATCAAGGTCGCGAAGTCGGTTTGACCTACCGATAAACGTAGCCGGACTTCGTCGAGGATCTGGTTGGCACGTGCCTGGCGAATGGCGGAACGGCTGTCAGCAAAACGGTCGCCCAACTCTGGAAAGATAGATTCGATGAATGCTAATTCCTCCGCCGCGAGGTCATACTTTTGGGCCTGTAAGAAGAACTCAGCAACGCGAATGTAATCTGTGGAGTTTTCCTGATCGAAAATCTGTGATCGCAGGACATTGCGTAAAACGTCCGTCGGAATTGTGCTGGTTCCAACACTCATTTTCCAATTCAACGGCGGGCGAATGCCGACGAGTGTTTCGACCTCGCAATAACGCGGAGTGACCTTGGTAATGGCCTGCAAGTAGGTAACCGGGTTCCCGTTTATACTTCTAACGGTGAACTCACGGTGTCCATTAATGTTAAACTGCCCTATCCCCAAAATCGAAGCATTGGTGCCCCCGGCACCAGATGCATTCTGCTTTATTGGGATCTCAATTTCGTTGCGTGATGATCCACCTAGGTTGCGAACCCGATCGAAACTGACATAGACGCGCCGAAGACCATCATCGATTCGGACAACTGGTTGCGTTCCATATTCCAGAAATACTCCGGAGCCAGCCTCGATCTTCGGTACGCCAGAAAGTTCTCCTTCGACCTGCAAGCCGGATTTCATCGTGACGACTTTTTGAATACCTTGCCCTATTGAAAGTTTTGGCGAGGCGCAAACGAAAACGATTGCCAGCAATTGAAAGAGGAACGGCCAGATGCAATAGGCTGACTGTGGAGAAAACGATGGAGCATTGGCAACACATTTTTCAGATTGAATTGAGAATTCCATAGCCTGCCTTGGGAGTTTAATGAAACCTTTTTTGCCTTGCTCGGATCTATTATAGTGCAAAACGGTATTTCCGGTTAATAATCAGGTCTTGCGGCGACGCGGTGGTTCACATGATTCCAATCCGCGAAACGAAAAACGTACCAACTTTATTTAATGTTCAATCGGTTTGACAATCATGGCGGCGAACAAAGAATTGACAAACCCCGATTCCGAATTCGACGCGCCCTCGTCAGCATCCAATGGTCGTCGCGTTAATCAATCGCAGCATCCAACGATCGTTCTTCCTCGGTGGATCGTCTATTTCCAAGCGGCGCTATTGGGTGTGATCGCGACCACGTTTTTTATTTTTGGTCTGATGGTTGGTAGTTTGACATCTGGTACCGAACCGGATGAACTTGCCCAGTTTGACTGCCAAATTTCTGGCGTGGTTGAGTTTCAAACCGCAGAGGGGCGACGTCCCGACGAGGGAGCCGTCGTCATGCTGCTACCCAAAAATGGTAAGCCAGAAATGCGAGCTCAAGGCGCTTTGGTCAGTCCCGCAGGTTTTCAAGCACTCGATAATCTTGGCATCGAAAATGTTACCAAGCTTGGCGGTGCGGTCGTCCGAGCCGATCGCAATGGCGAATTCAACGTCGAAGTTAGTGCGACCGGCGGAAAAGGCATCGACTATTTTCTACTGGTCGTGTCACGAAATGTAGCCAACGAAAGTGGTTTGGAATTATCGAAACAAGAACGTGCTGGAATTGGAAACTTCTTTATGCCTGTCGAACGTGTTGTCGATGGCCAAGCGATTGATTGGAGGTCGGTCACGGCACGCTCCAGCAAGATGAAGAAAATTCAAGTTTCATTTTGAAATCGATGATGAACAGCGGCTGCCGTAATGCTCACGCGATTGAGAGTAAGTTACCCGCGCTCTTGTCGTGGCTCGTCAGTTTATAAACGTCGAATGTTGTACCGATTAACGGCCACGCCTTTGCCCCTAAGTTCTAGTTTCGCATTTTTTTAGCCACGAAGTGGCGACCGCATATAGCCGCGCGGCGTGAGCCCGCGGTTTAGTTTGACTTGATAGCCAAAGCCACGAAGTGGCGACCGCGAACGAATGGCTGAATAGGCAAAATTTGCAAAACTTGAACTAAGAATTATTGAGGCCTGAGCCCGCAGCCCTTCAAGCTGGGCTAGGTAAACGACCGGAGCTTCGCCCCTAACAAAAACACCGTAGCTTTAATACTTACGCGTCGGGTTTCTTTTCAATGTTCATTGAAAGGAATTGGGGTTTAACGAGCCGAGAAGGAGTAAGCAATACATCGAAGAATTCGATAGAAAAACCATGACTCAGCTCAACTGATAATTTCTCGTTTGCGATTCATGTAATCCCAGACGACAAACCGATCGAGGTCGCCGCCGGCAGTGAAAAAGACGCGGCCTTTGGTTTGCTCACTTAAACGATGGGCAAATCGGATGTCCTCTTCCGATTGAGACCAGCTTGGAACCAGGAACGTATTGATCGTGATTCCATCCTGAGCGCACAGCGCACCTTCCCGCATCGTCGCTTCTTCAGTGGCCCGGTGCGGCGGGTAAAGCATGTACAGCGTTGAGTCTTCGAAGTGGGCTGTTGGCAAGCCATCGGTGATCAGCACGACCTGGCGGTTTGGAGTGTCTTGTGTTGCCAACAGTTGTCGAGCCAGCCGGAGCGAATGCTGGATGTTTGTAAAATGCTGATGCACCATGTGCTCGCTGACTTCTTCGCGGCTCATATCGACTTTGAGTTGGACGAACGAGTCGTGAATCGTGACGGGCTTGGGCATCAGGTCGATGATTTCTCCCTGCCTGCGGACTTTACCGAACGTGTACATTTCAATGAAGTTCAGATAGTCGCCAGGATACTCGCTGCGAATCAGCCCATCCATCGCCAGCGCCATGCGTTTGACATTGATGTACTGGCCGTCGTATCGCATCGAGCCACTCATGTCCATGATCACGACGGTGGCAGATTTTGGATTGTTCTTAGTCCGATGAATTTCGATGTCTTCGGATTTCAGTCGAATTGGAAGCTGGCTTCCTCCACGCAACATCGCGTTGATAAATGTTTGCGGAATGTCCATGTGTGTCAGCGAATCCCCAAACTCATACTGCTTGGTTGATTGCAGCTCGACCGCTCCTTCGCCGTTGATGTTGCCTTCATGCCGACCCGTTTTTGAGGCTTGCAAGTTGCTGAAGATTTTTTCCAGCAATTTGCCCTGGAAGACTCGATAGGCTTGAGGCGTCAACTGAAACTTTCCGTCTTTGTTGGCGATCCCTTGGCGCTCGGCGGCTTCTTTGACGAAATTTTCAATGTTGCGTTGCATTTCTTCAAGCGAATGCATGTCCTGATCGTTCATGAACTCGCCAAGCTGTTCCATGTCGATGATGGAAATCTGCGCCGTTTCACGCGCCTCCTCAAGCTGTTGCAACAGTTCGTCGATCTTCTCCAGCTCTTCTTTGATCTCAATCGCTTTCGGAATCGTCATCGATTCGCGGCCGGTAAAAACGTAATTGGCTGCCAGTTCGTCGATCTGGTACTTATCCGCCAATCGTCCCATCAAGCCAAACAAAAACACAGCCAATGGATCGGCATCGTTGCCAACCTCGTAAGAAAGCAATTCGAGATCGTAGAGTTGCTCTCGTTCAACCGCCTCTTGAACTGCTTCTTTCATCTTGGCTTCGGCTGGCGGGCAACTCTTGGCTTTCTTGCGAAACGACTTCTTGGCCAGATTTTGAACCGTTCGCGTTTCATAGGTTTCCAGGATCTTTCGTTTTCGTTCCAGCAAAGTCGCCATCATCATGTCGATGCTTGGCCCCAAATTCTTGAACTGCTCGGGATCAAGTTTGACGGCGCGCATCAGCTCTTCCTCAGTCAATTCACGCATCGAGCCGTAGGCCATCATCTGATTCATCATCGGGCTGACGAAGTCGGGTGGTGGTTGGGAGGGGCTTGGGAATTTGATCGGATCGTACTTCATATAAGAATGTACAATGCCGCCGATTTTCTTTTTGTTGCTCATGGTCTCACGTGTGGTCGAATTAAGTTCATTGCATTGCCAACGATTTAAACTTCGTAGCTCGATTGGCCATGCGACTGTCCACGCGAAACTCGATCCATTGAATACAGCCCAGCCAAAATAAACTCGACGCAGGATGCTCGAACTGCATCTTCTGAGGACGCGTTGACCTCGAAGGCTTTTTCCCACGCCGGCGGAACTCGTTTTAAGCGTTCGGCATATTGCGACGACGGAACAAGGTCACCGACTTCGATTTTGACGCCTTTACCGAAAATCTCTGAGATTTCATCCAAACCATGCTCGGTCACATACTCTTCGAACACGACTTTGATCGCTTCGGCGATGATGCTGTCGAGGACTTGCTTTTCCGACATTTGATGAGAGCCCATCAAGTCAAGTTCGAGTTTTCCCAGAGAGGAAGCATAGAGATGCCCCAGATCGCTGATGCGCGGCACGGCTGGTTTCTCATTGAGAATGACGCCGCGATGCCGAGCGCTCGAGACCATCGTTCGATAATTGGCCAAGCTAAATCGAGCGCTAACGCCGGACTGTTGGTCGACGTATTTTGATTTTCGCGCCTGGATGGTGATTTGTTCACAAATCTCTCGCATGAAATACGGGACGCGCACCGGAAATTCGCCATCAAGCTCGACGTGCGATTCTTGTTCCATGATTTCAATGCCACGCTCACGCGTTTCCGGGTAGTGGGTTTGAATCAGGCTACCGATCCGATCCTTCAACTGCGGAATGACTTTGCCACTTCGATTGAAGGTCGATGGGTTGGCCGAGAACAAAATCATGACATCGATATCAAATCGAACGGGATAGCCACGGATTTGTACATCGCGTTCTTCAAGAATGTTGAACAAGCCGACTTGAACCAGTTCGTCCAACTCGGGCAATTCGTTGATCGCGAAGATGCCTCGGTGCATGCGCGGAATCAAGCCAAAGTGAAGGGCTTCTTCGGTAGACATACTTTTGCCACCGGCCAGTTTCGCCGGATCAATTTCGCCGATGATGTCGGCGAATTTTGTACCGGGTGCCAATCGTTCGGCATAGCGATCTTCTCGCTTCCACCATTTGACCGGAACATCTTTCGGATCGTGCGCCGCGACGAATTCCTTCGCAACCTTGCTAAGCGGATTGAGTGGGTCTTCGTGAAAAGGAGCGGCGGGAATGTCCAAGTAAGGCACTTCTTCATCAAGGAATCGAACCAGGCCACGCATCAGGCGGCTTTTGGCTTGACCTTTTTCGCCAAGGTACAACATGTCATGCTCAGAAAGCAGGCCGATATTGATTTCTGGAATGACTGTGTTCTCGTATCCAACGATTCCAGGATACAGCTCTTCATTGGCCGCCAGCATTCGCAGAAAATTGTCGCGAATTTCTTGCTTGACAGTTTTGGATTTCCAACCGCTATCGATAATTTCCTGCAGATTGGATGGCTTGGTTTCAGTGATGGTAGACATAAACGAAAAATTCCTCGAAGTGATTTCCTTAGCGACGGACGCATTTAGCACGATCATTTTCGCGAGCGGTTATACGTCAGCCAGCATTATACGAATGTCATAGCAACTGGATAATTGTCGAAGCGTTTGCATGGCAAAGACAACTTTAGGTGAGTGCGCTGCCGATCCACAATCCACGACAAACTCGATCCTACTCGTTGAATTGCGAAGTAATCTGAATCTGCTGGTCGCATATGCCCTGCCGCATGGAGAATTCAGTTGCAATAAAGTCGCCCTTTTACAAACCGGACACTTAAACTTCTACTTAACGAGACTGGCAAAAGACCGGTCGACACCTTTTTCTCAAACCAGCGGCTAGATAAGTTTTAGTTAATTCAACGAGCCGGTAGTTCAGTTGGTGGGGCAGTTAATTGCTGAATGAAAGCTTTAGCTGTCAATTGAATTAGCCAATTATGGGCTGTTCTAAAATCCCTCGCTCACGTTTTTTTTTTCGCGAATAACATGACAACTCGATTCGTTTACTTTGACTTAGGCAACGTGATCTTGAACTTCGACCATGCAGTCGGCGTCAAGCAGATTGCGGCGGCCGCCAACATTTCGGAAGCCGTGGCAAAAGATGTTGTCTTCGAAAGCGGACTCCAGGATCGCTATGAGACTGGATTAGTAACGTCGCAGCAATTTCATGACGAATTCTGCGAGGCGTCCAAGTCCAGTGTCAATGTCGATGAGCTGATGTTGGCCTGTAGTCAGATCTTTACGCTCAACCAACCAACTGTCACTGTGATCAATCAATTGGTGGCGTCGAAGATTCCTATCGGCATATTGTCCAATACCTGCGAAGCCCACTGGCGATACGTCCAAGACAACTATTCGGATTTGGTGGACAGATTCAAGACTTTCGTGCTCAGCTACGAATCTCGATCGATGAAGCCAGACGCAAAGATCTATTCTGACGCGATTGGCTCCGCCGAAAGGTTCTTGGCGGATACTGGTGAGCCGGTGAAACCGTCGGAAATCTTTTTTATGGACGATCGCGATGAGAATGTTGCTGGAGCCGTCGCCGCTGGCCTAGACGCTAAACTATTTAGATCAGCTGACGAGTTGATAGATCAGCTAAAAGAGCGGAATGTCATTTCTTGAAACTTGATTCCATTGTGTCAGCCAAATTGCAAAGGTTCGTCGTTCCGTCTAAAATTGTGAAACCTCGAAACGACTAATTGACGCCCACAAATGTTGGAAACCTCGATGACGGAAATAGTGATCCAAAACGCAATCTGGACTCCCGGTTGGTATGAGTTGGATCAAACGTTGGTGCTTGGCGAGCGTCAGAAGTATTGGTTTTTTCAAGACCCTCCGGAAGAATGCAAAACGATTGTCGGAGACGGAGCCAAAGTCGATTTGGTTTTCTTTAACCAGTTGGATTCGCCATCCAATCGCCTCGTTCGATATGCGAAGGTCGTTGAAATGCGTCATCCTGTGTTGGGAGAGCTTTTGCGAGTCGACGCGGATGGGCTGGACTACATTTTCTTTCCTGTTGACGGTGACGAAGTCGTGGTCAATGCCGAGGAGGAGCCCGGCGTCACTTACGACACTTCCAATGAGATTAGCGAATGGTCAGTGATCGTCAAACTGACCGAGGTTTCAGAACCTATGGGTGAATTGACGTAAGGTTTGAGAAACGATTGCTCGGTGGATCGAATCTTTCGACGGTTTGGTTTTGACTCCCTCCCTCGTCGTAGCATCTCTTACCACCAACTCTCCAGAGCACTCCAGAACGCGAAATCTTCAGAACGCGAAATCTTCAGAACGCGAATTTTCCAGAACGCGAACTCTTCAGAACGCGAACATTCCAGAACGGGAAATCTCCAGAACGCGAACCGGTGCCATGCCTCTCGCTTGCGTGAGCATGTTTGCTTAACGCGTCACTGCCCGCGGCATATTACCCAAGTAGCGCTCATCAGAGTTACACATTAAGGCGAGTAACTGGGCATCTTCAGTTCAAACTTCCCAACGCTGAATCGATGGCCCGAATCGCCGCCAATCCAGGTTCGGCAATCGAAATCGTGCCGTCGGGCCCTTGGCTCTCGCGAATGTTGATGCGAATTAGTTGAGCGTATTTCGATTGCGCAACTTGTTCCGACTGCCTGCGAACCGATGGAACCGCAGTGCCGGCACCAACTTCGACAATCACCATGTCCGTTCTTGGGACGTTAGCCAGCCAACTCGCGTAGCCATCAACGATCTTGTCGCGGCGAGCAGATATCCAAGTCATATCACCGAACATTAAAATGTTGGGTCGAGCCATTGCGCCACATTCGAGACAAGATGGAAGCGATTCCTCTGCCAGCATTGTTTCTTCGTTCACGATGATCTCCAAATCGTCGGCAGGCCAAGTGTGTCGGTCACAAGGCTTCTCGCATTGAAGGTGAGAGAAGCTTCCGTGGCACTCAACGACTCGTTCATTCGCGAAGCCTGATTTTTGAAAATGCCCGTCCACGTTGCTAGTGAAAACGAAATAGTTGTCCGATTTTCCCTTCGCCCAGCGGCGCATGATTTCGAAACCCTCGTGAGGTTGCGTCGCGTTGTAAAGGTTGAACCGGTGCCCATAGAAACCCCACGCTTGGCGCGGGTTTTCGTCAAACCATTTTGGGTCAGCCAAGTCGTAAAACGACAGCCCAAGTTCTTTGAAAGGCGGATAGGCATTCCAGAATCCTTCGTTGCCACGGAAATCCGGCAATCCTGAATCGACTCCCATGCCCGCACCGGCGCAAAACATGATTGCTCGACTTTTGTGGATAGCCGCCGCCGCTCGTTTGATTTCATTCGCCATCTTGTTTCTCAAGCTCCAATTTCAAGAATCTCTCAAGGTCGATCGCGAACGTTTGTTAAGTCATGCAATACCAACACGTTGATAACTTCATCTGAGCCGAGGTCTGCATCGAGGTTCACGCAATTTAATCTTCAATTCGACTAAGTTGATCACAATGGGGCTTTGAATTTAGCAACCATTGCGAGAAAATTAGCGAAACGTTTTCCAAAGAAAATGGATTCTATGAAAACTCCCATAATCACATTGCTGTGCCTGTTGGCGATCCTCGTTGTTTGTGATCAACCATCGATGGCGTGTCAAAATCAGCCAACGCCGGCCAAGCGACCAAGTGCGACGCAAAAGCCTCAAATTGATGCACCGACTCCTGGCCAGCGACCAGCCGTAAAAGCAAATAAATCGGGTAACGCAAATAAAGCCGGTAGCGTCATTCCGCAAATCCGGCAACGACCAGAGCCGCAGGCGATGCCAACCACATCGCCCAATCTTCCGGTCGATTTGATGGTTCAGAACAAGCCCGTCATTGTAGCAGCCGAAGCGCACGCCGGCGTTCCCTATGGAATCGGTCGGGTTTCATTTCGCTTGCAAAACGGTGACGAAATGATCGATCGTATCGGCGGAGCTCAAATAACCGATCGCGAAAACCGAGTTCTTTATCCGGTCATTACTCGCTCAGCATTCAAAACGTTTTTACAGAATGTGACGGGCCGTTCGAACGGTAACCCTGACGACGTCCATCATGTCTGGTTCCTATTCAAAGGTGAACAGCCGCTTGATGTTACGATTCGAAGTAGCGGTGATGCTTCGGTTCGGGTGCCGATTGAAATCTCGCGTCAGCGGCAATTTGATCGGTTTTTTCGTCAGTGGTGGCAGGCGTTTACCAAATCAACCGCTCAACAAATTGAAGCCGGTGACTATCCACCAATTGTCGAGACCTATTTGACATCGTTGATCGGTCGCCGGCTCGGCTTGGAAGTTCCGCGAAAGTTTGCCGGCAAAAAAGATCCCTTGATGCAGACGTTTGATTTGCTCTTCAATGTCGAGTCAATTCGACTGGAAGCGATCGAAGACGCCATGTCGATTGGGATCGACCAATCGCCTGCTGATCGGGCTGTACCTCCAGCGATCCGTTGGACGCCGCTGACGGTTAGCGATTTGCCTGATGACATCGCCATTGAACCACTGGCGAACTGCGTCCCGGAAGAGTGCTTTTATCTTCGATTCGGTACCTGGAAAAATCAACTTTGGCTACAAAAGTTGATGGAGGAATTTGGTGGCGATCTTGGCCAGATGGTGCAGTTGCGAGGCTTCAAGTACAAGCTCCAATCAAAATTCTTGAACCAACTGGCAATTCAATCAACCGAGTTCGATCAGCTGTTCGGCGGGAATTTGATAGATGACGTCGCGGTGATAGGTAGTGATACTTATTTCGATGATGGCTCGGCGGTCGGCGTCATGCTGCACGCGAAAAACACCAAGCGTTTGCGGTCGAACCTGCAAAGCAAACGAAATAAATTCGTCGCCTCCAACAAAGACATTGGCGTGACGTTGGAAGCGATCCAGTTTGGCGAACACACGATCGAATTGTTATCGACTCCTGATAACCGATACCGGTCTTTTTATGCCGTTGCAGGCGATGCTCATTTGATGACAACATCGCGACGAATTGCCGAACGATTTTTGGAGGCAGCTGACGGCATCGGTTCGCTTGGCAAATCGGATGAATTTCGCTACGCCCGCTACAACATGCCACTCAGCCGCGACGATACGGTGTTCGTTTACATGTCGTCGAAGTTTTTTCAGCAATTGCTGACGCCGTCCTATCAAATTGAGCTTCGGCGACGTAATCGTATCATTACCGACATCATGCTGTTTGAAATGGCGCAACTCGTTGCCAACAACGAAGGTGTTTCGGTTCCCAATGTGCGAGCCTTGATCAACAACGGCTATTTGCCAATCGGTTACGGCTATCGTCCCGATCGAGGTACGTTCAATCCAGTTGGCGAAACATGGGTTGATTCCATTCGGGGGCGTCGCGGTTTCTTTATTCCGATTCCCGATTTGGAATTGAATTCTGTGACGGCGGAAGAAGCAGATTGGTTTGCTACGCGCGCTGCTTTCTTTGCCGAGAGCATTCCGTCGTTGGATCCCATGTTCGTGGCGATCAAGCGTTATGAGTTTCGGGAGAAAGTTGAACGTGTCACTTTCGATGCACGCGTTGCTCCATTTGGCGAGGAGAAATACGGTTGGCTGATTTCGATGCTGGGGCCACCGCTGAAGCATGAGATTGCGGCGACTCCCAACGATATCATTCGGCTGCAAGCCAGCATGAAGGGCGGGCTGAGTAATCCGAATGTTCCATCGCACCAAATTTTTGCAGCCGTTCAGGATCAGCTCGACCCAAATGTTGACTTGCGACCAACCTCATTTTTAAAGGCTCTTGAAACGCTACGCGACACGCCGGGTTACATCGGAGCTTGGCCCACTCCCGGTTATACAAATTGGATGCCGGCGCTGGGCGGGACTCCCGATCCGCTAGGCTACACTTATTCGCGAATGCTGAAGCTGTGGCGATTGCAGTGGGACGGATTTTCAGTGTTGTCGTTTGACCAGCGACGTTTAGAGGCATTGAAGCCGCATCTAAAGGTAGTCGACAGCGAGCGACCGGCACAGATTCGGTTGACCGTCGGTGATCTGTCAGATTCGGATTTGAATGCTTGGGCCAACGCGGTCAACTACCGCCGAAGCTGGCAGACTTCGATTGCCAATGTCCGATTTTTGAATTTGCTTACGCAACAATTTCGAATATCGCCGGAGTTGGCTCGAACAACCGCCGAGCGCATGTTGGATGTCGAGCTGGTTTGTTCGCTTGGCGGTGAATATGCCCTGACGCAGTTGCCTTCGGGGCGAAAGATGTGGTACTCCGATGCGTGGCCTTCGTTTGCGAAACCCGTTTTGCCTGACGACCACTCGGCCCCTTTGTTGACTTGGTTTCGAGGTTTGGAAATGCAAGTCTCAAAAGCCGACTCGCAGTTCTCGGTACACGGTTTCTTGGATATTGAGCGGCAGGAAGCAGAATCTGCCCTGCCCTCGTTTGATTTGTTCGGCGGCTTTGGTAATTTGTTTGGCGGCAAAGCAGAAGAAAAGAAAAAGTAACTCGTCCGTTGGAAACGACGATCGACGTTAGCTGCGAATCACATAAAGAAAGATAACGGCAACAATGGAATGGGTAATCGCGCTGTTGGCACTGACGGCGATGGAAATTGTTCTAGGTATCGACAATATCGTCTTTATTACGATCGTTTCGAGCAAACTTCCCAAAGAGCAGCAACCGCTGGCCCGCAAGCTCGGACTGGCATTGGCGTTGATCACTCGTCTGGCGTTGTTGGGAGCCCTCTTCTGGGTCGTCAACGCGGATGGATTGGAGTTTGCCGTTTTCCAGTTGACCGATATCGGTGTTCCCAATGGCGTTATTGAAAAGTTAACGGCGGT
The DNA here is from genome assembly GCA_964589435.1 of uncultured Pirellulaceae bacterium. Classification (GTDB taxonomy): domain Bacteria; phylum Planctomycetota; class Planctomycetia; order Pirellulales; family Pirellulaceae; genus Mariniblastus. The sequence continues at coordinate 69,453 of CAZPTT010000007.1, forward strand.
CACGTCGGATGGCCACTTCAAGATTGACCCGGAGGTTCTCGGTCAAATTAATGCCAATCATTTCCATGAAGCCAACGATGTTTCGTGGAAAGATATTGTGCTGTTCCTAGGCGGGCTTTTTCTTGTCGGCAAAAGTGTTTACGAAATTCACGACGAATTCGGTGCTTCGGGTGAACATGAAGTCGCTCCGACGAAGAAACTATTTGCGGGTGTGCTAATTCAAATTGCTCTACTCGACGTTGTGTTTTCGCTTGATTCGGTGATCACGGCGGTCGGAATGGTCAAAGACATTGAGGTGATGATTGCCGCGATCATCATCGCGGTGGTGATCATGATGGTGTTCGCTGAGCCTGTCAGCCGTTTTGTTGAATCACATCCGACGCTAAAAGTACTCGCCCTGAGTTTTTTGATATTGATTGGCGTTATGCTGATCGCCGAGGGTGTCGGAGCCCACATGGATAAGGGGTACATCTACTTCGCGATGTTCTTTGCTTTGATTGTGGAAGTGTTGAATATCTCGTTGAGAGGAAAGCATCCCGAAAAGGAGGCGGTGACTCCATCGGCAGATTGAATTTGCACGAGCAATTTTTAAAATTCACAAACGATTCGAGAATTACGTTCTCGAACGAGCCTGAAATGCTGTTACGTGAATAACAGAAACGAAACTCGACGCGTGAGCGAGTAACAAATTCTTGTATGCAATTTCTTCGCTTACGCGGTTTAAAGATCCACTGCAGACGTTCCGGCTAAATTTTGAAAAAGAAATCCTTCCCGTCGAAATCAACTTCAATTGACTTCAACTCGGTTGCTTTCTTTGCTTTCAACAATTCACTCGCCAGCGGATTGGTGATCCGTTGCTGGATGACTCGCTTCAATGGG